>CANRQI010000021.1 GCA_947632835.1 uncultured Clostridia bacterium
TAAAAAATAAGTTAAACGGTTTTACAAAGAAAAAGATTATGAAAAAGAGTTTGTCTATGTATTTTTCAGTGTGTTATATATACACTATAATTTTCTGGTGATAATGACAAAGAGGAAATACCTGTTCCCATACCGAACACAGAAGTCAAGCTCTTTAGTGCCGAAGATACTTGCGGGTTACCCTGCTGGGAAAATAGGAAGTCGCCAGTTTTTTTTATTTTTTAAAATTACGAAAAATATGTATTTTATAATATTTTGTAAAGTATATATTTTTCGTAATTTTTATATATGTAAAATAATATAAATTAAATTTTATAGACTTTGTTGAAATTATTTTTTGTATAGTATATAATATTTTTATAAAAAATGATTGAGAGGTATATAAGTTGAAAGATTTAGAATTTGAAAATATATTTGGTATTTTAGGAATAAAATCATTAGACATGTACTACTTAAAAGAAATGTTACAAACGCAATTTAGAATTATGATTTCGGATTTAAAAACAAAAGATAAGTTCGATATTTTTGAATTGCAACGTTTAAAAAGCCAATATCAAGAGTTACAGGATCAAGCACGAGCTCAGAATAAATCTATAGATGAAATTCGAGCACAAAAAGTAGAAGAAACATCAGGAAAAAAATATCAAGATGTAACTGTTGAGAACATAGAAAAATATGAAAAAATTGTTAGTGATAATGATGTATCACATAAAGAAAATAGTTTAAGAGAATATGCTAATCAATTAATGAGTTCAAATGATTTATATTTAGTGTTGTATCATTTGTCAAAAATAAAACTTTATAATTTAAGAAGAAATGTTAAACCAAATAGAAATGATAGTGTTAAAAAAATCGAGGAAAAAAGGCAAAAAGAGGATTTATATACACAAATTTCAGATATATTTTCAAGTCCGGAAGCAATACAAAAATATATTAATTATAATGTATTTATTTTAAGTTATGTTGATGTTGAAAAATCTGATATGAGTAGTAACAGATATATTCCAAGAAGAAGCCTTTTGGAAGGTGAATCTAATATACCAGATTATGTATATGAAATTAATCTTTATAAAAATCCAGAACAATTACTTAAAAAAATGCCAAAAGAATATTCAAAGGATTTAAAAGTTTCCAAATTTGGTGAATTTTCTTTTGGAAGTTTTATAAGAAATGATAGAAAAGCAACAGTAAAAATGGGACCATATGATATTATTGGTGTATCAAGAAAAAATGAAAGAGGGCAAGATGAATATTATCATTTAATCATGGAATTTAATCCTAATTTTGATCCTCAAATGTTTCATGATGTTGTATTTACAGATATTGTAATGAAAAACGCAATGAATAATAATTTTGGCTATATTGGTGCTATTAGGAATGTAACTAGAGTTATAAAAGATTATTCTGAAGGATTAGATAGTCCTATATTAAGAGATGAATCAGTAAATATGTTATGTTATGATACAGTTGGTGCTAAGGATTTAGTTACTGCTTTATCCTTTGCAATGAGAAACGATGGAAGAATTAATAATAAAGATTTGAATAATTTAGCAGATGTTTATAGATATGTTGATGAAAGTATGATTTTATCTAAAAAAGCACCAGAGGATTTTGTAGGAGATGGTAGATGATGAAAAATGTCTAAAGTAATTTGGAAAGGTGGTGCTTTTGAATACCCAATTCCAGCAGTATTAGTTACTTCAGGAACTATGGAGAAATCTAATATTATGACTGTTGCATGGACAGGTATTATAAATACAAAGCCACCTATGGTTTATATTTCAGTTAGACCAGAGAGATATTCATATAATATAATAAAAGAAAATATGGAATTTGCCATTAATTTAACTAATGAAAAATTAACTTATGCTACAGATTGGTGTGGGGTAAAAAGTGGAAAAAAAGTTGATAAATTTAAGCAAATGAATTTAACAAAAGAGAAAGCAAAATTTGTTAAATGCCCGTTAATAAAAGAAAGTCCGGTATCGATTGAGTGTAAAGTTGTGGAGATAAAAGAATTTGGAAGTCATACGATGTTTATAGCAAAAGTTTTATCAATAGATCCTGATGAAAAGTATATAAATTCAAAAGGAGAGTTTGACATTAGTAAGTGTAATTTAATAGCTTATGCTAATGGAGGCTATTATGCTTTAGGAAAGCGAATGGGAAAATTTGGATATTCTGTAAAAAAGAAGAAAAAATAATTAAAAAATCAGCTGAAAGTGTTGACATATTTGAACTTTTGTGATAAAGTATTTAAGCATGTATTGCAAAATACATAAAATCACATCGTAAATAAATATAAGAGGCTTCAAAAAGCAAACGGAGGTGTAGTAAAATGGCGTCAAAAGGACCAAGAGAAAATATTACTCTAGAATGTACAGAATGTAAAAGAAGAAATTATGTAACATCTAAAAATAAAAGAAAAAATACAGATAGATTAGAGATAGTTAAATATTGCAAATTTTGCAAAAAACGTACTACTCATAAAGAAACAAAATAGTTACATTTTGTGGAGGATAGGAAATGGCAAAAGATTCAAATAAAAAAAATTCTATAAATGAAGAATCAAATAAGAAAAATTCAGTAAAGAATAATGATTCTGTAAAAAAAGAAAAAACAAAAAAAGATGACAAAGCTAAAAATGGAGGAGCTTTAAAGAATTTTAAAGCTGAGTTAAAAAAAGTAGTTTGGCCAACACCAAAGGAACTTTTAAAAAATACAGTAGCTGTTATATCAATTGTTTTAATTGCTGCAGTAATTGTTTTTGTGTTGGATTTTTGTTTTGAGAGTTTAAATACTTATGGTATTGATAAAGTAAGAAATGTAGTATCAAGTAAAATTCAAGATTCTGAAAATAATACTACAGATGATGAAATAACAGTCCATAATGATGAATCTACTAATGGTACATTAGATGATTCTACAGTTACTCCAGAAACAAGTACAACAACAGAAGGTGATGGTACAGCTCCAGAAAGTACACCAGAAACACCTAGTGATGCAGGAACTACAGATACTACAACTACCACAGAAGAATAATAAATAAAGAAGAGATAAATAAAGGAGGCAAAATTATGTCTCGGAAAAGAGAATAAATTGGAGCCAAAATGGTATGTGGTACACACATATTCAGGATATGAAAATAAAGTAAAAACTGACTTAGAAAAAACTATAAAAAATAGGGAACTTGATGATTTTTTCTTTAATATTATTGTTCCAATGGAAGAACAAGTAGAAATAAAAGATGGTCAAAGAAAAACTAATTTGAAAAAGGTTTTTCCAGGTTATGTTTTGATAAAAATGATTGTAACTGAAGAGTCATGGTATATTGTTAGAAATACTAGAGGTGTTACAGGTTTTGTTGGTTCTGGAACAGATCCAATTCCTCTTACTGATGCTGAAATAAGAAATATGGGATTTGAAGAAATACCAGTTACAATTGATTATGAAGTTAATGATAATGTACAAGTAGTTAATGGACCTTTAGAAGGATTTGTTGGCGTAGTACAAGAAATTAATAAAGAAAAACAAAAAGTTAAAGTTTCAGTTTCTATGTTTGGAAGAGAAACTCCAGTTGAACTTGAATTTTCACAAGTACAAAAATTAGATTAAAACTTTTAGAAAGGAGTACTTAAAATGGCTGAGAAGGAAGTTGTAAATGTAATAAAATTACAAATAGAGGCAGGAAAGGCAACACCAGCTCCACCAGTTGGTCCTGCATTAGGATCAAGCGGTGTTAATATCATGCAATTCGTTAAGGAATTTAATGATAGAACAGCTAATCAACCTGGAATGATAATACCAGTTGTTATTTCTGTATATAAAGATAAATCTTTTTCATTTATTACTAAAGTTCCACCAGTTGCTGTTCTTATTAAAAAAGCATTAAAAATTCAAAAAGGTTCAGGAAAACCTAATAAAGATAAAGTTGCTAAAATAACAAAAGAACAAGTTAAAGCAATTGCTGAACAAAAAATGGAAGATTTGAATGCTGCTTCAATAGAAGCTGCTATGAGTATGGTATCAGGAACAGCTCGTTCAATGGGTGTAGTTGTTGTTGATTAAAAATGTAAAATTGGGAGAACAAAAATGTTCGTTATTACCAAAGGAGGTTAAAAATGAAAAGAGGAAAGAGATATCAGGAAGCTTCAAAATTAGTAGATAGTTCAAAATTATATGAAGCTAAAGAGGCATTTGAAATTATTGAGAAAATGCCAAAACCAAAATTTGATGAAACAGTTGAACTACATGTTAGATTAGGTGTAGATTCAAAACATGCTGACCAACAAGTAAGAGGTACAGTAGTACTTCCAAATGGTACAGGTAAATCACTTAAAGTATTAGTATTTGCTAAAGGTGATAAAGCTAAAGAAGCTACAGAGGCTGGTGCTGATTTTGTTGGTGCAGAGGAATTAGTTCCAAAAATAGAAAAAGAGAATTGGTTTGATTATGATGTTATAGTTGCAACACCAGATATGATGGGTGTTATTGGTAGATTAGGTAAAGTATTAGGACCTAAAGGATTAATGCCAAATCCAAAATCAGGTACAGTTACAATGGATGTTAAAAAAGCAATAGCAGAAATAAAATCTGGTAAAGTTGAATATAGATTAGACAAAACAAATATTATTCATTTAGGTTTTGGAAAATTATCATTTGGTGCAGAAAAATTATTAGAAAACTATCAAACAATTATAGATGCAATTATAAAAGCAAGACCTGCAGCAGCTAAAGGACAATATATAAAAAGTGTTGCAGTAGCTACTACAATGGGACCTAGCGTACGTATTAATCAAAAATAATTTGTAAATAATTTACCAAAGACAGTAGGTTATTAGTAAATCCTACCGAGGTAACTTATATAGAGCGGATAGAACTCTTTTAGTTACCTTATATTTGGTAATTAATAGAGTTTTTAATTTTAATTAATATTTAATAAATACAAGCGGAGGTGAAAAAATTGGCAAACGAAAAAATTATAAAACAAAAGGAAGAAGAAGTAGATAAACTAGCTGAAAAAATGAAAAGTGCTAGTATAGTACTTTTAACAGATTACAGAGGAATTAATGTTTCTGATGTAACAGACCTTAGAAAAGAAATTAGAAAGGCTAATGCTGAATATGTAGTTATAAAAAATAATATAACTAAAAGAGCATTAAATAAAATTGGAATTACTGAATTAGATGATGTTTTAGTAGGACCAACAGCAGTTATTATTGCTCAAGAAGAATATTTACCAGCTTTAAAAGCAATATACAATTATTCAAAAGATCATGACTTTTATAAAATGAAAGCTGGTGTTCTAGAGGGTAAAGTAACAGAAATTAGTGAATTGAAAGTATTAGCACAACTTCCATCAAGAGAAGAACTTATTGCAAAACTTGCTGGATGCTTGCTTGCAAATGTTTCAAAACTTGCTGCTACATTAGATGCAGTAAGAGTTAAAAAAGAGTCTGAATCAGCAGAGTAAAAATTTTTATATTGAAAATATAAAATATTAAAATAAAAAAATTAAAATTATTAGGAGGAATTTAAAAATGAGTGAAAAAACAGATAAAATGTTAGAAGAAATCGACAAATTAACAGTTGTTGAATTATCAGAATTAGTAAAAGGAATTGAAGAAAAATATGGAGTAACAGCAGCAGCCGTTGCAGCACCTGCTGGAGCTGCTGGTGGAGCAGCAGCAGCTGATGAAAAATCAGAATTTAATGTTGTATTAAAAGAAGCTGGAGCTAATAAATTAGCTGTAATTAAAGTAGCTAGAGAAGTTACTGGATTAGGATTAAAAGAAGCTAAAGATTTAGTTGATGGTGCTCCAAAAACAGTTAAAGAAGGAGTTGCTAAAGAAGAAGCTGAATCAATTAAAGCTAAATTTGTTGAAGCTGGAGCAGTTGTTGAATTACAATAATAAAAAGTAAACAATTTAAAAGTATGAGGAACATTCAATTTAGAATATTCCTCATTTTTTTTATAATAAAATATTCTTTATTTGTAAATAAATTCTTTTTTTGGGGAATAATTATAAATATGTTTAAAATTATTAATTTAAAAAAGATTTTAAAATTTGCATTTATAGTATATGTACTTTTTTTATTATATGTATTGTTTTTAAAATACGAATATAGAATGAAAATGTCATTTGATTTTTTATCAAAGGAACATATATCGTATTGTATAAATTTAAAACCATTTTATACGATAAAAAGGTATTTAAGAGCATATTTTAATCATAATGTTTCAATAATGACTGTATTAGAAAATTTATTTGGAAATTTCATATTATTTTTTCCAATGTCATTTTTTGTACTATATAAATTTAGAAAAATAAGTATTTTTAAATATATGATATTTTTGATGTTAGGAATTATATTAATTGAAGGAATACAATTTTTATTAATGATTGGTGTTGCTGATATAGACGATTTGATATTAAATTTTTCTGGTGCTGTAATATCATATTTATTAATAAAAAAAACGAAACTTAAATGAAAAAAATATTGAAATTTTTTTTAGTTAGATATATGATATTAAAGTACAAAAGTAAAAAAATAAAACTGTAAATTTTATGGTTTTATACATTGGAAAGGATGTTAATAGTATGAAATTAAAGTTTCAAAAAGGTGTAACAATGTTAAGTTTAGTTATTTATATAGCAAGCTTTTTGGTTGTTGCAGGAGTAGTAGCAGGAATAACAATATTTTTCTATAATAATACATCATTATTAGATACTGAGGTTTATAGTGCAGCAGAATATAATAAATTGAATATGTATTTAGTTAAAGAATCAGAACAATTACGGTAATAAATTTTCTGCTACTAATGATCAAGCAAATTCATATTGTTTGGATTTTTCAAATGGTGATAGATTTACATTTGATAAAGTAAATAAAGTATTATATTTTAATAGAATTTGTTTATGTGAAGATGTACAAGATTTTGCAGTTACAACTGATTATACAAAGGGAAAAGAAATTGTAAATGTGAAAGTAGAATTTACCAATAAAGCATATACAACAAAATATACAATGGCTAATTAATTGGGGGAATATAAATGGATAAAAATACAGTAAGAAAGATTACTGGAAAAGTTGGAATATTAATGGACACAATAAAATCACTTGTTATAATAGTGATTATATTAGTTTTAATAGTTTCTTTTGTTTCAATAATTATACATAATATTTTAAGATTTGGAGAAGTTTCAAGTAAATATTCAGGAGAATATAAAAATTTATATTCTGTTAAAAATAATATGATGAATTTATATATTACAGGTGAAGGAGAAAACACAATAGTAATTTTACCAAGTGTAGGTGTTTCCTCACCAGTGCTTGAATATAAAGCAATAGCAGATAGCCTAAGTAGTGATTATAGAGTGGTTATAGTAGAATATTTTGGATATGGATTTAGTTTGTCAATTAATGATGAAAGAAGTAATAAGGAGATTGCAAGTGAAATAAAAGATGCTTTAACTTCAGCAGAAATTTTTGGACCTTATATTTTTATGCCATTTTCAACATCTAATTTATATGCTATGTATTATAGTGATAGCTATCCTGAAGAAGTATTAGGAATAATTTCTGTTAATGGTATTTATCCAGAAGAACTTTATAATAAAAATTTTAAAAATAATTATTTACCAAGTTTAAAATCTAATGTTAAATTTTATTCTTTATTAAGTTTTACAGGAATTTTTAGATGGCAAAGTTATTTAGATTCAAAAAAATTTAATATAGGTTATTTACAAGATAGTAAATATTATGATAAAGCTGAAATAAAGATATATAGAAATTTATTAGCAAATAAATTTTTAACTAAACCAATGAGAAATGAAATTGATAATTTACAAAGCAATATGGAGGAGCTTAAAGATTATACTTATTCTGAGGATCTGGTTGCATTGCAGATTTTAACTAAAAGCAAGATACAAGATACTGAAAGCAGAGGAGAGAAAATTGAAGAATATGCTGAGAATTTAATTACTAATCCAAGTTGTCAAGATGTTGAAATTTTGGATAAAGAATTGTCAGAATATTTGTTTAAAAGTCCAAAAACAATTAAGAATTTAATAGATGAATATTTTTTAAGTTTTAGTTCTTTTTAAATTATGAAAAATATATGTTTTATGAATGAGTTTCGTGGGGACCGACTAGTTACAGTATGTTAAATTTTTAAATTTTACATACTGTACGTAGTTGGGATAATGAATAAAACATATATTTTTCATAACTAAAAAGAAGATGAAACTTTTATATTGAATTCGCATAAAAAAATGTATATAATAAAAAAAGTATATTATTAACAATAATTGGAAAAAATGTTAATAACTATTTTGATTAGAGGAGGTCATATTTATGGCGGAGGTAACTGATGAAGAAAGAAGAGAAGTTCAAGAAATGGTTGATAAGCTAATTGAGAGGGCAAAAAAAGCTTCAGAGGAATATAAAAAATTAGATCAGGAAACTGTGGATAATATAGTAAAAAAGATGTCAATGGCAGGTTTAGATAATCACATGAGATTAGCTAAAATGGCAGTTGAAGAAACTGGAAGAGGAATATATGAGGACAAAATTACTAAAAATATGTTTGCAACTGAATATATTTATCATAGTATAAAATATGATAAAACTGTTGGAGAAATCGAAGTTAATAATGAAGAGGGATATTCATTAGTTGCAGAGCCAATTGGAATAATTGCAGGAGTAACTCCAGTTACAAATCCTACATCAACAACAATGTTTAAATCAATGATAGCTGCAAAAACAAGAAATGTTATAGTTTTTGGATTCCACCCATCAGCTCAAAAATGTTCAGTAGCTGCAGCAGAAGTTGTAAAAAATGCAGCTGTAGAAGCTGGAGCACCAGAAGATTGTATATTATGGATAGATAAACCATCTATTTTAGCTACAAGTTTGCTTATGAATCATCCTGGAGTTGATTTGATATTAGCAACTGGTGGTTCTGGAATGGTAAAAGCAGCATATTCTTGTGGAAAACCAGCACTTGGAGTAGGACCAGGAAATGTACCTTGTTATATAGATAAAACAGCAAATTTAAAAGCTTCTGTAAATGATTTGGTAATGTCTAAATCTTTTGATAATGGTATGATTTGTGCATCAGAACAAGCAGTTATAGTAGATGAAGAAATATCTGGTGAGTTCGAAGAATTAATGAAAAAAGCTGGTTGTTATTTTGTAAATGGCGAAGAAAAAGAAAAATTAAGAAATGCTATGTTTGATAGAGAAACTAATAAATTAGTTGGTGCAATTGCAGGTCATAGTCCTAAAGATATTGCAAATCATGCTGGATTTGAAATTCCAGAACATACAAAAGTTTTAGTTGTATCAGAAACTGAAATAGGTTCAGAATACCCATTTTCTTCAGAAAAATTGAGTCCAGTTTTGGCTTATTATAAAGTTAAAAATTCTAATGAAGGAATTGATATAGCAGATAGATTAATTAAATTTGCTGGAATGGGACATTCTGCTGTAATTCATTCAGAAGATGAAGAAGTTATAAAGAAATTTGCAAATACTGTAAAAGTAGGTAGAATAATTGTAAATTCTCCATCATCTCATGGTGCAATTGGTGATATATATAATACTAATATGCCATCGTTAACTCTTGGATGTGGTACTTTTGGTGGAAATACAACAACATCAAATGTATCTTCAGTAAACTTGATTAATATAAAAAGAGTTGCAAAAAGGAGGGTTAATATGCAGTGGTTTAAAGTTCCAGAGAAAATATATTTTGAAGCAGGTTCAATAGAATACTTGGAAAAAATGAAGGATATAACAAGAGCATTTATAGTAACAGATGAATCAATGGTTAAATTTGGATATGTAGATAAAATTCTTTATCATTTAAGAAAAAGAGAACATTATGTACACTCTGAAATATTTAGTGATGTAGAATCAGATCCATCTTTTGACACTATAAATAAAGGTGTTGAAGCAATGAAAAACTTTAATCCAGATGTAATTATTGCTCTTGGTGGTGGTAGTGCAATTGATGCAGCAAAAGGAATGTGGCTATTTTACGAATATCCTGATGCTGACCCTGAAGGTTTAAAATTGAAATTTATGGATATTAGAAAGAGAACATATAAATTCCCTGAATTAGGTAAAAAATGTAAGATGGTAGCTATACCTACAACATCTGGAACTGGTTCAGAAGTTACTTCATTTGCTGTTATTACTGATAAAAAGAAAAATATAAAATATCCTTTAGCTGATTATGAATTAACACCAGATGTTGCAATTATTGATCCAGATTTAGTTATGACATTACCTGCAAAATTAACTGCAGATACTGGTATGGATGTTTTAACTCATGCTATTGAAGCTTATGTTTCTGTAATGGCTTCTGATTATACAGATGCACTTGCAGAAAAAGCTGTAAAATTAGTATTTAAGTATTTAGAAAAAGCATATACAGAAGGAAGTAATAAAGAAGCAAGAGAGAAAATGCATAATGCAAGTACAATTGCTGGTATGGCATTTACAAATGCGTTTTTAGGAATTAATCACTCAATTGCACATAAACTTGGAGGAGAATATCATATTCCACATGGTAGAGCAAATTCAATTGTTTTACCTTATGTTATAAAATATAATGGTGGTGCACCTACAAAATTTGTATCTTGGCCAAAATATGATCATTTTATAGCTGATAGAAAATATGCTGATTTATCTAGAATGTTAAGTTTACCAGCATATACAGATGAGGAAGGTGTTATGAGTTTAGCAAAAGCTGTAAGAGATTTAGCAGTTAAAGTGGGAGAACCAATTTCTTTAAAAGAATGTGGCATTGAAGAAAAAGAGTTTATGGATAGACTTGATGAATTAGCTGATAAAGCATTTTCAGATCAATGTACAACAGTTAATCCAAGAGTACCTTTAGTTGAAGAAATTAAGCAAATTTTAATTGATGCATATTATGGAAATGAAATATAATTACATTTTGGTAACATTGGAAAAAAATATTGACAAAAAATGGAATATAGTATAAAAATATAATAGAAAAATTAAAATTATAAATGAGATTAAAGGAGTGACAAAAGATGAAAAATAATGAAAAAAATAATAATACAACAACAAAAAATTGGCTTACAACATTACTATTATGTTGGTTTTTAGGATTTTTAGGAGTACATCGTTTATATGTAGGAAAAATTGGTTCAGGATTTTTAATGGCTTATGGAACAGCTGTTGCAGCATGTATATTAAGCTTAAATTTATATTTAGGATTAATTGCATTTGTAGTTGTTGGTGGATTTGTTGTTAACGATTTTGTTCTTATAGCTTTGAAAAAATTTAAAGATTGTTATGGTAGAGAAATTGTAGAAGAAAAATTAGGATAATATAAAAATTTAATTTATTGAATTAAAAGGGTGAGTAAAATTTATTTTACTCACCTTAAATTTCTTTATAATTTAATTATATAAATTTTAAGTTTCGGTATTTTTTGAGGTGTACAAAAGTTACGAAAAATATATGTTTTATGAAGTTGTTTCGTGGGGACCGACTAGCTACAGTCTGTTAAATTTTATGTTCCACAGAATTTTAAAATTTTACAGACTGTGCGTGTGTTGGGAAAACGAATAAAACATATATTTTTCGTAACTTGATATATTTTCTAAAAAATACCGAAACTTAAAAATTATATAAATAGGTTGTTTTTTCGGATTATTTGATATATAATAATAAATATTTCAAAACGGAGGGATATAAATGTCAATTAGTAGAGAAGAGGTAATTCATATTGCTAAGTTAGCTAGTCTTAATTTATCAGAAGAAGAAATAGAAAAATACACTAAAGATATGCAAGAAATATTAGAATTTGCTAATGTAGTAAATAATGTAAATACTGATAAAATAAAAGAAACTATTGGTGCAAATAGTGTTTATAATGTTTTTAGAAAAGATGAAGTAAAGCAAAGTATAAGTAAAGATGAATTATTAAAAAACGCACCAAGTCAAGATGAGGGAATGTTTAGAATACCTAAAGTAATAAACAATTAAGAGGAGGAAAGTTAATGGAACTTTATGAATATACAGTACATGAGCTTATGCAAAAGTTGAACAGCAAAGAAATAACTTCAGAAGAGATAGTAAAAAGTTATTTTGATAGAATAAAAGAAAAAGATGAACAAGTTAAAGCTTATGTTTCTACTTTAGAAGAGAGTGCTATAAAAAAGGCAAAAGAAATAGATGAAAAAAGAGCAAATGGTGAAAAATTAGGAAAATTTGCTGGTATACCAATTGGTATAAAAGATAATATGTGTATAAAAGGTACAAAAACTACTTGTAGTTCAAAAATGCTTGAAAATTTTGAATCACCTTATAATGCAACAGTTATAGAAAAATTAAATGATGAAAATATGATATATCTTGGAAAATTAAACATGGATGAATTTGCAATGGGAGGTTCAACAGAATATTCAGCATTTTTTAAAACACATAATCCATGGGATTTAGATAGAGTTCCAGGTGGTTCTTCAGGTGGTTCTGCTGCTGCAGTAGCAAGTAATATGGCTACATGGGCTTTAGGAAGTGATACAGGTGGAAGTATACGTCAACCAGCTTCTTTATGTGGAATTGTAGGTTTAAAACCAACTTATGGTTTAGTTTCAAGATATGGTTTAGTTGCATTTGCTTCATCTTTAGATCAAATAGGTCCTTTAACTAAAGATGTTACAGATTCAGCAATGCTTTTAAATTTAATTTCTGGACATGATGAGAAAGATAGTACATCAGTTCCAGTAGAGAAAAAAGATTATACAAAGTATTTAGTAAATGATGTAAAAGGCATGAAAATAGGCTTACCTAAAGAATATTTAGGTGAAGGAATTAATGAAGAAGTAAGAGAAGCTATTTTAAATGTTGCAAAAAAATATGAAGAAATGGGAGCTATTGTTGAAGATTGCTCTTTAGATGTAGGAAAATATGCAACAGCAGTTTATTATATAATTGCTTGTGCTGAAGCTAGTTCTAATTTAGGTAGATTTGATGGAATTAGATATGGTTATAGATCAGAAAAATTCGATAATTTAAGAGATATTTATAAAAATTCAAGAAGTGAAGGATTTGGAACAGAAGTAAAAAGAAGAATAATTTTGGGTACTTATGTGTTAAGTTCAGGATATTATGATGCTTATTATAAAAAAGCTCAAAAGGTTAGAACTCTTATAAAAGATGCTTATAATGAATTATTTAAAAAATATGATTTATTATTAACACCAACTTCTCCAACAACTGCTTTTAAAATAGGAGAAAAGTCTAAAAATCCAATAGAAATGTATTTAGCAGATATTTGTACTGTTCCAGTTAATATTGGTGGACTTCCAGGAATGAGTGTTCCATGCAGTTTAGATAGTAATGGACTTCCAATTGGATTTCAATTAATAGCTAATTCTTTTGAAGAGGACAAGATTTTTAGAGCTGCTTATACTTATGAACAAAACAGTAATTTTAGAGAGAATAAACCTCAATTTAAAAAAGGTTAAAATATTAAGTGAAAAATTAGAAAGGAATGAAAGTAATGGCAAAAGAAGATTATGAGATGATTATTGGGTTAGAGGTTCACTGTGAGCTTTCAACAAAAACTAAAATTTTTTGTTCTTGTTCAAATGAATTTGGTGGAGAACCAAATACACATTGTTGTCCTGTTTGTATGGGGCTTCCTGGTGCACTTCCAGTACTTAATGAAAAAGTTGTAGAATATGCTGTTAAAGCAGGTTTAGCTACAAATTGTCAAATATCAAGAAACAGTAAAAATGATAGAAAAAATTATTTTTATCCAGATACTCCAAAGGCATATCAAATATCACAATTTGATTTACCTCTTTGTTATGATGGTTTTGTTAATATAGATACAAGTGATGGTGAGAAAAAAATAAGAATAGAGAGAATCCATATTGAAGATGATGCTGGAAAATTAAATCATGATGATTATGGTAGAGGAAGTTTTGTAGATTTGAATAGAGCTGGAGTACCACTAATTGAAATTGTTTCAAAGCCAGATATGAGAAGTGCTGAAGAAGTAGAAAATTATATGAGAAAATTAAAATCAATTTTTGAATATATCGAAATATCAGATTGTAAAATGCAAGAAGGTTCTTTGAGAGCTGATGTAAATGTTTCAGTTAGAAAAAAGGGAACAGAAAAATTAGGAACAAGAACTGAAATGAAAAATATGAATTCTTTTAGAAGTATTGTAAGAGCAATTGAATATGAATCTAATAGACAAATTGAAGTTATAGAAGATGGTGGAGTTGTTACTCAGGAAACTTTAAGATGGGATGATGTATCTGGAAAAACATTTCCAATGAGAGATAAAGAAGATGCAGAGGATTATAGATATTTTCCAGACCCTGATTTAGCTCCAATAAAGCTTTCTGATGAATATATTGAAAATATAAGAAAAGGTTTACCAGAATTACCAGAAAGTAGAAGAAAAAGATATTTAGAGGATTATGAATTATCTGAAAAAGCTGCAAATATTACAACAGGTTCTAAATATTATTCAAATTTATTTGAAGATGCTATAAAAGTTTGCAATAATCCAAAGTCTGTTAGTAATTGGATTATGTCAGATATAGCTAGAATTTTAAATGAAAATGAACAAGAACCAGATGAAATTCCATTTAGTGGAGAAGATTTAGGTGAACTTGTAAAATTGATAGATGATGGAAAAATTAGCTCAGCTATTGCTAAAAAGGTTTTAGAGGAAATGTTCAAAAATCCAGAAAAACCTTTAAAAATAGTAGAAGATAAAGGTTGGATTCAAATTTCAGATGAAAGTCAAATAAAAGAAATTGTACTAAAAATTCTTGAAGAAAATCCACAATCTGTTGCAGATTTTAAAGCTGGAAAGGATAAAGCATTAGGATTTTTAGTAGGTCAAGCAATGAAATTAACAAAAGGAAAAGCAAATCCACAGATGTTAAACAAAATGTTTAAAGAGAACATGTAAAAAAATATTTAAAGATACAAAAGAGGTAAATATGGAAAGTGATATTTTAGAGGAAGAATTAAATAAGAGTATTGAAATAATTAAAGCAATTTCAAATTATTATACTTTAAGAATAGTAGGTCAAAAGAACCTTCAAGATTCATTATTAATAGCGTTACTTGCAAATGGGCATATATTGGTAGAATCTGTACCAGGTTTGGCAAAAACTACTGCAGCAAAAGTTTTAACAGAAAGCTGTGGTGGTAGATTTTCAAGGATACAATGTACTCCTGATTTATTGCCAAGTGATATTATTGGTACTCAAACTTATAATACAAAAACATCAGAGTTTGAAACAAGGATTGGACCAGTTTATGCCAATTTTGTTCTTTTAGATGAAATAAATAGATCTAGTTCTAAAACTCAAAGTGCTATGCTAGAAGCTATGCAAGAAAGACAAGTTAGTATAGGTGGAAAAAATTATAGATTACCAGAAGTGTTTATTGTAATTGCTACTCAAAATCCAATAGACCAAGAAGGAACATATCTTTTAGCTGAAGCTCAACAAGATAGATTTATTATAAAAGAAACTTTAGATTACCCATCTGAGAGTGAAGAACTTGAAATATTGAAAAGAATAGAAGATAATATATTTGAAAATAGAAAAAGTGTTGTAGCAATAGAACATATAAAGTATTTACAGGGATTATGTAAGAGGGTATATTTAGATGAAGCTGTAAAAAAATATATTATAAAAATTGTGCATGCAACTAGAAATGCTAGTAAATTTATACGTCCAGAATTATCTAAATATATAACAAATGGTGCAAGTACAAGAGCAGCAATAGCATTCATGGAGGCAGGTAAAGCTCGTGCTTTGATAAATGGTAGAACTTATGTAACACCTGATGATATTAAAGAATTAAGTCATGGTATATTAAGACATAGAATTTCGCTAAGCTTTGAAGCATTAGCAGATGAAGTAAAAGTAGAAACAATTATAGATGCTATAATTGCTTCAGTAAAAGTTCCATAATCTTGTATTAAGGGGAAATATATTATGATAATGAAATATATAAATAAGGTGAAGGCAAATGTTTTAATTTATACTAAAAAAAAGACATCAAATATTTTAGAAGGTGCTTATAGTTCCATTTATAAGGGCAAAAGCATGAATTTTGAAGATTTAAGAGAATATGTTGTTGGAGATAATGTAAAGGATATAGACTGGAAGGCATCATCAAGGTCAAATAAAATATTAATAAAGCAATATATTGCTGAAAAAAAACATAATGTACTTTTTATATTGGATTCTGGGAAAAAAATGTTAGCAGATACAAAAGCATTGGATTCTAAAAAAGAAGTAGCATTAATGACAATGGGAACAATTAGCTATTTAGTAGATAAGCATGGAGATTCCATTAGTGCAATATATAAGGGTAAAAAAAATATTAATTTATTTCCTTTTAGAACAGGTCTTTATAATGTAGAAAAGATATTAAATTCTTATGAAAAAGAAATTGTAACGGAAAATAATTTAGAAGATTTAATAAAATATGTTTTAAAATTTATAAAAAGAAAAATGATTGTTTTTGTAATTACTGATATAGAAGGTATGAGTAATATATCAGAAGCAACCTTGAAAAAATTGTCTTTGTTACATGATGTCATGTTTGTAAATATTTCAGATGCTTTAATGGCAGGAAACAATACATTTGATGTAGATCAAGATACTTATTTACCAGATTATATTTTAGAAGATGAAAAATTAAAAAAATTAGAATTAGAAATTAAAAGTAAAATGTACGAATCAACAGAGAAAAAATTTAAAAAATATAAAATAATTACAGAAACTATAAACAGTCAAAAGGATATAGCAAATGATGTATTAAAATTATTAGAAAGGCGAAAAAATGCAAACATCTATTAAATTACAAGGAATGTTTACATATTCAATTTTACCATTAATAATTATCATTTTTTTGATTATTATATTAACTTTTTATTTTATTTATTTAAAAAAATCAAATAAAAAAAATGAGGAAAAAAATATAAAGCAAATTCTTGAAAAAAATATAAAAAATGTACCAGTTATAAAATCAAAATATATGAAACAATTAAATGAAATTGAAGAACAATATAAAAATAAAGCTATTGAATTAAGAATGGCATATCAGATGATAAGCGAAGCAATTAGATTGTTTGTTTTTGAAATTACTGACATTACTACTCAAAATTATTCTTTGTCAGAAATAAAAAAACTTAATATGCCTGAACTTTATGATTTAATTGAGGAGTATTATGAGCCAGAATTTGCAAGCAAGAGTGTAGGAGATTTTGAAGAATCTATTAATAAAGCAAGGAGAGTTATAAATGAATGGAAATAATGAATCCAATTGCAATAGTTATCTTTTTGGTAATTAGTGTTGTAATATGTTTTTACAAGTTTAAAAAGAAAATAAAATATACAGATGGAAAAAAGGTTGCAAATACAAAATATATTAGAGAAACTGAATATTATAAAAACAAAATGAGAAGATATAAGATTTTATCAAATGTTGTAAAAGCGTTAAGTGTAATTAGTGTACTTATTACAAGTATATTAGTTTCAAGACCTGTAACAGTACAAACTCAAAGTGATGAAAAATATAATAGAGATGTACTTTTAGGATTAGATATATCTTTATCTGAAAATGAAGTTAATTTGGAGTTATTGAAAAAATTTAGAAAGATTATTCCAGATATAGAAGGAGATAGAATAGGTTTAGTTTTATATAATACAGCACCAGTTGTATTTTGTCCATTAACAGATGATTATGATTATATTAATGAATGTTTAGATACGATACAAGAACAATTAGAATTAGCACAAGATACGGATTTGAATCCACCTGTTACTTATGAAGTGGATGGAGTAGAGGTTCCTACGATTTGGTATGGAGGAACTGTATTAGATAGTGATGTAAAAGGAAGTTCACTTGTAGGAGATGGATTAGCTCGGAACATTATTTTCATTTCCAGATTTAAAAAAAGATGTTCAAAGAACTAGAATAATTATATTTGCTACTGATAATGATGTATCAGGTAAAGAAACAGTTTCACTTGATGAAGCATGTCAACTTTGTAAGAAATATAATGTAAATCTTTATGCTTATTGTCCAAGTGTTGAGATGAATTCTTATACTTCTGAAAAAAAGATACAATCTTATAAAAAATCGGTTAAAATTGCGGATGGTAAATTTTATACGGGTGATTTAAGTAAGATGACTTCAAGTATAGTTGATGAAATAAAAAGTACAAAAACTTCTTTATTGAAAACAAGTAAAAAAACTTATGCAACAGACCATCCTGAAAAATTTTTTATAAGTTTAATAATAGTATTATTAATTTTAGTGATTATAGAGAAAAGGATTAAAATATGATAATAAAGCCAATAATACCAATTTGGATTATGATAATATTTTGCATAATATTTATAGCAGTAGTAATATTTAATAATTTAACTAAAAAAAATATATTTAATTTAATAATAAAATCAATGATAGTTGTTTTTTTGTTTATTATAAATTTGAGACCAATGTTACCAAATGGCGAAAGTACAGCAATTAATGCAGATATTAATATTATGTTTGTAATAGATAAAAGTGTGAGTATGAAAGCATTAGACTATAATGGAAAAAATAGAAGAATGGATGGGGTAATAAATGATTGCTGTTATATAACTGAAGAATTATCAGGTTGTAAGTTCTCTATTATTACATTTGGAGATACAGCTCAAAAAATTATACCTTTTACTAATGATTCAGATATGGTACAAGCTGAATTAAAGTCTATAAATGTTGAAGATGATTTTTATGCAAAAGGAAGCTCTTTGAATTTGATAAAGGACTTTTTAGAAAAAAATTTAGAAAAGGAAAAAGAAAAAAATAGAGATGAAGTAATATTGTTTTTTATAAGTGATGGAGAAATAACAAAAGAAGGCGAGAAACTGGAGGATTTTTCAAAAATTAGTAAGTATGTATCTAATGGTGCTATATTAGGTTATGGAACCAAATCAGGTGGAAAAATGATAAGAAGTATATATGAAGATCAGCCAAGTAGTAGTCGTTATTATGTTTCTTATTATGATGAGAATTACAATTCAGTAGATGCAATATCAAAATTAGATGAAGATAATCTTAAACAAATTGCTTCAGATTTAAAAGTAGATTATATACAGATGAACAAAAAATCTAAAATAGATGACAAAATTGATGAGATAAAAGAAAAAATTGCAGATTCACAAAGTGAAGAAGAAAGAATGAATACATATAAAGATATATATTATTATTTTTCAATTCCTTTAGCAATTTTATTAATAATAGATTTAAGTGCTAAAAAAAGGAGAATGTGATGAAAAAAGTACTATATTTAGTATATATTATTTTAATAATTATAGCATTAAAGTTTATATATAATATTTCGATGAATAGTATTTTAATAAAGAATTATAAAGATGGTGAATATTCTACTGATAAGATGAATGCACTAACAACTTTAAATTTCATTCAAAAGTATGTCGCTCATTATAATTATGGAAATATGTATTATAAAAGTGGAGAATATGAAAAAGCAATAGAAGAATATAGAGAAGCATTAGAAGGAAGTATTCCAAAAAATAAAGAATGTAAAGTTAGAATTAATTATGCACTTGCAATTTGTGAAACGGTTGAGGTTGATGAGAAAAAGCAAGAAGAAATAAAAGAAGCAATAAAAAAATATGAAAGTGCAGTAGATGTGCTAACTGAGAAAGGCTGTGCTAGTAAGGAAGATGATGATGGACATAGTAAAAAAGCACAAACTTTAAAAGATGATATTCAAGATGAGATTGATAGATTAAAGAAATTAAAAGAAGATGACGACGAAGATGATGGTAATGACGAGGAAGAAAAACCAGAAGAAAGAGAAGAAAAAGAAGAGGATATTGAAACTAAAATACAAAATATAAGAGAGAATGCTATAATTGATCAAAGACAATCAGAAGACACATTTAAAAATTTTAATAATTATGATTTTGATACTCCTGAAAAAAATTGGTAAAATTATTGAATATATTTAAAATTAGTTTATATTGTAAAGATTTATTAACGAAAAATTGATAGTTAAATTTTTAACTATCAATTTTCGTATTTATAATATTACAAAATTTAAGTAATTATTTTTCAACAACAAGGTCTTTTCTTATGACATCATTATTATCTTCTATTATTATTTCAATTTTTTCATTATCTAATTTGAAGCCTTCTGGAACTTCGGTTTGCTCTAAGTAATATTGTCCTGCTGGAATATTAGCTATTCCAGCTAATCCTTTTTCATTTGTTGAAAGTTCATTTATAAGTGTTCCATTTGAATCCATAAATTTATATTTAACATTTTCTACATCAGTATTATCAGAACTTGTTACTTTTAGTAGAACAGTTCCTTTATATTTTATATTAGCAACTGTTTTGTAGAAAGTTCTATTTCCTTCATTTACTACAAATTTATACATTGTATCATCACCAATGTATTTTTCAGGAGTTTCTGATGATTTAAAATAATATGTACCATAATCTACATTTATATAAGCTTTTCCACGGTCATTTGTTGTAACATTCTTCATAAGGTATCCTTCTGAATCATATAAATTAAATACTACATTAGATAATGGAAAACCATTATCATCAATTGCTGTAATAACAAGCTTTCCTGTTATTCTTTCAAGTTTTAAACTAGATTTAGCAGTTTCTGCTGTGTTTACAGTAATTTTAATTGGTTCTTCGTTTTTAACATATCCTTCAATATCTTTATTTTGTGTAAGTGTATAATTTCCAGCTGGTACACTATAATACAAAATTTTACCATCAGTTCCAGTTTCAACATTACCAATTAAAGTACCATCATCTCTTTCTAATTTCATTTCCATTCCTATAATAGGAAGTTCATCTTGGTCAGTTGCAGAAAATTCAATTCTACCAGTATTTGATGTATCTTCAGAACTCGTATTAGTTACTGAATTTTCAGAAGATTGTTCTTCAACTTTTTTATCATTTGCAGTATTATCAGTATTTTTAAAATAATATATTAAACCAACAGCAATTATTACTATTATGAATAATATTATTAAAATTGGTATAAATATTTTTTTCTTTTTTTCCATTTTTTTCCTCCAAAATAATTTAATACATATTATTATATCACAAAAATACTGATTTGACTACCATTAATGTTTCAATATTAATAAGTTATGAAAATATATGTTTTATTCGTTCTCCCAACACACGCACAGTCTGTAAAATTTTAAAATTCTGTGGAACATAAAATTTAACAGACTGTAGCTAGCCGGTCCCCACGAACCAACTTCATAAAACATATATTTTTCATAACCTATATATTAAGATAACTGAAACTTAAATAAATTTTTTGAATCTTGATTTTTTTTATTTATGTATAAATCCTTGATTTAAAGCATTAAAAAATATTCCAAAGCAAAGAGAACAAATTCCAGCAAGTAAGCCTGTTCTAAATATGATTAAACTGATTTTATAAAGTGTTATGTCAATATAACATTTAAAGTATATATAAAGAATAATAATTCCAATAAAAGAAATTAAAAATGAAAATTTTTCAAAAAGAATAATTAAATCAAAAATTTTTTTATCAAGCTTACATGCAATATTTTTCATGTATGTACCTCCATTAAATAAATTTTCTAAAACTTAAAATTATAATAACATAGATTAAGATGTCTTTCAAAGGAAATAAATGGTCGAACATATTAAATGACTTTTTATTTACTGTAACAAATTTAAAAAGTAAACATAATATATAAACAAAGGAGGGATAAAAATGTGTTCAAATAGATGTGGTTGTAATAATATGGAAAGTTATAATAATATTTCTGGAAATAATTATATGTCATATAGTAATTTAAATGGTAATGGCTATTATTCTAACAGTTATAATAGCTCTAATATGAATTATGGTAGTGCTTACGTTCCAGCTCAAGTGTTAAACACAACATTTTCACCAATGGAGGGGTTAGCAAATGGAACAATTTTTCCAGAATTAGTTAGACCTTATTATCCAGGTCAATCTATGGAGTTAATAAATTATTTAAGATATAACAATGGAGGAGGTTGTGGAAGATAATGAGTTGTGGATGTAACAATAATAGCAAAGAGGAACTAATGAAAAAAATAATGGCATATAGATTTGCTGTTATTGATATTAGTTTATTTTTAGATACTCATCCTTGTGATGAAAAAGCTTTAAAACTTCACAATGAATATTTATGTGAATTAAAAGAAGCAATAGAAAAATATGAAAATGAATATGGTCCATTAAGTATTGAAACAGAGATGAATTCATGGAAATGGGTTGAAGATAAATGGCCTTGGGAAAAGGAGGTAAATTAATATGTGGACTTATAATAGACATTTAGAATATCCAGTTAATATTAAATGTAAAGATCCAAAACTTGCTAAAGTGATTATTAGTCAGTATGGAGGACCTGATGGCGAACTAAGTGCTTCTCTTAGGTATTTATCTCAAAGATTTGGAATGCCAGACCAAAAATCAAAAGCAGTTTTGAATGATATAGGAACAGAGGAGTTAGCACATTTAGAAATTGTTGGAACCATAATTCATCAATTAACTGATGGAGCATCAGCAGAAGAAATTGAAAAAGCTGGTTTAGGAGATTATTATACAGATCATGGCTGGGGTGTTTATCCTCAATCA
>CANRQI010000022.1 GCA_947632835.1 uncultured Clostridia bacterium
AAATGACTCTTTTCCTTCTACATCTGAAACATATTCAACTATCATTAATTCTAATCTTTCTTTTATATCTGATTCTTCTGAAAGCCTTTTCGCTTCCTGTGCTTTCGTTATTATCCCATTATCTCCTATTATCGCATTCAAAGATACTCCTGCTAAAATAAGCATACTGATTATCGTGTTTTTCTTACGTTATGACGAAAATTTATATTCCATAATAAAAAACCTAAAAATAAATACATTTAAAGCATCTATTGTTAGATTTTTTATAATATTAATATTTTTCTTCAACGTCTAATTTACAATTTTTTAATTTCTTCTTCACTTAATCCTGTTGTTTCAATAATAACATTTATATCTATTCCTTTATTTAATAATTTTTTTGCTATTTCTGTTTTTGCATTTTTTTCTCCTTTTTTTATTCCAACTTTTTTTCCGTTTTTCAAGTCCTACTTTTTCTCCATCCTCATATGCTCGTGCTTTCATTGTTGTTTGATCATGCAAAAAAATTTCCCTTCTTCTTGCCATTTCTTCTTCATATTCATCCATATTTATTGTTTCTAACTCTTTTTTCGCTTTCTTAATATTTTCATCTTTTATATCTTCCATATTTATTTCCTCTGGACTTTCTATAAATTTTACCCAATTTCCCAACTCTTCACTTACATCTCTATATTTCTTGTATTTTGGTAATTCCAGTATATAAAATTCCAATTTGTCTGTCAACACTTCTTTTGGATAATTTTCTTCCCTTATCTGCCATTTTGTCAACGTTTTTCGGATTTTCCTCATTTCTTCTAATTCATATCCTGTTATTAATATTATTATTACTTTTTTCAAATTTTCATAATCTTCTCCACTTACTATCCCCTTACTATATAATGTACTCCAGTAATATAATATTCTTTCCTGAATATTTCCTGGATTTATCACTTGTACCTCTATATCACATTCTACATCATCATTTAATGTTGCTCTTATATCTAATATTCCTATTTTATCCGTTAATAAATCTTTTTCTAATATTCTATTTTTATCCAAATTTATATTTTTTATTTCTTTTTGCATTATTGCACTCAGTAGTCCCTTTAATATATCTTCATTTCCTTTATATCCAAATAATCTTTTAAAGATGTAGTCATTTGTTGGTTTTAATATTTTTCTTTTAATTTCATTTTTCTTCAATATTTTTCCCTCCATTGCAATATATTTTTTAGTTTCAACGTTTTTTTATGGTTATGAAAATATATGTTTTATTCGTTTTCCCAACAACACACAGTCTGTAAAATTTTAAAATTCTGTGAAACATAAAATTTAACAGACTGTAGTTATCTGGTCCCCACGAAACAACTTCATAAAACATATATTTTTATAACTCATATATTAAATTAATACTTAAATTTTAATTTGTACTTCTCTAAAATTTTAATTTTTTTGGATTTTTTGGTTTGAAATAAACCAATGATTTTAAAAAAATTTGATAAAAATATTGTAACACACTTTATTATAAAATGCAATACTTTTTAATTGCATTTTATGTAAAAAAATAAACTATGTACAAAAATACATAATTTATTTCTATATATAATATTAAAAACAATATCCTTCTTTACATTAGTGGTGCAACTAATCTTAACAAAGCTTGCCAAATTGATTTTACAAATTTTGGTAATGCTTCTTCCTTAGATATTTCATGGCTTTTTTCTATTGTATCTAATAAATCAGCTTTTATATCATCTATAACGTCCATATCTTCAAAATAACATCCACATTCAAAATGTAAATATAAACTTCTATAATCCATATTTATAGTTCCAACAGTTGCAATATTATCATCTGATACAAATACTTTACTATGTACAAAACCTTTTTTATACTTATATATTTTCACTCCTCCTTTTACAAGAGGTTCAACATAAGATTCTGACAATGTATAAACGATTTTCTTATCTGGAATTCCTGGTATTACAATTCTAACATCCACACCCCTTTTAACAGCTAAGTTCAAAGCATTTATCATATCTGTATCAATAATTAAATATGGAGTAAATATATATACATATTTATTTGCTTGATTAATAATATTAAGATAAACATCTTCACCAGTAACTTCTTCATCTAAAGGTGTTTCAGCATATGGAACTGCACATCCCTTTTTATTTTCTTTATTAGAAAAATCATATTTAAACTTTTTAAAATCATTATCATCTTTTCTAAAAGCATTCCACATAGTCAAAAACATTACAGAATAATTCCAAACTGCATCTCCAGAAATTTTAATTCCATTATCTTTCCAATGTCCATATTTACTATTCAAATTTATATACTCATCTGCAATATTAATTCCACCAGAAAAAGCAACTTTTCCATCAATTACCAATATTTTTCTATGATCTCTATTATTCATAATAACACCAGCAATTGGATTTAATCTATTAAAAGCTATACATTTTATTCCTTTTTTCTCAAGTTCTTGTGGATATGATTTATCTAAAGTGGAAATACATCCAAAATCATCATACATAACTCTTACATCTACACCTTTAGATGCCTTTTCTTCTAATATTTCCAAAATAGAGTGCCACATTTCTCCATGTGCTACAATAAAATATTCAAAAAATATAAACTTCTCTGCCTTTTTTAATTCCTCTAGCATAGCTTCAAAAGCTTTTTCTCCTATTGGATAATACGTAACATCATTATTTTTTGTGGCAGGATAGCCACTAAAATTAGTTAAATATTTTAATCTACTATTATTTTCAAATTTTATATTATCATCTTGTTTCAAATATTTCATACTTTCTTTTTCACTTTGTTTTATAGATTTCAAAGTTTTACTGTTATTCTTATTTTTTTCATACATTATATAAAGTAATAGTCCAAAAATTGGAAATATAATTAAACTAATAATTATAGGCAATGTATAAGAATAATTTTTACTATTTTTTATTAAATTAAGCACTAATAATAAACTTAATATTCTAAAGAAAATATTAATAATCAAAATATGGTCTATTAAAAAATAATACATTGATAATGATAACATTATCTGTAAAACAACACCTAAAATTACTATAATTCCTCTTCTTAACGCCATACTATCTTCCTTCCTATTTTTAAAATAACATTACAATAATATCACAAAAATAATAATTTATCAACACAATTTTATTCTAAGTTTCGCTCTCTAATCACACACAACCTGTAAAATTTCAAAATTCACTATATAAAAATAACACTTCAATATGAAGCGTTATTTTTTATTTTATCTCATTAAATCATCTTCTAAATCCTCTACTTTTTCCTTAGATTCTTTAGTTTCATCTACAACTTTTTTCTTAGAAGATTCTATAATTTCATCTATTTTTTCATTAATCATATCCTCTAATTGAGCTCCTGTAATAAATCCTAAACCTCCAAGAGTTGAATCTGCATTAGCAAAATGAATACTATAATCTGTATAATCAGAATATTTTGATAATATATCTAATAAATTTGTTCCTTCTTCTTTTTCTGGATAATAACCATCTTTAGTTGCAACTTCTATTTGACCTACTTTATATTCAGGATGTGTTTTAAAATATCCTTTATTTCCTGTTCCATCTGGATTTTCAGAATATGATTTATCATTTAATAAATCACCTACTTCTGGTTTTTCTCCAATAACAAATAATTGTAAATATTGCTCAAAAGCTTGTTTCTTATATTTTTCTAATTTTTTAGCTTTTTTGATTTCTTTTTGCTCTTTATTTGATTTTACAGATTTATTATTATTTTTTTCAACAGGTTGAATTACTTGTGGTTTATTTTCATCTACTTTTGATTCTTTATTTTTCTTTTTAACTGATTTTTCAGTTTCTTCATTTTGCTCTGTAGCTGGAACCGTTTCCATTTCTGACATTTCTGTTTCTTCGCTTAGTTCTGTAACTGGTACTGTTTCCATCTCTGGCATTTCAGTTTCTTCGCTTAGTTCTGTAACTGGTACTGTTTCCATCTCTGGCATTTCAGTTTCTTCACTTAGTTCTGTAACTGGTACTGTTTCCATCTCCGGCATTTCAGTTTCTTCGCTTAATTCTGTAACTGGTACTGTTTCCATCTCTGGCATTTCAGTTTCTTCGCTTAATTCTGTAACTGGTACTGTTTCCATCTCTGGCATTTCAACTTTCTTGTCTGAATCTACAACTGCAGCAAATGCTTTTTCCACTTTTTCTTCTTTATCAAATGTATTAACAATAGGAGCTTTTGACTCTTTCACATTATTTATTGAATTGTTTACATTATATGCTCCAAATACAACTATACCAGCGGCCATAGCTGCTGCAACATTTCTTACCACTGCTTTTGATTTATTAAAATTAGTTTTTTTGTTCATTATAGATTCTTTTACATTGCTAACTTTTCTTCTAAAATGATTTACTCCATCTGACACTCTTCCAACAACTTTAATTGTATTTGTATGTAATATATCTTTTACTTTTGTAGTTACTTTTTGGTAATAAACTTGGCTTTTTATTTCTTTAGCTTCTTGTTGCTCAGCACTTACAGAAGCCACTCTGACTTTAGAAACCGCTTTTTGTTTAATTGTTCTTTTTGGAACACTGTATTTCAAATCAAAATCTTTCTGATATAAAGGAACTGAACAAGCTACTTGCATAGGTGTTTTTAAAATGAAATCTCTAATAACTTTTATTCCTAACATTTTATGTTGTTTTCCAGCCATTCTCATTCCTACAATTTTATCTCTCATTTTCATGCAACCACGCAATAAACCTACATGGTAAACCATTTCTATTCCAGCTTTTTCTAATTCTTCTCTTCTTTTTTCCTTACATCTATTCTTGAACTCTCTTCTAGATAAACCAGGAAAATCATCTCTATCATATTTTCTTATAACAGCTTTAACATACTTATCAGCATAATCAGTATCTGCCTTTTTATCCCAATTTCGTAAAGTTTTATACATCATTGGGTCTACCTCTTTTAAAAGCCTTTTAGAATATTTAAAATTTCTATCATTTTTCATAATTCTTTTTAGTGCATAATTTTTTATTTCTTTTCTTCTTAATCTTAGTAATCTCATACTATATCCAGGTTTAATAATTGTCATATTGTTACTATCTTCATATTTTTCTCTTATTGGATAATTTGATTGCATCATTTTTATTCTATTTCCTCTTTTTTCTTTTGAATTCGGATCACACCCTGTAATATTATAACATCCATTATCATAATCAACAGTTACTTTAATAGTTCTACCTACCATAAAATCCTCCTATTTATAATTTTACATAATTACTATTCTATTATACCATATACTTCCATTAAAATCAAGTATATCTTATTTATTTAATATTATTTCATAATTTTTAGTTTACGTAATGTAGAACAATCTGTTGATTTTTCTTCTTATATAATATATTATCAGATATTATTTTTTGTTTACATAAAAAATGAACTCAAATTATTCTTTTACAATAATTCAAGTTCACTCATCACATAAAAATTAATTTTAATATATTCCTACACTACCACTTTCTGTTCCACCATATGAATCAGAATAATCACTTGTTGGTATTTTTGGATCATAATCTGGATTATCTTCATATATTTTTACTTGTGCTTCATCCATTACTCTTGTAATTTCTTGACCATTATTATCATAAACTATATATTCTCCGGTAGTAGGATCTTTTTCATATGAAACAGACTTCTCTGTATTAGTAGTAGCATTTGCTTGTTCATCTTTAATTTTTTTAGATTTCCATCCCTTCATAACAACTACCATTAAAATTATACATATTACAGCTAATACAGCTATTTTAGTATTCTTATTTAGCATTTTTCTCTCCTTTCTTATGTACAAATTATTTTTATATATTTTATATATAATTTTTTGATTTGTAAATAAGTTTTCAAAAAAAACTAAAAAATACTATATCTCAATTTTAGGTTTATAAATCTCAAGCCACATATTAACTTGACAAAGATATGCCATAAGTTGTGGTCCAGTCATAAGTTGCCCAAACCATGGTCTGGTAAATGCTTTTCCATCTGTTTCTATAATTTCTTTTATATAGTTTTGATTTAATAAATTATTTATCATCGAATTTTTATTTTGCACAATTTTTATCAATTCATCTTTTACCTTTTTACTATAAGTTGGATTGTAAGTTTTAGGATATGGACTTTTCTTTCTATAAATTATTTCATCTGGTAAATAACCTTCCATAGCTTTTCTAAGCAATCCCTTTTCTCTACCTTTATATGCTTTCATTTCCCAAGGAATATTCCACGCATATTCTACAATTCTATAATCACAAAATGGAACTCTTACTTCAAATCCATTTCTCATACTCATTCTGTCTGTTCTATCTAAAAGAGTTTGCATAAACCAATTTGAAGTTAAATATATTAATTTTCTATGAAGCTTTGTTTCATTACTATCTTCGTCTAAAATTTCAACTTTCGACAAACTTTCATTATATTTTTCTTGAATATAATCTTTCAAATTTACTTTTTTACCTATATCTTCATTTAATATTTTTTGCCTTTCTTCAATTGCTATAGACCATGGAAATGTTCCACTATTTAGGGCATCCTCTCTAAAATACCAAGGATATCCGCCAAAAATTTCATCTGAACATTCTCCCGAAATAGCAACAGTTTGTTCTTTTGCAAGCTCTCTAAAAAATAAAAAATATGAAGAATCTACATCAGCCATTCCAGGAAAATCCCTTGCTATTACAGAGTCCTTCAAGCCATCAAATAATTCTGGTGTATCTAATATTATTTTTTTATGATTTGTTTCAAATTCTCTTGACATCAGTTCTATATAATAATTATCAGAATTAGGCTGAAAATCACTTTTTACAAAATTTTTATCATTATCAACATAGTCAACTGAATAAGTTTCTAATGTTTTTCCTCTTTCTCTGTAATAATTACTTGCAATTGCAGTTATAATGCTGGAATCTAACCCTCCAGAAAGCAATACACAAAGTGGTCTATCAGATATTAGTTGTCTTTCAACAGAATCTGATATTAGCTTTCTGATTTTTTCACAAGTAGTTTCTAAATCATCTGAATGAAACTTCGTTCTAAGCTTCCAATACTCTTTTTTTATAAAATCATTTTTGTTTACTATGCAAAAATGTGCTGGTTCAACTTCAAAAATTCCTTTAAATGGCGTTGTTCCAGCTGTATGAGAAGGCCCTATTCCAAAAAGCTCACTTATTCCTAAATTATCCACAATTGTTTCAATATATGGATGTTGCAAAATTGCCTTTATTTCAGATGCAAAAATAAAATTGCCATTTTGAAGTGTATAATATAAAGGTTTTATACCAAAATGATCTCTAGCCATAAATAATTCTTTTTTCTTGTCATTCCATATTGCAAAAGCAAAGATACCATTCAAATGCTCACAAACATTATTACCATAATAAATATATGCTTTTAAAAGCACCTCTGTATCAGAATGACCATTAAATTCAAAACCATTATATGTCAAAATATCCCTTAATTCTTTTGTATTATAAATTTGACCATTATATACGATTGTATATGTAGTATCATTAAATCTATAGCTCATCGGTTGCTTACCATTCTCTATATCCACAACAGATAGTCTTCTATGACCAAATACTACATCTTCATTAAAATAATATCCTTCTTCATCTGGTCCTCTTTTCTCAAGAGTTTGAAGCATACCTTTTAAGAGCTTTTCTTTTTCTCTCATATTTTCTCTATAATTTACAATACCTACAATACCACACATATAAAAATTCATTCCTTTCTTTTGGATTCCTTAAAAAATGTTTCCCATCTTTTTATATATTATGCAGAAAAAATTTTTCTGACACATTGTGATATTGTAGGTTTTTAAATTAAATCATTGCATTTTTTCTTTCATACGCACAAGTGTATTCAAAGCATCTATTGGAGTAAGCTCATTCAAATTTACCTTATCCAACTCTCGTGCAATTTCCTCAAGTTTAAAATTAAAGAAATCAACTTGACCTTCAACTTGATTTTTATCTTCTTTTTCATTTACTACTACTTTTTGTCCATCTTTTTCAAGACTTTTTAAAATTTTATTAGCCCTTGTTATAACTGGTCTTGGAACTCCTGCAAGTTTAGCTACATGTATACCATAACTTTCATCTGTTCCACCATCTATTATTTTTCTAAGAAAAATAACGTCTTCACCTTTTTCTTTAACTGCAACTGAATAATTTTTAATTCCATCTGTCTTTTCAGCCATACTTATTAATTCATGATAATGTGTTGCAAATAATGTTTTGCAACCAACTTTAGATTTATCTGCAATATACTCTGCAACCGCCCACGCTATTGACAATCCATCATAAGTAGAAGTACCTCTTCCTATTTCATCTAAAATAACTAAACTATTTGATGTTGCATCTCTTAAAATATTTGATACTTCCATCATCTCAACCATAAAAGTACTTTGACCACTGCTTAAATCATCTGATGCTCCAACTCTTGTAAAAATTTTATCTATTATTCCTATTTTAGCATAGCTTGCAGGAACAAAACTTCCTATCTGAGCCATTAATGCTATAATTGCTACTTGTCTCATATATGTTGACTTTCCAGCCATATTAGGTCCAGTAATTATTGCAACTCGGCTTTCTTCTTTATCTAAATATGTATCATTTTGCACAAAAGTACCTGCATCTATCATTTTTTCAACAACTGGATGACGTCCATCTCTTATATCAATTACTCCATCAGTTGTCATCTCAGGACATACATAATTATTATCATCTGCAACTATTGCTAAACTTACTAAAACATCTATTGTAGCCACTATATTTGCTGTAAGCTGAAGTCTTGCTATATTTTTTGTAATTTCATCTCTTATTTTTACAAACTCTAAATACTCTAAATTAATTACCTTTTCCTCAGCACCTAAGATTTTTTCTTCCATTTCTTTTAATTCTTCTGTAATATATCTTTCACCAGTAGTAAGAGTTTGCTTTCTAATAAATCTTTCTGGAACTTGCTTTACAAAAGATTTTGTAACTTCTATAAAATAGCCAAAAACTTTTGTATAACCTACTTTTAAATTTTTAATTCCAGTTAACTCTCGCTCTCTAGCTTCCAAAGCTATTATCCAATTTTTTCCCTCTGTTGAAGCTGATTTATAACTATCAATTTCAGCATTATATCCTGATTTTATTAATCCTCCTTCTTTAACACTAATTGGAGGATCATCAACAATAGCTTTATCTATTAACTGAACTATATCTTTAAGTTCATCTAATTTTTCATATAAATTCTTTAATAAATTAGACTTTGCAAAAGATAAATTTTCCTTTAATGTTGGAATATGTGTTAAAGAACTTTTCAATGAATTTAACTCTCTTGCATTAACACTTCCATAAGCAATTTTACCAGCTAACCTTTCAATATCATAAACTTTTGAAAGTTCTGCAGTTAGTTCACCTCTCAGCATTAAATTATCTTTTAATTCTGCAACAGCCTCATGTCTTTCTCTTATGTCTGCTAAATCTAATAATGGATCATTTACCCAACGTCTTAAAAGCCTTCCACCCATTGAAGTTGAAGTTTTATCTAACACCCAAATTAAAGTTCCTTTTTTAGATTTATCTCTCATTCGTTCTGTAATTTCCAAACTTCTTCTAGCATTAATATCTAAAGCCATATATTTTTGCACTTCATAAACTTTAATTCTATTAATATGTTCTAACTTTATTTTTTGAGTTTCTGTAAAATACTCTAATAACCCATTAATCGCTCTTACTGTCAATTCCTGATTTTCTAAATCTTCCTTTTCTCTCTCATCATTATCAACTATTGTATAAAGTTTTAAAAGCATTTCTTTATCATTTTTAAAAATTTTATCTCCTCTACTTGAAATAAAAGTATTTGCTCTATCTTTAATTTTTTCAAGCTCTAAAATAGAAGATGTCATTGCTTCATTCACCACTAATTCAGATGGCTCATACCTAGCATACTCATCTAATAACTTTTCAAAATTACTTTCTTTTAATTTTATTTGCGTAGCATAAAAATCACCTGTGCTAATATCTCCAATTGCTATTCCATAATATAATCCGTCTTTAAAAATAGACATTATATAATTATTCTTCTTTTCTTCTAGCATATTTGTTTCCATAACTGTTCCAGGAGTTACAACACGAATTACATCTCTTTTAACTATTCCTTTCGCAAGTTTTGGATCCTCTAATTGCTCACAAATAGCAACTTTATATCCCTTTGCTATTAACCTAGAAATATATATTTCTGCTGCATGAAAAGGAACTCCACACATTGGAGCTTTTTCCTCCATTCCACAAGCACGACCTGTTAAAGTAATCTCTAATTCTCGAGAAGCTAAAATAGCATCCTCAAAAAACATCTCATAAAAATCACCTAATCTATAAAATAATATACAATCATTGTATTGCTTTTTAGTTTCCATATAATTTTGCATCATTGGTGATAATTCTTCTGCCATTTCTTTACTCCTTTATTATTTTCCCATATAAAAACCATTTATGATTTTCTGTAATTTTTATTTTAACAAAATCACCTTGTTTTTCATTATTTTGTGGTTCAAATACTACTACTTTATTAAAATCTGTTCTTCCAGTAAGCATTTTTTTATTATTCTTACTAAATCCTTCTATTAAAATATCTTGAACTGTTCCAACATATTCTTCATTTTTTTCTTCTACAATTTTTTCATACAAATCCTTTAATTTATCAAACCTTACATGTTTTATTTTCTCAGGTATTTGATCATCTCTATCTGCTGCTACTGTTCCTTCCCTTGAAGAATATATAAACATAAAAATTTGGTCAAATTTCACTTTATTTACAACATCTAAAGTATCTTCAAATTCTTCATCTGTTTCACCTGGAAAACCTACTATTATATCAGTTGAAAAAGAAACTCCAGGTATTTTCTCTCTCATTTTTTTAACTAAATCTAAATATTCTTCCTTACTATATTTTCTGTTCATTTCTTTTAAAACTTTAGTATTACCAGCTTGAAGCGGTAAATGAACTAATTTACTAACCTTTTCAGAATCTCTAATTGCTTCTATAACATCATCTTTGAAATCTTTAGGATGTGGTGAAATAAACTTTATTTTTTCTATGCCATCTATCTCATTTACTGCTCTAAGTAATTTAGCAAAAGTATTTATTTCACTTGTTACTTTTGAATTGCAATATTTAAAATTATCATTTCCATAAGAATTAACATTTTGCCCAAGCAAAGTTATTTCTTTATATCCATTTTTAGCCAATTCTCTAATTTCATTTAAAATATCTTCTGGATTTCTACTTCTTTCTCTACCTCTAACATAAGGCACTATGCAATATGTACAAAAATTATTACAACCATACATAATAGTAACAGAAGCTTTTGTTTTATCATTTCTTTTTATTGGAAGTCCTTCAATGATTTCGCCATCTATATCTATGATGTTTTTTACTTTTTCATTTTCAATAATTGCTTTATACATATCCTCTGGAAGACATTGCATAGTATGAGTTCCAAAAACTATATCTACATATTTATAACTCTTTTTTATTTTTTCTAGCATTGACTTTTCTTGCATCATGCATCCACCAATGGCTACTAAAACATTTTTCTCTTCTTTCATTTTTTTGATTTCGCCAAGTTTTCCAAAAAGCCTTTCTTCTGCATTTTCTCTAACACAACAAGTATTAAAAATTATTAAATCAGCTTTTTCAAATTCTTCTGTTTTAGAAAATCCCATTTCTTCTACCATTCCAGAAATTTTTTCAGAATCATTCTCATTTAACTGACAACCAAATGTTAATATTATATATTTTAAATCTTTATTTTCTATTTTTTCGCGTATCTTCTCAGTATAATTTATTTGCACCTAAAATTCTCCTCTTTTTATCAATTTATATTTTATAATATGTATACAATATGATTAAATAAGCATATAATTATTGATACCATTACTATTATTAATAATGGTTTTATTACCAATTTATCCTTAGCTTCTGTTGACAATTTTTCTGCTTTTATATTTAATTTTTTATATCTTAAAAATTCCCATACTTTTAGTACTGCACTAACTAACAATATAGACATGTAAATTCCAAAAGCTATATAAGTAAAGTACAAATAAGTAAATGCATCCCATCCAAGATAATTATCAAATACAAAGTAAGGGTACATTATTGCATTACCAAGTATTGATGAAAAAATTAAAGAAAATGTCATAAGCCAATTAGCTTTATCTTTGGTCCTTACAGCTTTTATTAAATATATAACCTGTATAGCAAATAATGTTATTAAAAATAATGAAAACACTAACATACAAAAAAATTTCATAAATAAATCCTCTCTTATATCTAAAATATTTCATATTTTTTAAATAATATTAATTTCTAAATTCTTTGTTTAAAATACCATATACCATTGCTATATCAGTAGGAACAATATATTTTGCACCAATTTCTTCTGCCACAACTAGAACAAATGCACACATAGCTCTTGTAGCATACCACCAATCAGGGTCAGTTACTTTTTTTCTAATTTCATCTAATGAAATGGCTTTATAGTATCTATCAGTTTCATTTTTCCTTGTTTCTATGTCCATCATAATAGGTGAAGCTTTATCATTATATAAAGTATTACATTCATATTTTATTCCTGAAAGTCTAGCAAATTTTTCGTGCCCTCCACCTGACAATATTAATATATCAGCTTTTTCTTTTGGTAAATTTAATTTTTGCTTTATATATGTTTTTACATCTTCTATATTAGTTGTCGCAAAATCTTCTGATAAATCTGGAAACTGTTGCATTACATCAATAACGCCAATTTTACTATTTACACTTTCCTTTATATCATTATCATATATTGCAATTTCTGTTGAACCTCCTCCACCAATAAATACACATACTTTATCTTGTACAAATCTTGTAGAGCCATAAACTGTTAATTGATTTTCTTCTTCTTGAGAAATAATATGAAAATCATATCCTGTTTCGTTTTTAAATCTATTTAAAAAATCAATTCTTTCTTGTTCATTTAAAGTTCTAAAAATACTTGTACCACAAACATATATATCTTTAGAAATAGATTTTAATTCATTTATACTTTTTATTAACTCTTTAATATCACTTTCTCTTAAACATTTATCCTCATTATAATGCTTTTTTAATTGGATTGTTTTTCCTTCCAATTTTTTTATATTGTTACCATCAATTTCATCAACTTTTGTACAAGTAGATCCTACTTCAACAATTATTTTACTCATATTTTTTCCTCAATTTTTTTATAATTATTTATAAGGTTTTAAATATTATATATAAAATTTTATTAAAATTCAATGGGAATATAGAATTAAATTTCTGTATTTTTGTGCTGGTTTAATTCTAATAATAATAAACATTCTTCATAATCTTTTTCATTAAAATCAACATTACATACTATTTCCCCATTATTGAACATATTCATAAATTCATTAATATCAACCCATTTAGCATTTATAACTTCTCCATCTGTATATTGAAGATTTTCAATTTCTATATCATATTCAAATAAATATATTTCTTTAAATCTATGATTATTCTTTGCCGTCTTTAAAAAAATTGCTTTATTTCTCTGCAATTTTATTCCTAATTCTTCATATATCTCTCTTATAATACCATCTATAACATCTTCTCCTGATAACAAAGCACCTCCATTACACTCCCATTTTAAAGGAGATTTATCTTTAAATTCAGATCTTTGACTTATTAATATTTGCTTACTAGAATTGATTATTATTGCTTGAACTCCAATTACAAATTCACCTTCTTCTAATACGTCTTTATGTCTAATTTTTGTTTTCCCTGTTTTTTTCTTATTTTCGTCATATATATCTACTACATCCATATTATTCATAAGCAATTCCATTCCTTCTTATTCTCTTTCTAAAAGTATTATACATGAATCAACAAGAAGTTTCAATAATATTATGGAAAAAATCAACCAGTTTAATTCTGATTGATTTTGTATCTACTGTCCTATAAACAAAAGATTTATTTTTATTTTCTTAAAAATAAAAAAACTTACGAAACCTTTATAAGTTCGTAAGTTGTCTTAAATTGGAGCAGGTAGCGGGAATCGAACCCGCATAGCCAGCTTGGAAGGCTGGAATTCTACCATTGAACTACACCTGCATATAATCTATACTTGCCTCTGACAAGTATAGATTATAAACTAATTTTATTATTCTGTCAATAGGTTTATTAAAAAAATATTAAATAATTTTTTCATATATCCTATATCACTAATAATAACAATTATTTATTTTCTTCTTCAGCTTTTTCTTCTTTTTTCTCTGCTTCTTTAACTTCTTTTTCTTCGACTTTAGCCTCTTCTTTTGATTCTTCTACAACTGGTGCAGTTGTTTCAGCAACAGCTTCTTCAACAGTTTCTGCTGATTCTACAACTTCTGCTTCTCCTGGAACAATTTCTTCTTTTATAACTATTTCATTAGTTTCAATTCTAGCACCAATTTTTTCTTTAGTTCTAGCAGCTTTACCAACTCTATCTCTTAAATAATATAATTTAGCACGTCTAGCTTTACCAACTCTAACTACTTCAACTTTCTCAACTAATGGTGAGTGAATTAAAAATGTTTTTTCTACTCCAACACCATAAGAAATTCTTCTTACTGTAAATGTAGCATTAACTCCGCCACCTTGTTTTTTAATAATAATACCTTCGAAAACTTGGATTCTCTCTTTGTTTCCTTCTTTAATCCTAACATGAACTCTAACAGTATCACCTATTTTTAATTCTGGAATTTTATTTTTTAACTGTTCATGTTCAATAGATTTTATAATATCCATTTTCTTATTCCTTTCCAAAATCACTTTGTGATTTTTTATACTTTTTTTATTTACAATCTCAATATTATCTAATTATTAATTATTTAATAATTTAGTTTTTTATTTAATTATCTAATTCTTCTATCTCTTTCAAAAAATTCTTATCTTCCTTAGTTAATTGCACTTTTTCTAAAAGTTCTTTTCTTTTATTATATGTATTTCTAATAGATTCTTTTCTTCTCCATTTTTCAATATTTTCGTGATGACCAGATAATAAAACCTCTGGAACTTTCATTCCTTCAAAATCTTCTGGTTTTGTATACTGTGGATATTCCAAAAGGCCATTTGAAAATGTTTCTTCAGATTTTGAACCTTTTTTTAGTACTCCATCTACATATCGTGAAACACTATCAATAAGTACCATAGCTGGCAATTCTCCACCTGTTAATACATAATCACCAATCGAAATTTCTTCTGGATTTATTTTATCTATAACCCTTTGATCTATTCCTTCATAATGACCACATAATAAAATTAAATGTTCTTCTTTAGATAATTCCTCCACTTTAGTCTGTGATAAAGTTTCACCTTGTGGAGATAAATAAATTACTTTAGCATTATCAGATTTTACCGAATTATAACAATCCCAAACCACATCTGGTTTCATAAGCATACCAGCTCCACCACCATAAGGGGTATCGTCTACTTGTTTATGCTTATTTTTTGAAAAATCTCTAATATTAACTAAATTAATTTCTATTAAATTCTTTTCAGTTGCTCTGCCAATAATACTTTGATTTAGTGGCTCAAACATTTCTGGAAAAAGTGTTAATACATCAAATTTCATTTATAAACCTTCAATTAAATTTACTATTATTTTTTTATTTTGAATATCTATTTCTTTTAATACTTCTGGTATACTAGGCAAATATTTCAACTGACCTAAATCATTTTTCACAACATAAACATCATTACTTTTAGGTAACTTTAAAATATCATCTACTTTTCCAAGACATTCACCTTCTTCAGTATAAACATCTAATCCAATCAAATCTGCAATATAATACACATCTTTTGGTAATTCTTCTAAATCACTTTTCTTTACATATACATATAAATTTCTAAGTTTTTCAGCATATTCTATTGTATTTATACCTTTTAACTTAAGAATAACTTGATTTTTTGAATAACTAACTTTTTCAATTTCATATTCTTTAAATTCAGATTTATTTTTTACTAAAATAGTAGATAATTTTTCAAATCTATGACTATCTTCTGAAAAAGAATTTAGTTTTATTTCGCCTCGTAACCCTCTAGTATTAACTATTTGTCCTATTTCTAAAACATCTTTCATAAATATTTCCTTAATCTAAAAATTCAATATTAACTCTTTTATGTTCTTGATTAGCAATAGCTTTCATAACAGTTCTTATTGATTTAGCCATTTTTCCCTGTTTTCCTATTACCTTTCCCATGTCCTCTTTAGCAACTTTTACTTCATAACAAACAGATTTTGCATTTGTGTTTTCAGTAATAGATACTTCATCTTGATTTATAACTAAATTTTTAATTATTACTTCTAGTATCTCTTTCATAAACATCTTCCTTTCTTATTTCTGCTTTTATGAATTATTTCTTTTCTAGAGTTTTATCAATTAATTGTTTTACAGAATCTGTTGGTTTTGCACCATTTTTTATCCAAGTTTCAACTTTTTCTTTATCAAAATTAATTGTAGCTGGTTCTGTCATAGGATCATAAGTTCCTATTTTTTCAACTATTTTTCCATCTCTTGGACTTCTAGAATCAGCAACAACTATATGATAGAAAGGTGCTTTTTTCTTTCCAACTCTTTGTAATCTAATTTTTACCATTTAATTCACCCCCTGAAAAATTTAAAATTTATATTTAAAAAATTAAAACCAAAGTTATAATTTTATAATATACTTTTATTTCAAATCCTCAAATTTAGATGCGTCTATATCATTTAATTTTAAGCTTTTTAGCATTTTGTTCATTTTCTTTCCAGATGACATTTCCTTCATCATTTTTTGAGTCATTTCAAATGATTTCATAAATCTATTAAGTTCTGGAACTGTTGTTCCGCTACCATTTGCTATTCTCAAACGTCTACTTCCATTTAAAATATTTGGATTCCTACGTTCCTCTTTTGTCATTGAGCAAATCATTGCTTCTATTCTAACAAATTCTCCATCATCAACTTTAATATCTTTTAATTTACTTCCAATTCCTGGAATCAATTTTAATATTGAAGAAAAAGATCCCATCTTTTTAATTTGTCTTAACTGATTCAAATAATCATCTAAATCAAATTTTTGCTTTCTAATTCTCTTTTCTAAAGCCTCTGCTTGTTCTAAATCAAAATTTTCCTCAGCTTTATCTATCATAGAAAGAATATCGCCCATTCCTAAAATTCTTGATGCCATTCTGTCTGGGTAAAATTCTTCAATATCACTTAATTTTTCACCAGTTCCTATAAATTTGATTGGTTTTCCAGTTATGCTTTTTACTGATAATGCTGCACCACCTCTAGTATCTCCATCAAGCTTTGTTAAAACAATTCCATCAATTCCAAGGTCTTTATTAAAAGTATCTGCTATATTTACAGCATCCTGACCTGTCATTGAATCAACAACAAGCATAATTTCATGTGGTTTTACATTTTTCTTTAAATCTTTAAGTTCATTCATAAGTGCTTCATCTATTTGCAAACGTCCAGCAGTATCTATAATAATAACATCATTTAACTTTGAAATTGCTACATTCATTGCTTGCTTTGCAATAAGATTTACATCTTTTGTTTGTTCGTTAGCATAAACTGAAATATCTAGTGATTTTCCAACAACTTGTAATTGCTTAATAGCTGCTGGTCTGTACACATCACAAGCGACAAGTAAAGGTTTCTTGCCTTGCTTTCTTATCCTACTTGCAATTTTTCCAGCTGTTGTAGTTTTACCAGACCCTTGAAGCCCTACTAACATAATAACCGTTGGTGGATTAGGAGTAAAATTAATTTTACTTTCTTCTCCTCCAAGAAGATTTGTTAATTCATCTCTAACTATTTTTATTACTTGTTGACCTGGAGTAAGAGATTTTAAAACATCTTGCCCTAATGCTTTTTCTTCTATTACTTTTACAAAATCTTTTACTATTTTATAATTAACATCAGCTTCTAAAAGTGCAAGTTTAACTTCTCTTAATACTTCTTTTAAATCACTTTCATTAATACGAGCTTTTCCTCTTAATTTTCTTGTTATTTCTTGCAATCTATTTGACAAACCTTCAAAAGCCATATTTTTACCTCCAGTTTTTTATTAAAACTTTTAAACTAAAACCGCTAATTTGTTTTTTACATCTTCAAGAACTTTTGCTATTTCTTTATCTGACATTTTGGTTTCTATTGTAGTAATTTCAGATAAAACTTCTGCTATTTTTTCTTGATTCTTAAGTGTCTTTTCCATAATTCCTAGCTTTCCTTCGTATTCGAAAAGTTTATTTTCCCCTTTCTTAAGATTATCTCTAACTGCCTGCCTTGTAATTCCCTCATTTTCTGCAATTTCGGAAAGAGATAAATCATTATTATAATAGTCATCTAATAATGTAAACTGCTTATCAGTTAATAATTTACCATAAATTTCAAGTAAAATACTAATTTTTACTTTGATTTCCATTATTAAATCACCTCTATCATAAAAATACACGTATAATTTTGTAATGCTATTCTACTTTACACCATTTTTATTGAAATGTCAAGTACTTTTTTATTTAAGTTTCTACTTTTTTAATAATATATAAAAGTTACGAAAAAATATATGTTTTATTCGTTCTCCCAACATACGCACAGTCTGTAAAATTTTAAAGTTCTGTAGAACATAAAATTTAACATACTGTATAGCTAGTCGGTCCCCACGAAACCCACTTCATAAAACATATATTTTTTCGTAACTTAATATACTTTCTAACGAAATTCTTTAAAATAAAAAATTTAACATACTGTAGCTAGTCGGTCCCCACAAACCCACTTCATAAAACATATATTTTTTTGTAACTTAATATACTCTCTAACAAAATTCTTTCAAATAAAAAATTTAACATACTGTAGCTAGTCGGTCCCCACAAACCATAACTAAAAAATATATTAAAACTTATTGAAAATTTTCAACTTAATATTAAACTTAAATTTTACAAAATTCCAATTAAATACAAAATCATTAAATGTACTGGATAAAACCAATAATAAAATTTTTGAACTTTTTTTCCAAGTTGTCCATTATATAATAACATAATAAAAATAGGAATACTGGTAAATATAGCACTTTTCCAATATTTATATTCAATAAATATATCAATTGTTTTACACATAACTATATAATGTACAAATACTAAAATTACAAATGCTAAAAATTTTTTTATTTTATTATCTCTAAAAAAATATAAAACGAATACTAAAAATACACCAAAAAATCCATAATCAACATTTAGATATTCACCTAAAAAACCAATTCCTATTACACCTAAAATCTGAGCTATTTTATTTTTAGTCATATCATAATATTTCAGCGATAAAATTCCTAAAAGCAATGTAAACATTATATTTAGCGTTAAAATTTCATTTGAAAAAATAGATATAAATAGCATAAATGGAATTTGAGAAATTATCCCCGCTATAAATAATCTTTTTATATACTTATTTAAGTCTTTAGTATGTACATACCCTTCCACTGCACAAAAAGCAAACAGTGGAAAAGCAATTCGGCCAAAATACAAAGTTATAAAATTTTCCAGTGATGGAATTGCATACTTAACATGGTCAAAAACCATTGTAATACATGCTATAATTTTTATTACAAATATACTCAAAATTTTCTCCTTCAATTACAAAATTTAACCTTAAAAATTTTATCACATTATATCCTTTATTGCAATCCAAATACAAAATTTGTAACTGAAGTATCTACAACATAATCTAAAACTTCAAGATACGGACCTAATCTAAAATTTACAAATCCATCTAAAACCATAACTTTATTATCTAAAAAATATTCATATATCAAACCTTTTAATATCTCTTTTTTATATTGAATACTTGCCTCTTGAATTTCTATAATTTTTTCACTAATTTTTAATATTATTTCCTTCTCAATTTCTTCAAAATAACAATAATTATTATCTATTATCCTATATAAAATTTTTTCTTCATAAAATTTTTCAATAATTTCACTTAATAAATTAGCAATATTTATAAAAAAATCTTTTTCATTATTTCCATTATAATGAACTATAACATTTCTATATATTTTAAATTTATTAGAAGAAACAACTATATTTTCAAATCCCTCTTCTAAATTTTTTATCATATAATTAATCATTTCCTCATTATTAGTTTTAAGGCAAATTGATTTCATTGTTACTCCCCTTTAAAATTAAACTATATCATATAATACTCTTTTCATCGTATTTTGTGTATGTCTATTTACAAACTCATATTTATTCCCTCTGAAACAAGTAATGCCATGTCATCTGCTAATTCATCTATTTCTTTAGGAGTAACAATTAAATTATAATTTTGTGGTATTAATGCTTCCTTTATTTCATTATAATTATCTTCCTCTTTTAATTTATTCAAATATTCGTTCGACCTCGCTTCATCTTGTAACTTACCAATAAATATATCTAAAGCATCATTTACAATAACTGCTGTTTCTACAGCTGTGGGAATACCTATTGCTATTACTGGAATTCCCAAGCTTTCTTCTGTTAATCCCTTTTGTGTATTTCCAACACCACCACCTGGAACTATACCAGTATCAGATATTTGAATTGATTTGCTAATTCTTTCTATACTTCTTGAAGCTAAACTATCTATCGCAATTAATAACTTAGGTTTTATATTATCAACAATTCCTTTTACTACTTCAATAGTTTCAATTCCTGTAAGTCCCATAACTCCTGGCGTTATAGCACTAATTGCCCTTTCATCTTCTGCTAAATATTCTGGACAATATTTTTTTATATGTCTAGTAACTTCAATATTATCAACAACTTTTGTACCTAATGCATCTGCTACCAAATTTCCATTTCCTAGTCCAACAACTAAAACCTCCTCATCTTCTTTTACATGAAGATTTAACAGATTTTTTATTTCTTTTGAAATAATATTTATAATATTCTCTTGTTTTTCATCTGATAAATTAGTAATTTTTTTTACATCAATTGTAATGTAATTTCCTTTTTTCTTGTTTAAAGCCTGTTCACCATTTTCATCTAATATTTTTACTCTAGTAACACGAATTTTATCTTGTAATTCCTCAGTTTCACATTCAATTCCATTTATTTCCTCTTCTAAATTATTTGCTTTTCTATATACATCCCTTCTTTCATCTGCCATATCAGTTCTAAATAACATAAAAATCCCTCCAAAACAATTTTTATATTATTTTTTGCTTAAAATAAATAAATATACAAAAAATTAAAGCCATCAAAAGTATTTTCATACTTTATAATAGCTTTAAAATTTTTATATTATTCATCCCAATTATGATAAACTTCCAAAACATCATCAAGTTCTTCTAATTTATCGATTAATCTTTGCATTTTTTCTGCAGAAGCTTCATCTAAAGTTACATATGTATTTGGAACCATTTGTACACCAGCCTCTAAGAAAGTTAAACCTTTTTCTGTTAAAGTCTCTGTAACTGCTGTAAAATCAGAAGGAGCTGTTTTTATTTCATAAACTTCGTCTTCTGAAGAAAAGTCCTCTGCACCAGCTTCTACTGCTACCATCATTAAATCATCTTCTTCAAGTGGACATCCTTCTTTTTCTATTACTATCACACCTTTTGACTCAAACATATATGATACACAACCTGTAGTTCCTAAATTTCCACCAGCTTTATCAAATATATGTCTAACATCTGCTGCTGTTCTATTTTTATTATCTGTACTTGCTTTTACAATTACTGCAACACCATTAGTTCCATATCCCTCGTATGTTAATTCTTCATAATTAGCTGAATTACCTTCTCCAGCTGCTTTTTTAATTGCATTATTTATTGTATCATTTGGCATATTATTTGCTTTACATTTTGCAATAATATCTTTCAATTTTGAATTTCCAGCAGGATCAGGACCACCTTGTTTAACTGCTACCATTATTTCTCTTCCTAATTTTGTAAATATTTTACCTCTTGCTGCATCTGCCTTTCCTTTTTTGGCTGCAATATTATGCCATTTTGAATGTCCGAGACATATATAATTCCTCCTTCTATTTTTTCTAGTATTTAAGTTATTTTCTGGCTTTTTATCTAAAATTCGTTTTATTGATATTACTAGATTTGCTAGTTCACATTTTTTTGAAACTGTACAAAAATTGTGCCAGAATTTTTTTAATTTTTATTAAACAATTTATACTTTTATATAATAACATATTTTTTTGTTTTTGTGTAGCCTTTTTTACGGATTTTTATTTTTTATTGTTTTTCAATCGTTCAAGAACATTAATCCTCATTGGTGTATAATCTATCACATCACAAGAGACACATATATGATTTTTCTTGTCAAATCTCTCATCTAAAGGCTTATCATGTATATGTCCAAAAATATTAATTTGATT
>CANRQI010000023.1 GCA_947632835.1 uncultured Clostridia bacterium
TTAAATTTTATGTTCTACAGAATTTTAAAATTTTACAGACTGTGCGTGGTTGGGAGTACGAATAAAACATATATTTTTCGTAACTTATTATATTTAATAAAACAAAAATTTTTACTATCCTGTTTTACTTAAAATATCCTTTCTCATTTTCTTCATAATCTTTTTTTCCAATCTTGAAATATAACTTTGTGAAATTCCCATCATATCTGCAACTTCTTTTTGAGTTTTCTCTTTACCTTGTAAGTCTATTCCGAATCTCAATTCCATTATTTCTCTTTCTCTTAAACTTAATTTTTCTATTGCAGCTCTCAAAAGCTTTCTATCTACTTCATCTTCAATTCTCTTAGATGTAACATCATTATCTGTTCCTAAAATATCTGATAATAATAATTCATTGCCATCTCCATCTTTATTTAAAGGTTCATCTATAGATACTTCTGTTTTTATTTTAGTTGTTCTTCTTAATTGCATTAAAATTTCATTTTCTATACATCTTGAAGCATAAGTTGCAAGCTTTATATTTTTATCGGTATTGAATGTATTAATCGCTTTCATCAAACCTATTGTACCTACAGAAATTAAATCCTCCAAATCCATTCCTGTATTTTCAAACTTTTTCGCAATATATACAACTAACCTTAAATTTCTTTCAACTAAAATTTGTTTAGCATTTTCATCAGTTTTTAAAGAATTTAAAACTTTCTCTTCTTCTAATGGTTCCAATGGTGGAGGTAAAGTTTGACTTCCATTTATATAAAAAACTGGAAATTTAACATTTTTGTCCCTTTCTAAATACTTTTTCCAAATACTTAAAATCTTATCTTTAAATATTCGTAATACATTCATTTTTCTCACCCTCCTTTAAAATATTAAGTCCTATTAAACTTGTATATAAATTAGATTTACTTAATTTTCCATTATATATTCCTATAACAATATTTTTCTTTGTATAATATTCGTCCTCATCATAAATTCTTATATAATCAGGTTTAAAACCAAGTAAAACCCCATTTTCATTTCCTAGAGAAGAAAAAGGAATTATTTTAAATTTATATTTATAAATTTTTTCATCCATATCACCTATCCATTTTCCATTTATTATATTATCAATATTATTTAAAATATCATCATCTATTACATTTTTTAAACTAACTTTTTCTACAATTACTACATCCTCTTTAGTTATAGGCTCTTTTAATAAATTTCCTGAATCAATTAATGTTTTTAACCTTGCAATTTTTCCATTATAGCCTATCTCAATTTCACAAAGCATACTAGAAGTAGACAATCTATCTTTTATTATTTTTGCAACAATTGATATTATAATAAATCCTAATATTCCTCCATATATTGCTATTTTCAAAGGATATGTTCCTATAAAATGTCCATTTTCATAAATAATACTTTGAGGATTTATGAAAAATAAAAGCATAAAAGCTGAACCACCAAAAGTTAAAGAAGTTAAATAAAACATCATTAAATTTTTTAAAAATGTTTTTATTTTTTTATTCTCAAAAGCAACTAAAATCATAAAACTCGAAATAAATATTTTCAAAAATAAATTTTGTATTAAATTAAGTTTTATTATGTAATTAAGTATTGCATAACTACTTCCAAATATACTTGCTAATAATAACTTTACTTTTTTAACTTTACTTTTACTAATAATTGCAGTTGCTAATAATATAATAAAATTTAATAATAAATTTTCAAAGAAAACTACATCAAGATATATAGTCATTAATTCCTCCATTTTTATAATATTGCTATACTTAATTATTTATTGTTTAGGCATATTATAAAACTTTAAAAATTAAAAACATGTCAATTTTTAGTAAAAATAAAAAAAACATATTTACAAAAAAATGCACAACTTTTCAAGTTGCACATTTTTTCGTATATATGTATTATAAAAACTACTTATTTCCCATTTTGTTTTTTCTTAAAAATGTTGGTATGTCTAAATCGTTTGGATTGCTATCAGCATTTATTACTGAAGATGAAGTTGCAGTTCTTCTCTTTCCCCAAATTTCACTTAAATTACCATTTTCATAACCAGGTATACCAGCTGTTTTTTCATTTTCCTTTTCAAAACCAGTAGCAATAACTGTTATTTGAATTTCATCTCCCATAGAATCATCAGTAACTGTACCAAATATAATATTTGCTTCTGGATCAGCACTGCGTTGAATTAATTCTGCAGCTGTATTAGCTTCTAGTAATCCAACATCACTTCCACCAGTAATATTAATAATAACACCTCTTGCTCCTTCTATAGAAGTTTCTAATAATGGACTTTGGATAGCTTGTTTTGCAGCATCTTCTGCTCTATTTTCTCCACTACCTGTACCAATTCCCATGTGTGCCATACCTTGATTTAGCATTATTGTTTTTACATCTGCAAAATCCAAGTTAATAAGTCCTGGTACAGCAATTAAATCTGAAATTCCTTGAACACCTTGTCTTAAAACATCATCAGCCATTCTAAATGCTTCAATAATTGATGTTTTTCTATCAATTACTTGTAATAATTTATCATTTGGAATAACAACTAAAGTATCTACTTTTCCCTTTAATGCAACAATTCCTCTTTCTGCTTGAGCTAGTCTTTTCTTTCCTTCAAAAGTAAATGGTTTTGTAACAACACCAATGGTTAAAATTCCTAACTCTTTAGCAGTTGCTGCAACTACTGGAGCTGCTCCTGTACCTGTTCCACCACCCATTCCAGCAGTAACAAATACCATATCTGCTCCTTTAAGAACCTCTGCTATTTCTGCTTTATTTTCTTCTGCTGCTTGTGAACCAATATCAGGGTTCGCACCAGCTCCTAATCCTCTAGTTAATTTTTCACCTATTTGCATTTTTACTCCGGGCCTTTGAATGTTCTAATGCTTGTTTGTCTGTATTTAATGCAATAAATTCAACATTTTTTATTCCAGCTTCTACCATTCTATTTACTGCATTATTTCCAGCACCACCAACACCAACTACTTTAATTGTTGCTGTTCCATCCATCATATAATTCAAATCCTCCATATCCATTATCATTTGGTGTTCCTCCTTTAATATATATATATATTCTTTAAAAATTAATAACTTAAATATTTAGTCTTTTTCTAGTTTTAAGAATAAAAAAAATCTTTAATCTTTTCTAATAAATCTTTAATAACATGCTTTTCTATTTTTGCATCTATATTGCTTGAAACTGTATCTGCATAAGGTCTTGCAGCTATATATCTTACTAGAGCATAACTTGTCCTATAAGTAGATTTAATTGTACTAATTAATCTACCTGTTGATATTTTAACTGGTATATTTAATATTATTTTCCCAGCCATATCACTCTTACTGATATTTACAATTCCCTCTCCAGTTAAAACCACATTATTTATAGATGGCTTTAAACCTCTAGCCATTATATCTTTATTAACTAAAGTAAAAATTTCTTCAATTCTTGCTTCAATAATTTCAATTAATTCTGAACTTTTTATAGTTTTATTTTTATTATTTATATCCTTACATGTATTCAAACTAATATTATTATCATTATCAATATATGATTTTAGAGCCAAACCATATTGCCTTTTTAATTTATCTGCTTCTTCTCTAGAAATATTTAAACAATAGGCTATATCACTTGTAATATTATTTCCGCCAAGATTTATTGTATTATTATAAATAAATGAAGAACCACTAAATACTCCTATTTCTGTATTTCCAGCTCCAATATCTAATATCATAACATTTTCTTTTAATTCATTTACATCTAATATTAAGTTTCTTTCTGCTAATGTAATAGGAACTATACCATCTATTTCAATATTTGCTTTTTTAAATATTGAAACAAGTTTCTTTCTATATTCCTTTTCGGCTAATATAATCTGGGCTGTTAATGTTAAATTGGAACTAAATTTTCCAATAGGGTCATCAACTACTTTTCCATCATCAAGAATAAACTTATCTGGTACTATATCTATTAATACTTTATCTTCTGGAATTTCTATGTCTTTAACTTGTATAATTGCAGAAGTAATATCTTTTACTGTTATACCTGCATATTTTTCTTTAGTTTCCTTCACGATACTGTTCTGCACAATTGTTATATATTTACCAGGTATTGTAGTATACGCTGAATTAATTTTTAAATTTGATATTTCCTCTGCTTCCTTTATTGTTTTTGAAATTGCAAGACTGACTTCCTCTTCATCAACTATAACGCCTTTTTTTATACCTGCACATTTACAACTTGTACTACAAATAATTTCTATCTGGCTAAAATTATTAACTCCGCCAACAACTGTACTAACCTTAGAGGTTCCAATATCAATACCAACTATTATATCCCCTATTGCCAAAGTTAACCCCCCATTTTTTCTATTTATTTTTTCGTTCTTTTGATATGCGATAAGAATATTACATTTTTTCGAAAATGTCAAGAGAATCTGACACATTTTTGTAATAATTGTAACGTTTTTGTAATCTTAAGAATTGTATCAAATTCTCTTTTCCTTTGCAATCAAGTATTTTAAATATTTTGCAATATTTTACTTTTCTTCTGTTTTTTCTTCATTTTTTTTATTCTTTATTTCTTCTAATTTTAAGCACCATTTTTCAACATAATATCTTCTTATTATTGCTAAATTCGTAAACATTCTACCAACAAATACTATAATTGCTGCTAAATAAATATCAACATTTAATTTTTCACCTAAAACTGTCAATAATATTGATAAAATAGCATTTCCAAAAAATCCTGATAAAAATATTTTTAAATCAAAATTCTTTTTTATAACTGATGTAACACAACCAAATACAGAATCTAATGCTGCTATTATAGCAATTGCTAAATAATTTGAATATGTATATGAAATAATTGGTGCATTAATACCAACTATAGCTCCTAATGCACAGCCTATAATTATTGCTATATATACCATAATTTCCTCCTTAAAAATTCCTTACTCCTCTACCTCTTTTGCAGTTTTATAATCTAAATTCTTTGTATATTTAAAAATAGAAATATCATCATTTAAATAATAATCTATTTTCTTATTATCTGTCTCTAAAGTATCTATATAACCATATTTAACTGTTATTGCACTTTCTAAATACCTTTTATTTCCTATAGCTTTTACTACATAAGGAGATGTCATTTTATTAATTCCGTCTACATCTGTATTTATAAATATATATGAATCTATATCAATAAGGTCTGTTGTAGAAACAACTCGAAAATCATTTATTGAAATAGCTTCTGCACCAGCTAACTTTAATTCTCTTATAAGCCTAATTAAATCTAATGCAACTATTTGAGAATTATCAGTATCCTCAAGTTTTATTACTATTCCTTCTCCTTTAACGTCTGTATAACCTGCATACTTATTTTTTTCTGCAAGTTCGGACTGCAATAAAGCAGTAACATCTTTATTATCATTAATTTGACTATTATATTCTTCTATTTTACTTTCTGTTTCCTCTATTTTTGCATTAACATCATTATATTTTTCTTTCCAACCTGCAAGCTCAGCTCTTAACTCAGATTCCCTCATTGTTTCAATACCTGTTATATCAGTTTCATTAACAGTTTTAATTTGAGTAAACATTACCATTGTTAAAATAAAAGCTGTACAAGCTATACTAATTATCAAAGTTATTTTTCCCTTTTTTGCCTTTTCCAACTAAAACCCACTTTCTTTCCACATAAAAAATTTTTTATTTAGCATATTTAAAATCATATATACCATTATATTTTGGAATAACTATAGAATCTGATTGCTCAGTTTCCACTTTAACTCCATAAGAAGATAAATAATATAAATATCCTCCATCCATTGTCAATGCGCCATATAATCCAGCTTTTTTGCCTATTGCTTTAATTACATACGGACTACCAAGTTTTTCATCATTTACTTTTATAACATTTCCCACACAAGTAATTGCTGTAGTTCCAATAATTCTTTCACCATTTATTGAAATAGCTTCTGCACCTGCATTAAATAAAGCATTAACAACCTGCATTAAATCTTCGTCATGCACTATATACTCAGAAATATTCCATGTATTTTCATTTGCTTCACCATCAGAAATTGTAATTTCAATTCCTTCTCCTTTTAAAGTTGTAAAGCCTAAAATACCATTTATTTTTGATATTTCTTTTGAAATTCTACTAGCATTTCCATCATTATTAGTTGCTTTTTGAATTAAGTCATCTAATTCATCTTCTTTTTTAGATAATTTTGCATATCCTTCTTCATATTTTTGCTTCATTTCTAAAACTTTATCTCTAAGCTCATTTTCTTCATTAGTTTTAGCGACTGCAGTTCCACTATTACTAACTGTTTTTATTTGTATATATATACCAACAGTTAACAAAAAACACATAATTCCAAGCAATAAAGAAATTAATTTTATATTATTTTTCAAATGCTTACCTCCTTACACACCTGCTCTAAAATATACATAATTATTATCTAAACTTTTATTAATAAATATTTCTCCTTTGTTACCTGCTTCTTGCTTAACAATAGCCTTCATATACAATATTCTTGTATTCAAATCTGAACAATCTCCCAAATAAACTGTTTTATTTTCAGAATCTAAATATACAACATAATTTCTATCATCAGTTATATCTATTCTTGAAATAATGCCTTCAATATCATTATTTTTTGAAATATCCATTATGTTATTTACGACTGACAGTTTATCTAAATCTGCATCATTTAATCTAAATACTTTTCTTTCTGTTCCATTAGTTAAATTAGTAAAATCAGTAGTTACTCCCAAAATTATTGGTACTTGTAAAGATTCAGGATTAACTTCTAATATGTAACCTTGTCTATCAATGTATATATATGAACCTGCATAATTTATTAAATATTTAGGCTCTCTTTCAGTTATTACAATTTCAAAATTTCCATTTAATTTTCTTTTCAAATTTACAGATTTCACATAAGAATTTTTCATGATTGAAGTAGTAATTTCTTGTTTTGACTTTTCAAACATATTTTGACCAATAGTTAAACCTGATAAGCTTTCTATTTCTCCAACATTTAATTTTGAATTTTTACCACTAGCTTGTCCATTTTCAGTATTAATTGTTACTTCAATTTTTTTTATATTAAATATTCCTGATAAGAAAACTACTGAAGCGACAACTGCTATTAATATAAGTATCATAATTATTCTAGGAAAAGTTCTTCTATTAACTTTTGATTTTTTTGCTTTAGCTTTTTTCTTATCATTTCCAGTTAATCGCTTCAAAGTTTCACCTCCTATAAATTTTTTTAAACTTCAAAAAAAATTTCTGCACCTAATTTATTCAATTTTTTATCTAAATTTTCATAGCCACGCAAAATATAATCTACTTTATCTATTTTTGTTATACCTTTTGTACACAATCCAGCAAGCACTAGAGAAACACCACCTCGAAGGTCAGTTGCTTGCACATTAGCATTATTTAATTTTCTCTTTCCATCTATAATAATTGTGTTTCCTTCTTGCTTAATTTTTGCTCCCATTCTACTCAATTCTTGTGTATATTTGAATCTATTTTCAAATATTGTTTCTGTTATAATTGAAGTACCTTTTGCTGTACATAGTAAAGCGCCAAATAAAGACTGCATATCTGTTGGAAAACCAGGATATGGCATTGTTTTAATTTCTAATTTATTCGGTCTTTTTAACATTTTTATTTTTATCCAATTATTACCAGTTTCGATATTAGCACCGCATTCTTCTAATTTGTATAAAATAGGATTCAAATCATCAATACAAACTTTGTTAATTTTAACATTTCCCCTAGTTATTACTGTTGCAACTAAAAAAGTACCTGCTTCAATTCTATCAGGCATAATAGTATAAGAAACATCCTTTAATTTCTTCACACCTATTATTTTTATAAGATTTGTACCTATTCCATCAATTTTTGCTCCCATTTTATTTAAAAACTTGCATAAATCAATTATTTCAGGCTCCATTGCAGGATTTTCTATAATAACCTCTGAATTAGATAATACTGATGCTAAAACAATATTCTCAGTTGCTCCAACACTTGGAAAATCTAGATGTACAACCGTATTAACAATTTCATCTACTTTACATTTTATTATTCCACTATCTTCATTAATTTTTATACCCATTTTTTTGAAACTACTTAAATGTAAATCTATTGGTCTACTACCTATATCACATCCACCAGGATAAGTAAACTCTGCTTCTTTAAACCTTGAAATTAATGCACCTGCTAAAATAACTGAAGAACGTAACTTTCTCATAAGTTCTTCTGGAATAGGTTTACTTCTCATATTTCTAGAATCAATAACAACTTTGTCTTTATTTCTTTTTATTTTACAATTTAGATGTTCTAAAATTTTTAATGTAATTTTTACATCTTCTATTTCTGGAATATTATAAAGTTTTACTATACCACTACTTAAAATGCTTGCTGCAAGAATTGGTAAGCTTGCATTTTTAGATCCTGAAATATCAATTTCACCATCTAATTTTTTACCGCCATTAATTATGTAACTACACATTTTCCCACCTTCTTCATAATATTTTTATGCTATATATTATGAAAAATTTACATAAATAGTGATAGTTTTTTTACATATTCTAAAAAATCAAAAATATTATATAACATATCGCGACATTTATCAATATTTTATCAAATTTTTTAGTTACAAGAACTATAAGTTTCAAAAAGTTTTAATATATTTTGAAGTTATGGTTTGTGGGGACCGTTTTAGAAAATGTTACGAACGTTAGTGAATTACATTTTCTTAAATGGGGAGAATAACTAAAAAATATATTAAAACCATTTTAAACTATTTGAAATCATAAAAAATATATGTTTTATTCATTATCCCAACTGCGCACAGTATGTAAAATTTTAAAATTTAACATACTGTAGCTAGTCGGTCCCCACGAAACTCATTCATAAAACATATATTTTTTGTAACTTTAACCTAATTTTTTATAATAGCTCAAGAGTTTTAAACTATTTGAAAGCATAAAATAAAAAAAGTTCCGAAGAACTTTTTTTACATTATTTACTTAAATGATTTAATCTTTCTATTTTTATATATGCTACTAAAGCTACTAAAGTAATACCAAAAATAATTCTTATCATTGCTTCATCTTCTTCACCAGTGTATGGCATATCGCCTCCACTGTTATTTGAAACTGTATTTTGGTTTATTGGAGTAGTAGCATTATTGTTTGCTACGTTATTTGATACCATATTTACAATATTACTCACTGCATTATTTTCAACACTATTATTTGATATTAAGTTTTGATTAATAGCAGGAGTATTTGTATTTTCAGTTTCATTTTTTGGAACTATATGAATTCCTCCACTACCTGATGCACCAACTGTTATTGTTGTTGAAATATTAGTAGCAGAAATATCTTCTTCACTATTAGAAGCAACTATATCTGATAGAGAAATATTACCTCTTGTTCCTTCTTGTACATCACTCTTTGTTTTTAAAGTAATTTGGAATACTTCTTCATCAGCATTAACAAATGAATTCTTTTTCATTGTAATTTTTGAAGTACCAGCTTCATATTTTGCACTCCAACCATTTAATCCCTCAATACTTGATTGATTTATTTCCTCAAATACTTCTGAATCATAATCTATAGTTGCAATCAATGAATTAATTCCATTACTACCTACAGACAAATTTGAAACTCTTACTGTAACAACAAATTCGGTTGATGCCGCTACTTTATTATTACTTGGCGTCATTGAAGTTGTAAAACTATATGCACTAACCTCAATAGCCAAAGCGCTTATCATAAAAATTATAATTAATACCATCCAACATATTTTTTTTCTCATAAGCATTCTCCTTCCGTCATTTATAGTATAAAGTTTTATTGCCCAAAAATCAAGTATTTTTTCTTTACATTTTTGTAACATTTTACACCATTTTTGCTATTATGTCAATAAAATTATGTAAATTTATTGCATTTAATAACCCAAAAAGTAAATTATTACTGTAATTCATTTTATTTGTATAACTTACAGAAGTCATTTTCATAACATTATTTTTAAATGGAACCATTGTAAAAGCTTTAATACACACATCCGCATTTGCCAAGTTAACAGAACATCCTTCATAATAAAAACTTCCTAATTCAGATAAATCCTTCCATTCAATTCCATCAACAGAAATTTTACTATTTCCATTACTTGAAGAAGCATTTTCCCAAAATGTTCCATCAACCTTTGCTTCTAGCATACAATAATATGGTCCTTCAAGTGCTGTTTGTTTAACTACTACTGCAAATTCTTTACCACTTAAAATAACATTATTAAATTTTATTGTATTATAACCTGGCTCCAAAAAGCCTGTTGTAGCTACTTTTCTTAAATTATTTATATTCAAATCTGTTCCATTTGGATTCACATAAATTTCAAATTTAGCATATTGATTTGTAGGAACTGAAATCTGATTAAGAATTTCTAAGCTATTAGTATTCCTTTTATAAATATTAGCATAATATCCCTCATTTACTTTATTATTATTGCTAATCATAGTCATTGGAATATCTGCACCTAATTCATTATGCTGATATAAATTATCATAATCAATTTCAGAAACTTCATTTACTCCATAAAGCATTGTTTCTATCCAAACATCTTCATAAGAAACATACATACATCCATTTTCAAAATTATTCTTTGAATATGAATTTAGAACTAAATATGCTCCATCATTACTAGGTTTCACTGCTCCTTTGAAATTTTCTTTACTATAATTATCATCCCATCCAATTATAGTTACTGCATGATCTACTGGTATTGATGCATCATTACAAAAATATGCAGTAGATGAAAATATCGTTTCACCATCATAATACTGTTTTGCATTAGCTGAAGTATAAGATGTAATTGCACCATTTTCTACAATATGTTTTTTTATAATTTTTCTTATCTTTTGAACATCTTCTATTGTATATTCTTTCCCATATCCATCTGAATAAACTATTTTTCCATTTTTATTAGTTTTATAAATAACTGGTAATGCATTATATCCTTTAACATAAAAATCTGGATTTACATTAATGCTTTCTAAAGAAATGTCATCTAAATTATAAGTAAAAGGCATTTTTTCTTCTAATATGGCACCTTGACCGTTTGTCAATGAAGCCAATCCAACTAATGTTGAACCACCATCTCGAGCTACTCTATTAAATGCCATTTTATTTTCTCCATCATTAAAACTTGTTGATGTAGCATAATTCAAATATTTTTCTGATAAATTTACATTTATATTTTGCTTTATATTCAAATTTAATTCAACTGAAGATAACAATGAATCTGTCCAACACGCTAAAGTAGAACCTTGATTTTTTACTTCAACATTATATTTACTTCTTAAATCGTAACTAGCTTCATTTTCTAAACCTGTTTCAGATACATTATCATTATTTAAAACCTCTTCTGGCATTGTAACAGAATATGGTGATGGTATTAATAAATTTTGTTTTCCTTCTTCTCCAGTTACTTTAATTTCAGTTGCATAAACAATATTATTAATTCCAAATATAAATATTGATATTACTCCAATTAATTTTACTTTATTTATTGAAATCATCTCCTAAAATCTTTTGTACAACTTAATTATATTACTTTTTTAATCATTAATCAAGTCATACCCTAGTTATATCAAGGGTTTGCTAAATTTTTCCTATTACGGAAGCTATTTTTTGGGACATTTATTTCAACAAATATTAAATTTTTGTTACAAAAAATTAATCGAAATTTAACATTAATTCTATATATTTTTTACAAAAATATATTTATAATATATTTTAAGTTTGGGTATTTTTATTATACCTTTATCAAATCAACTAAAGAAAGGAATGAAATCTAACATGAGGAAAGATTTTGCTCTAAAGAAAGCTGGAATAACTGTTATACGAAAACTTTCCAATATGGAAATTAATGAAATAGCTTCAAATATATCTGATAAAATTTGCGAATTTTTTCCAGAACACAATATTAATAAAACAGATTTATCCATTGAGCTTTCTAGAGTAAAGATGTATCTAGCTCAATTTGAAGATAATTCAGCAGCAAAATACTACTATAAAAATAATTCTATGTATTTTAAAGAAAACATAGACTTTGAAAATATCGAAACTCCAGCACTTCATGAATGTTTACATTTTATTCAAGCAGTAAGAAACAAAAGAGGTAAAATTATAAAGTTAGGACTTTATGATTTAACAACATTAAAGCCTACAGGACTTGTGCTAAATGAAGCAGCCGTACAGCTTATGGCATCTCATGCAGTATCTTCAAAAGTCGATTCTGTAAAATATTATGATATGGAATTTTCAACAGAAAGTCCATATTATTATCCAATAGAATGTGCTTTAGTAAAGCAAATGACCTATTTTACTGGTATTTATCCTCTTTATCATAGTGCAATTTATAGTGATGATATTTTTAAAAACACTTTTATAATGAAATCTAATGAAAAAACATTTAAAACTATTATAACTAATTTAGATTTAATAGAACAATATGAAGAAAAATTACATAAAGAAAATTCATTTTTATCTTGTGCAGAAGGTAATAATAATTCAACAAAAATTACAAATTGTCAAAAAAATATTGAACAATTAAAAATGTCTATTAAGAATTTAACTTTAAAAACTCAAGAACTAATTTTAATTAGTTGCACATATTCTAATTTGAATTTAGTTAGAGATGAGCAAGATGTAAATGAATTTAAAAATAAATTATATAATTTTAAAGATTTTTTAATTATAACAGAAAACTATACATTTTTTAATGATTTTTATTGTCAAATGATGGAAGAATTAGATATAAAACGTGAGCTTATCAAAAAATACGGAATTCTTAATTACTTTAAAGATATTAAAGAAGATTTCGCACTTGTTAAAACTAAGCAAGAATCTTCTAACTTATTTAAAATAGCTATAGAAAAAATAAAAAGTTTATTGCATTTAGATTCAAAAGAAAATTTTCTTAAAAGAAATAACTAAAAAATGAGATAATTTGTAATTATTATCTCATTTTTTATTATTTTTGCATTATAAGTGCTATTGCACGTTTAAAATTTTTGCCTTCTACTCTAAATGAATTTATCTTATCTTTATTGCAAACACTACACAAACCACTATCTATTATATTTTCTGCCTTTAATCCAATATCCCCTAGCAAAATCTTATTTATTAAAACTGTATCAATAAGAAATTTTTGTTTACCATCTTTTATATCACTTTTTTCAATAAATTCATTAGTTCTATTAGTAAATGCAAAAATTCCTTCACACAAATCTTTTACATCTTCATCTACTTCAAAATGACATTTTCTAATACTTGGGGTTATAAAACATAAAATATCTTCTGCTTTTGAACCATAATTATTAATCATTTTAATAACAGTTTTTTGAGCAATTTTTTTAAAAGTTCCTTTCCAACCTGAATGAACATTTGCTATAACTTTTTTTACAGGATCATAAAATAAAAATAATATGCAATCAGCATTTGTTGTAACTAACGCTATATTTTTATTGTCTGTAATCAATGCATCCGTATCATTTAACTCATTTTCCATAGTTTTTGAATTTACACATTTTATATTATCACTATGAGTTTGTTTTGGACGTAAAATCTCCTCTTGATTTATATTTAAAGCTTTACAAACTTTATCAAAACTCTCATTCAAATATTTACTTTTTCTTCCAAAATCTATATTCTCCCCTTTTAATGTATAGCAATGCGTAATTCCTAAATCTAAAAGCTTTTTAAATTGTATATATTCTATTCCATTAGAATTTTTGTAAATGATATCTTCCATAAAATTCATATTCCTTTCACATTATGCTTATTTAAACACTCTTGGTACCCTATTAGATATGCAAGATAAAATTTCATAATTTATTGTACCACAAATCTTTGCAACATCTTCTAAAGTTATATTCTCATTATCCCAAATATATACATCTTCTCCCACTTCTACATTCTCTATTTCTGTAACATCTACCATTAAACTATCCATACAAATATTACCAACTATATGAGCTTTTTTTCCATTTATTACAACTTCCCCTTTATTAGATAAAGACCTTCTTAATCCATCTGCATATCCTATTGGAACAGTTGCAATCTTACTTTCTCTAGACGTAATATAATTTCTATTATAACCAATACTCGTTCCTTCTTTAACCGTTTTTAAAAAAGTAATTTTGGATTTTAGCTTAGTTATAGGCTTCAAATCAATCTTTTTGCAAGTTTCTATATCAGAAGGATAACCATAAATTATAATTCCTGGTCTAACTAAATTATACTCACCCTCCATACCAAAATTTAATATTGCATTTGAAGCATGAGAATGAATATATTTCAAATTAATATTCTTTTTTAATTCACTAACTACTTTATTAAATAAATATAATTGCTTTCTAGTAAATTCTTCATCACTATCAGCAGATGATAAATGTGTATAAACACCTTCTACTTTAATATTATTGCTTAAATTTTTTAAATATTCTATAACATAATCTGTATGTATTCCTGTTCTTCCCATTCCAGTTTCAACTTCAAGATGAACTTTAAAATCGTAATTATAAGTTGAAAGCTTTTTAGCAAATTCCTCTGAGCTAATACCTACTGTCAAATTTTCTTCAGCAATTTTTGAAATTTCAGATTCGTATGGTTGATTTAATATAAAAATATCTTTCATATATCCCAATTCTCTAAGTGAAACTCCTTCATCAACAGTAGCAACTGCAACAATGTCAAACTTATTAAGTACTTCTAAATTAGTATTTAAGTAAGTACCATAAGAATTTGCTTTAATAACTGGCATTATTTTCGAATTTGGTTTTAAAAATCTTTGTATTTCTGCAATATTATGTTCAAAAGCAGACAAATCCACTTCCATAACTGTTGGCCTTGTAATTTCCATTAAAACACCTCTTTTATATATAATTATATGTATTTTCTTTTATATTAGGATTAAACATACAAATTGATTTATATTGACAATAATCACATCCTGTACTAGTTTTATATTTAAAAGGTTTTATATCTATTTTTCCATTCAAAATTTCTTTTGATATTTCTTTTATTACTTGATTTACCTCTTCTTGTAATTGACTAAAATCACTTTTGTTAATTGTTGAAGATTTAGATTCACTAATACTTCCATCATTTTTTATCATAACAGGTACAATATCAGATGTACCAGTTTTCAAATTATTATCCATCATTCTAATAATATTTACATCTGCTACAACTAAGCCTTTCATTCTAAACATTTTTTTAATCTCTTGTTTAATGTCATCATCATCCATATTTTTCTTAGCATTATAAATACTATCAATTAAACCTAAATATAATATTCCTGTAGCTTCAAAATCCTCCTGTTTGCTTATAGCATCTAAATATGTAATAAGTTGTATTTGTAAACCAGCCCTAACCTGATTCATGTCTAAATCTTTAACAGAAGATTTATAATCAATTATTCTAACATATTTTTTGTCATTTTCAACTGCTAAATCAACTCTATCAATTTGCCCAATAATTTCAACTTGTTTACCATCATCTATTTCCATAATAATTGGTTTGTATTTTCCACTATTACTAAATTCAAGCTCATGAGCAAAAACATCAAATGTACTATTTTTAATTGTATAAGTAATATAATTTATAACTTCTAATATTATTTTTTTAAGTCTTTTTGTTAAAACTCTAAATTTTGCCGTACTTGAAAAAATATAATATTTAGAAGTTTCTAAGTAATCATTAATAATTTTTTCTACGATTTCTTTAACTTTGTCTTCTTCAATAGTTTTTACATCTATATTTTCATTATCTAAAGTTTCAAAGAAACTATTTATAACTTCATGTAAGAAAGTTCCTGTATCAGTATTTTGTATTCTAAATTCTGGATTTTCTCTTATTTTCAAACCATATTTCAAATGAAAAGAAAAAGGACATTTTCTATACTGCTCTAACCTTGATACACTTGTTTTTAATTTTTTTCCATACATTCTTTCTATATTTTTTTCTGATATTTTCTCTGCTTTATTTGTATATTTAAGTCCACTAAGTACTCTCTCAAATTTATCTTTTTCTTTTTCATGATAATAACTTAATGTATTTTTCCATTCATCTGGTATATCTTCCCCATTCAAAAATTTTTTATAAACTAAAATCGCATCATCAAAAGTAGCAATTTTATTGGTAATATGAAAATCTTTTGAAATAATATCACTTTCTTCTTCAATTTTTGGAAATATTCTTTTTATTTTTTTTATAAGTATTGATGGTCTTATAGATTTTCCTTCTTTATCAGAAGAAGCATAAGATAAATACAATTTTTGTGAAGCTAAAGTTAAAACATTATAAATTTCAAAATTACTTTCATACAAAAGCTCTAAAGAAGTTTTAGCAAGTTCAATTCCAGCACTTTTTAAATACTCTCTATCATCATCATTTAAGTAACCTTCAAATTTATTATTAGTTGGAAAACAACCATCATTAATTCCTACTATAAAACAAACTTTAATATTACTATTTCTAGAACGCTTGCTATCTCCTAAAATTACAACATCTTGCGTTGCAGGAATTTTTCCTAATTCACTTTCACTAAAGCCCACTTGTAATAATTCTTTATAATCTTCAAAAGTTATTTTTTCATCTCCAAAAATAGCAACTAATTCATCTAAAATTTTAATTAATATTTTGTAGCTTGTATTATATTCATTATTTATTTCTATATCATTTATACTCTTTATTTTATTATCTAAAATTTTAGGTATGTCATTTTTTATTAAAAATTCATAAATATATTTAGTTATTTCCTTTACAGTTCTATTTTTTGAAACATTTTCTTTAAATTTTAACAATGGTTCAACAATTTGATTTCTTAAATTTTCCAATTTTTCTTGAGTTTCATTTGCATCTTCATAATCAAATTTTTTAAACCATTTGTAGTTTTTTATTCCCCATTTTATACAATAGTTTTCTAACAAATAAATATTCTCATAAGGTATATCTAACATTCCAACTTTCAAATAATTAAATACTGAATCAAAAGACCAATTCTTTGAAAATATATCTAAAATTGCTAAAATATATTTTATAAGAATATTTTGATTCAAATCCTTCTTTTCATCTATAAAAATTGGTATATCATATTTATTAAAAATTATTTTTGCTTCTGAACTATATTGGTCTAAATTATTTGAAATAATAGCTATTTCATTATATCTATAATTTTCATTTTTTATTAAATCCAAAATTGTAGTAGCCACATTTTCAAGTTCAGAATAAGAATTATTAGCTAAAAATATCTTTATATTTTCAGGTTTTTCTTCATATTCGTTGCAATAATTAAAATTACTCAAATACTCTTCTAAAAAAAATAATTCTTTATTTTGTAATCTATAATTAGTATTGCAGTTTAATAATTCAACTTTTGAATTATTTTTTTTACTAATATCAATCAACTTATTCACAAAAGCTTTATTAAAATAAAAAATATCTCTTTCTTTATCCACTTTTTCTAAACTATCTGTGGAAATCGCAATAGTAACTCTATCACATTTTTTTATTAATTCTTCAAAAATTTTATACTCTTGTGCAGTAAAACCAATAAAATCATCAATATATACTAAACTGTTTTCAAATAAAGTTGATTCTGAAATTTTATCTGCAACAATACTTAAAACATCATTCTCATCCACAAAACAATTTTCTATTTTTTCATTATATTTTTTATAAATTAAATTAATATCATCTAATTTCAATTTTGTATAAGTATCTAATCCTTGCACTTCATCTAAAGCTTTTGTAGAAATATCATGTTTTTTAAATTCTGTAATCATATTAATTGAAATATCTATATTTTTATCAGATTTTCCCAAAAATTTTAAATTTTTATTTTCTTTTTTTAAAATATCAGAAATAATCATAGCTTTCCCTGATTTACTTAAATGAATATCTCTACCCATACCAAATTCATTTAAAATTCTTGATGCCATTCTACTCAAAGTTAAAACTTCTACATTAAGTAAGGAATCAACATTTAAAGCTTTAAATAAATTTTGCTCAGCACTCAAATTGCTTTGTTCTGGTACAATTAAGAAAATCTTTTCATAAGAAAGATTTTCTTTTATATCATTATATAAACTTAAACTTTTTCCACTTCCACTTTTACCATAAATTACTTTTAACACTAATAACTCCTTTTTCTAATAAGCCGTTTGATTTAATTCTGGATAACTAAATTCTCCATTTTCTACTATAAAACCATCTTCAGTATGAGAATTAAAAAATGTATCTGCACCCTTTAAAAAATAATTATATTTTAATGAATCTGTTAATATTCCTGTTCCACCATTTATAATTGGGTCATCCCATGTAACATCCATTGCATACCAATTTCCATCTATTAAAACATAATTCCATGCATGACTTTCTACATTCCCACTAGAATTTTCACCTATTCCACAAACTTCAACACATGAAATTCCAATATTATCTAATATATATTTAAAAGCCTTTGAATATCCATCACAAACTGCAAATCTATTTATCAAAGCTCCATAAATACCATGTGCTATATCTGTTTCTGTTAAAGAATCATAAGTAACATTATCAACTAAATAATCATGTACATATTTAATTTGATCATAAATATCCCCTGTCAATTCACTTTTTATTCCATATAAAATTGATTTTATTTCTTTTTCTGCTGAAATTACATCTGATTTAGAGTTAAATCCATAAGATAGATAATTAGCATTTTCATTTTCTGGACCTATTGATATTTTATATGTAGTTCCTCTTAAAGTAGTTGTAGCTTCAGTAAACATATACATTTTAGTAACATCTAGGTAAAAAATTTCTGGGTGATCTAACAACATTGCATTTATTGATAATTGAAATGAATCTCCTAAAATTCTTTCACCATCTGAATTTTGTAACAATTCATTAAATGTTTTTCCAAAATCTACTGTATAACTTCCACTTTTTAAATTATCTAAATTTGAATATAACGTGCTATAAATTGTTTTTCCATAATCATTTAATTGATTATAATAATAACTATTATCAGTTATATTATTATATTGATATGTATTATTATTATTATTTTCATTTACATTGTTTTCTGTATCTAAATGAATAAATTTACTTAATTCATTTGAATTATCTTGAATTGAAGTATTAGTTTCATAAATACTATTATCAACTTCATTATTAACATTTTCATCTGTTAAATTTTGATAACCTGTAGCATCATAATCTGGATAATAAATAACATCTTCTCCATCTCCAGAAACTGCTACACTATCTGATAAATAAGTTCTTAAGCTAAATTTTTCTGGTAATTCTATTATATGACATAAATCTAGTGATAAACAAATTGTACATATTATTACAACTAATATCAATAATGTTAAAATAAATGATATTATATTATCTTTCACCAAAATTTCCTCCTTTTAAGCAGTTTCTCTTTTCCAGTAAAATAAATATTGTTGAGCTAACCCTTGTATTCCCAAAAACTTTTCTTCAGCAAGTTTAGTAAGTTCTTTTTTATTAACTTTTTCTTCATTTTCATTATGTATATATAAATCATTCATAACACGTCTAACCCAAACATCTATTGGAAAAACATCAAACCTCTTCAAAGCGAATAACAAAATACAATCTGCAACTTTAGGACCTACTCCATCTAATTTGAGCAATTCTTCCCTCATTTGATTTGAATCATCCATTTTTTGTATACGTTCCATATCAAATTTTTTATCTAAAATTAAATGTGTTGTATTATAAACTCTAATATCTCTAAAGCCTAACCCCATTGCTCTCAAATCCTCTACACTGGCCTTTGCTAATGCTTCAACAGTAGGAAAAGTGTAATATACTTTATTATTCCATTCTATTTTTTCTCCATAATTTTTTGAAATTGTTTCTATAATTTTTTTAATTCTAGGAATATTATTATTTGCTGATATTATAAATGAAATTATACATTCCCATAAATCTTGATGTAATATTCTAATTCCATTTCCAAATTCAGTACTTTCTTTTAAATATTTATCAATACTAGCAAGTTTTCTCTTTATTTCATCATAATTAGTGTCCAAATCAAAATACTCTCTAATTGTATTTTCAAAATCTTCATTTGAAGTTCCTTTAAATATTATCTCATCACCATTTTTTTGAACATTTATAACAGAATTTTTTACAACACCTGTATAACTTCCATCATTTTCTTTATTCCATCTAAAACATTGCCCACATTCAAATATATGAGTTAAATTGAAAGACTCTTGTTCAAATAATTTATATTCTATATTTTTCATAACTATTCATATTCTCCAAAAAATTACTTTATACAACACTATTTTAATATAATTATACATTTTTCGCAATGGAAAATAATAATTAAATCGTTTTTTTATACATTAAGTTACAAAAATATATGTTTTATTCATTATCCCAGCTACGCACAGTCTGTAAAATTTTAAACTGTAGAACAAAAAATTTAACAGACTGTAGCTAGCCGGTCCCCACGAAGCTCATTCATAAAACATATATTTTTGTAACTTTTATGTATTAAAAATAATAAAAAAGGAACAAAATAATTCATTCCTTTTTATTCATATATACCAATACCCCTCATGTAATTTATATATCCATTATCTATATTATTCCAAATTTCAATTTCTGCATTTAAAATATCATAGTTCAATTTTTCATTAGATATTGCTTCATAATAATTTATTATTTCTTGTTTAAAATTATTAGGCAATCTTCCTATGATACGAGCAATATCAAAATATTTATTTCCAAATCCAGCAAATCCAAAATCTATAACAGCAGAAATATGATTATTTTCATCTATAATAATGTTTCCTGGGTTCAAATCTCCATGAACTAAACAACTATTATCTTTTTGAGTAAATTCTTTATATTTCCAAAATTTTTTATCATCTTCACTTAAATGCATATTTATAAGTTCATTTAAAAAATCTACTAAATTTAAACCGATATTGTTTGTTTTAAAAATTTCATTTTTATTAAACTTCATGCTATGTAATTGATACATAAACTCTGCTATTTCTTTTGAAATTTGCTTTATTTCATTATTAGATAAACTATCCATTTTGTTTGTTAATGCAGTTCCCTCTATTTTTTTATGCATACTAAATGGTCTTTCATTATCTGTTGATAGTTTTAAATCCACAGTATTAAAATTGGTTTTTCCATGAATAAAATTTGCAAATTCACAATCCTTAACTATTGTTCTAATCCAAAAATCATCTCTTGGAAATCTAAAAAAATAATTTCCATTTTCTGTATTTACTTCATAAACAATATTTGTCCAACCTGTTGATATTTGATTTAACGAATTAATTTTCTTATCTTTTAATGAATTTTCTATTATATTATCAAAATTTTCATCTAAAGAAAAATATTTTTTTAACATTTTATTTACCTTTTTCTTTCACTAACTTTTGAACTAGATTAATTACATCTTGTTCAGATTTTTCATTATAATCATTATATACAAAATAATCAAACATTTTTGTTAATTCTTTATCTGTTTTTATTCTATTATAATGTTCATCTATTTCTAAAATTCTTTTATTTTCAGTTTCTTGCTTTAAATGTCTTTCTTTTAACTTTTGTTTAGCAATTTCTACATCTCTTGGCATTAAATATATTGAACAGATATCAGGACATATTTTTTTAAAATTAAATATTTCTGCATAATGCAATTCAAATACTGTATCTTTATCAGTAAATAAAGCTTCTTTACTATAAGCATATATATTTCCTAATAATTCAAATTTATATGCTATCTTACCTTCCTTTTCCAATTGATTTAATTCTTCATTTGTAACAAAGATTTTATCATCATTATTTTTTTCTCCAGTTCTAATTTCTCTAGTAGTTATAATTTTTATTTTATCAAATCCAAGTTTTTCTACTATTTTATTTTTATAATATGATTTTCCAACTCCTGTTACTCCAACTAATGCTAGTAAAATTTCTATCACCCCATATAATAAATTTAATACGACAAATAATATTATACAATGAATTTTAAATATTAGCAAGTTTTATATATAATTTAAGTTTTGGTATTTTTAATTGCTCTACAAAGAAATTTACATATATTTTTTAAGTTATTCTCCCCATTTAAGAAAATGTAATTCACTAACGTTCATAACATTTTTTAAAACGGTCCCCACAAACCATAACTTCAACAAATATATGAAAATTTCTAAACTAGTATAGTAATTTAATTAAAAAATACGAAAAATATATGTTTTACGAAGTTATTTCGTGGGGACCGGCTAGCTACAGTCTGTTAAATTTTATGTTCTACAGAATTTTAAAATTTTACAGACT
>CANRQI010000024.1 GCA_947632835.1 uncultured Clostridia bacterium
TTAAATTTTATGTTCTACAGAATTTTAAAATTTTACAGACTGTGCGTGGTTGGGAGAACGAATAAAACATATATTTTTTATAATTTTTGTGTAACGTAAAAAACACTGAAAATTAAATAAAATTTTTTAATTCTCGAAATTATAGAGAAATGAAAAACCCCCACGAATGAGTGGGGGAAATTTTAAAACCAACAAATGAGTTGATTTTTTTATTTTTTAAGAGATTATTTTGCATCAGCTAGTACAACGACCTTGATGATGCCGATGCAGGAAGTGCAACTCAATGCTTGATGTACTCAGCCAATGGTTCGATAATTTCTCCATCAGCTGTACAAACAAAGTATTCGTTTATAGTATCTGTCTGGGATATTGCAATGATGTTTGCATCAATGCTCCCATCACTATTAACACCGTACTTTGCCCAGATATCACCAGGCTTTCCGGAGACTATTGCCCATCCGCAGTCAAGACTCCATGTTCCATCTTCATTGTGCGTTATCTTTGCACCACGGATGAAACTTGGAAATTCATTGGTGATGAATTGCGCTTCAACAATAGATGGAAGACGGTAAAACTTCCCATCTTTTTCCATCAGTGTTGTAGCAGCATTACCTTTTACGTAGAGGTTCCATCCGTGTGGAAGCGCCAGATCAGTGGTGTTTTCGTAAACGATGACCTCACCACATTTGCAACGTTCAACGTGCTCGGTTTTATTGTCGACGTTGTCAATCAAAATTGAGCCGTCTTCGCAGAACCGAACGCAATCGCGTACAACTTCAGGTACAGATGCTGAATCTGTGATCCTAAAACAATTAGTAACTTCTTTTCCTGCCTGTTTCTTGATGAAAAATGTTTTTTCCATCTTGAATACCTCCTTAATCTCTAAAAAATGTATGTAGTTAGTTACATTTGATATTTTAGCATAAATATTATGTAAAGTCAACAAAAATTGCTTTAAATTTCGGTATTTTTAATTGCTTAAGTTAAAGAAAAATATATTAAAACTTTTGGAAGAAATTATAAAATCATAGAATAAAAAAAATCGAAGAAACTTAGATGAAATTTAAAAATAAAATTTATTGACAAAATTCATTTTAGTGTTATAATTTTGTCATAATATTAAGAAGGTGGAATATAAATGAAAATAGGAATTGTAGGACTTCCCAATGTTGGAAAAAGTACATTATTTAATAGTATCACAAAAGCTGGAGCTGAATGTGCAAATTATCCATTTTGTACTATTGAACCAAATGTTGGAATGGTAACTGTACCAGATGAAAGATTAGAGAAACTAGCTGAAATTTATAAACCAGAAAAAACAACTTATGCAACTATTGAATTTGTTGATATAGCAGGTTTGGTTAAAGGTGCAAGTCATGGTGAAGGTTTAGGAAATAAATTTTTATCTCATATTCGAGAAGTTGATAGTATTGCTCAAGTTGTTAGATGTTTTGAAAATGAAAATATTGTTCATGTTGATGGAAATGTTAATCCTATTAGAGATATTGAAACAATAAATGTAGAGCTTTGTTTGGCTGATTTAGAAACAGTAGAAAAAAGGCTAGAAAGAGCAAAAAAATCTTTAAAAGCTGATAAAAAATTTCAAATTGAAGTTGATTTATTAGAAAAAATCAAGAAAAATTTAGAAGAAGGAAAGCCAGCAAGAAGTATTGAATTAAATGAAGAAGAGAAGGAAATAATAAAAGATAGTTTTTTATTAACAATGAAACCTATTTTGTATGTTGCAAATATTTCAGAAAATGAAATTGAAAATCCAGAAAAAAATGCTCATTTTTTGAAATTGCAAGAATATGCACGAAATGAAAAGGCAGAAGTTATTCCATTATGTGTAAAAATTGAAGAAGAATTGAGCAGTTTGGAAAAAGAAGATAAACAAGAAATGCTAGAAGCACTTGGATTAAAAGAAGCTGGGTTAGATAAATTAATAAAAGCAAGTTATAAATTATTAGGTTTGATGTCTTTCTTAACTGCTGGAGAACCAGAAGTTAGAGCATGGACAATTAAAATTGGAACAAAGGCACCACAAGCTGCTGGTAAAATACATTCAGATATTGAAAGAGGATTTATAAAAGCAGAAGTTATTTCTTTTGACGATTTAATAAAATCAGGTGGATCTATGGTGAATGCAAAAGAAAAAGGATTAGTTAGATCTGAAGGAAAAGAATATATTATGCAAGACGGTGATATAGTTTTATTTAGATTTAATGTATAAAAATTTATAATTTTTCTAAAAATATACTTGCATTATATGAAATATTGGTTTATAATAGTAATAGATGTTAAAATTTTACTATATATTTTAACACTGATATAGATAATTAAAAAAAGTAAAACATATAAAAAATAGGAGAGGGTTTAATAATATGAAAAAAGAAAAAATAATAGTTAGTTTAGTTGTTATGATTGTAATAATGTTATTTTGTAGTTATGCTGCATTTGCTACAAATACAGGAGCAATAACTATTACGAGTGATAGAAATAATACATCAAGTAATTCATCTGAGAATAGATCAGCTACACAAATCACATCAAATAATTCTAGTAATACTTCAGGCAATACATCAGGAAATACATCTAATACATCAGGTAACACTTCAGGTAATACATCTAGCAATTCATCAAATAATTCTTCAAATACAAGTACTTATGGAAATAGCAGTAATAATTCTAGTTCAACATCAAATACAAGTGGTTTACCATATACAGGAACTAATTATTCTCTAGTATTTGTTGTTATAGCATTAGTTATTTCAGCAATATATGCTTATAAAAAGGTATCAGACTATAATATATAATGATATTATGTAATTATATAAAAATTAGAAATCCTTAATAGTTCTAAATATTAAGGATTTTTTTGTACAAGTTGAAAACTATAATAAAAAATGATATAATAGATAATATGTTTTTGTTTTGGAAAGGAATGGACTATATTATGGAAGAAGAATTGGATATAAAAGAATTATTTATTGCATTATGGAATAAAAAAATATTTATTATAATAATTACTTTTATTTGTATGATTTTTGGATTTTTCAAATATAATGTATTTAAAGAATTTAATGAGAAAAAAATATTGAATGCTAAAGAAGAATATATAGCTGGAACTAACTTTGTTGTTGGAGAAAAAAATATTGATATTCCAGAAAACTATGAAAATATAACTGATTTAAAATTGAAAGAAAAAGTAATAATTGATGATAATTTAGTTGCTACTTATGAGCAACTTCTAAAAAAGAGAAGTAATTTTGAAAAATTAATTGAAGAATTAAATCTTGATTTAGAAATAGAAGATTTAGAAAAAATGGTTATTTTTAGAAGAATTAATAATAGTGAAGTATTAGAAATAGATGTAATTTATGAAGATGAAGAAATTGCACAAAAAATTTCAATTAGTTTGGCAAAAATATTAGAACAAGATTTAAAAGAAATTTATAATATTTCTGGTATAACATTGTTAGATACAGGAAAACTAATTAATAAAGACGAATTTAGTACTGTAAAAGAAGCTGATACATCTACACAAAAAAGCAGTTCAATAAAGAAAACAATTATTATTACTGCTATAGGTTTTTGTGTTGCATGTGGAATAGTTATTGTTCTTGAAATATTTGATAATACAGTAAAAAATGAAAATTCACTTGAAAAAACTTCAAAACTTAAAACATTAGCAGTAATACCAAATTCAGTACAAGATAATAAAGATAAGTTTAGATTACTAAGAGTTAATATTAATCAATGCAAAACAATTCTTATAACATCTCCAAGAAGATATGAAGGAAAAACTTATGTTGCAAAAAATTTAGCTAAAGCTTTTAATGCACTAGGCAAAAATGTTTTACTTATTGATTTAGTAAATGAAAAAAATAATTTAGTAAAAAAATATAATGGAAAAGGTTTATTAACTTATTTAGAAGAAAATGATAAGCTTATTGAAAAATATATTAATGATTCAGATATAAAAAATTTAAGTGTATTAACTTTAGGAAAAGATAATGGAAATTCTACTGAATTGTTAGAGAGTTTAAGAATGGCTGAGGCCCTTGCTCTTTTAGAAAAAATATATGATGTAATCATAATTGATGGTGGAAGTGTTTTAGATGATGCTAATACTCTTGCAATGTCAAAAATTGCTAAATTCTCAGTACTTGTTATTAATAAAAGAAAAACTAAAATGGAGGATGTAATTAAAGCTAAAAATAATATAGAAGATGTTGGTGGAAATGTTTTAGGTAATGTATTTAATAAGATATAAAATTGTGAAAACTAAAATGTGAAAATGCTTGAAATTTTAAATAAAAATATATATAATATTTTTGGTAAAATTTGTTTTTGAGAGGATAATAAATGTGGGTGATAATCAAATAGATGTAGAAATTGATGATTTCGAAAAACTGTATGCGATTACTTTAGCTGAAGAAAGTGCTTTTTATGAAGTTGGCAATGGGAAATTCAAAGAAGAAAATTTTGATAAAATTTGTAATTTTGCAAAATATAAACAAGAACATCCAGATCAATTTAGTGAAAAAAATAGGATTCCTACTGAGAAAGATTTGAATTATTATATGATTCCAGTTTCATTAAATCAAAAGATTAGAAATGGAAATGAAGAAATAAAAGTTGAAAAAGAAGCTAATGTATTAATAGACTCTGATGGACATGGATTATATATTATAATGGATGATGCAGTTATTCCTACTAAGGAATTACAAGAGGAAATTGATGCAATAATTGAGATATATCATGAATACATAAATCAAAATTTAATATCTAGGGAAGAAATTGAAGAAATGGTTTATTTGAATTCTTTAGATGATATATCTAATATGATTCAAGATAGTGAAGTGAGATTGACCAAAATAAAAAGTATAATTGATGAAAAATTGAAACAAAAAGGTTTGGAAATAATAGACATTAAGAAGAAAGAAGATTTAGAAGCTGAAAATGATGTTGATAGAGAGCAAGATGATAAAGAAGAAATAAATGAAAAAAATAGAGAAGAAATTGAAGAATTAGAAAAAAATACTGAATTAATTGAAATGCTTGCTCAAAGATTTAAGTGTAAAAGAGAGCAAATTAGTTTAAGAAATATTGAAAATTTAGAAAAAATTCAAGAAGATATAGGGTTAAATTTAAGGTCTGAAAGAGGTAAAGTAATTGCAGTAAGAATTAATTATGGTTTTCAGCAAAGATTTTATTTAGTAAATAAAGAAACTGGAGATAGATATATTACTCACAGAGAGGATAATGGAAGTATTGAGGAAGTAAGGGATTACTTCAAATATCCAATTAGAAATGGTGAGGAATCTAGACCACTTAGAAAAGATGAAAAGCGTTCATATATTACTTATTTAGATGTTAATGGAAACATTAAAGAAATGAAATATATTAACAATGGAAAACAAAATGATATGCTTAAGGAAGAACGTGAGAGATATATTACAGAAGTTGCTGAAGCAAATGAAAGACTTAAAGCTGCAATAGATGAATATCAAAATGATAACATACAGGATAATTGGTTAAGAGTAAAATCAGCAATGAGAGAAAGAATTAGAATTGATAAAAAATACGAAGTTTTAGCAAATCAAAAAAGAGTTACAATAGATACATTAGAGGAGACGAAAGATGAAACTCTTAGAAAAGAAGGTAGACCAAGAAGAGATGATGAAGATGAGTGGTATCCTGGAATGAATCCTAGAGATTCAAGATTTTAAAAATTTACAAGTATTAAAAAAAATGATGTACTAAGGAGGAAAAAAATGGAAATGTTATTAAATACAGCAAATCCAATTATGATTATTGTATATACTTTAATTGTTGCAGGAATTATTTTTTTATCTAGAAAGTCAGAAAGTGTAATATTTATAATTTTTCTTATTGTAGCTATTATAGGATTATTAATTTATCATTCAATTGTATTAGATATTTTAGATTCAACACAGGAGGTTTTAATTTCACAAACATATCATTGCATAGCAGTTGATTTAGTGTTATTATTACTAACATTTATATCATATTTATGGGTTGATGATTTAGTTGCTAGAAAGAAAAAATTAAAAAGTTATGACGATAGTTTAAGTTGGTTTTGGAATAAAATATAGGAGTGATTTTTTATATGAGCAAAAGGAATATTATAATTGGTGGTGCATGGCCTTATGCAAATAGTTCATTACATTTAGGACATATTGCTGGATTAATTTCTGGAGATGTTTTAGCAAGATTTTTTAGGTTAAAAGGTGATAATGTTTTATATGTATCAGGTTCAGATTGTCATGGTACTCCAATAACAGAGAGGGCTAGAAAAGAAGGAAAAAATCCTAGAGATATTTCAAGCTTTTATGATGAAGAATTTAATAAAATGTTTGATGGTTATAGTTTTTCTTATGATTTATTTTCAAAAACAGATAATGAATATCATAAAGCTAAAGTTCAAGAGTTAGTTAGAAAGCTTTATGATAATGGATATGTTTATGAAAAAATAGAAATGGAACCATATTGTGAAAAATGTAATAGATTTTTATCAGATAGAGAAATTGTACTTGAATGTCCAGAATGTGGTAAGGAAACAAAAGGTGATCAATGTGATAATTGTTTACATGTTCCTAATACAGAAGAACTAATGCAAGGAAATTGCATTGAATGTGGAACGAAAATATCTCAAAGAGAAAATAAGGTTTTATATCTAGCTTTGTCAAAATTTCAAAAACAAATTGAAGCTCATACTGAAAAAGTTAATCATGAATGGAGAATAAATGCCAAAAATGAAACAGCTAAGTATTTAAAGCAAGGATTAGTTGATAGAGCAATTACTAGAAATTTGGATTGGGGTGTTGACGTTCCAATTGAAGGTTATGAAGATAAAAAATTATATGTTTGGATAGATGCAGTTTTAGGATATCTTACAGATACAATGTTTTTATGTGAAAATTCAAATAAAAGTTGGGAAGATTTTTGGAAAGAAGGAAATAACAATAAAATTTATATGTGTCATGGAAAAGATAATATTGTTTTCCATAGTATAATTTTAAATGCACTTCTTTTAGGACAAAAAGAAAATTATCACTTAGTTGATACAATAGTTTCAGCAGAATATTTGAATTATAATGATCAAAAATTTTCTAAATCAAAAGGTATTGGAATGACAGCTTTGGAAGCTTTAGATATTTATCCATCTGATTCATTAAGATTTTATTTAATAAGTAATGGACCAGAGAAAAAAGATACAAATTTTTCACCAGACGAATTTGTAGCTGTTCATAACAATGAAATTTTAAATAAATTTGGAAATTTAGTTAACAGAACATTAAAATTTAAGGGTTTAGAGGAATTACCAGAAGGAAAATTAGATGATAAAATTTTAGAAGAATTGAAAGTTACTTATCAGAAGGTTGGAAATTTAATAGAGAAATTAGAGTTTAGAGAGGCAATGCGAGAAGTAATGAAAATGGTTGAAAGTGCTAATAAATATTATGATACACGCGAACCATGGAAGCAGAAAAAAGAAGATATTGCTGGATTTAATGATACTATTTATACTTGTGCTGTAATTATAGCTAATTTGTCTAATTTATTTGAAGTTGCTATGCCAAAAGCATGTGCAAAATTAAGGGAATATCTAAAATTAGAAAAACCATCATGGGAAGTTATAACAGCAGTAAAAAGTAATATAAAATTAAGTAATGTAGAACCATTATTTAATAGAATATAAAAATTAGTTTTTACTTTTTTTGGATTAGAAAGGAAAAAGTTTTTAAATGGGGAAATTATTTGTAATAGATGGAACAGATGGAAGTGGAAAACAAACGCAGTTTGAAAGATTACAAGCTAGGTTGAAGGAAGATAAAATTGATTATAAAGTAGTTTCTTTTCCAAATTATGATAGTCCATCATCTGCATTAGTAAAAATGTATTTATCAGGAGAATTTGGAACTGACCCTAAAAAAGTTAGTCCATATATAGCTTCAACATTTTATGCAGTTGATAGGTATGCTACTTTTAAAAAAGAATTTGAGGAGTATTATGAAAATGGTGGTATTATACTTGCAGATAGGTATACTACTGCTAATATGGTACATCAAGCAGGAAAAATAGATGATATTCAAGAAAGAAATAAATTTTTAGAATGGGTTACAGATTTTGAATTTAATTTATTTGGGTTACCTATTCCTACAGAAGTATTTTTTTTGAATATGCCGATTGAAACGTCATTGGAATTAATAAAAAAGAGAGAAAATAAATTTTCTCATACCGAAGTAAAAGACATACATGAAAGTAGTGAGAAGCATCTTGAAGAAAGCTATAAATCAGCTTGTTCATTAGTTTCAAAATATGGATGGTATGAAATAAATTGTGTAAAGAACGGAAAATTAAGAACGATTGATGATATTCATGAAGAAATTTATAAAGAAGTTATAGGGAAAATAAAATAGTGAAAAAGATAGGTTTTTTTGGAGGAAGTTTTAATCCTCCTACAATTGCGCATTTAGAAATTGTGAAATTGGCAGTAAAAGAAATTAATTTAGATAAAGTAATAATAATTCCAATGGGAGATAAGTATGAGAAATCTGGATTAATTCCATTTAAACATAGATATGAAATGCTAAAAAAAATGTTTATGGATTATGAAAACATTGAAATTTCAAATATGCAAGAAAATCAAAAAAAGAGAATGTATGCAATAGATAATTTTAAGATTATTGATGAACAGTTTAAGGATAGCAAAAATTTTTTTATAATGGGAGTAGATAATTTTTTAAATATAAGTAAATGGAAAAATCCTGAATATTTATTGAATGGTAGAGAATATATAGTTTTTAAAAGAGATAATATAAAAATAAATGATAATTTTGAAAACATTAATTTTATAGATTTCAAAAGAAGCGTGAGTTCGACTCAAGCTAGAAATGATTTACAAACCGGAAAAAATGTTGAAAATATTTTAACTCAAGGAGTAATAGATTATATAAAAGAAAATGAATTATATAAAGGAGATTTATGAGGGGAAAAATCGTAAATTTATTTATGGCTTTGTTAAACTTCGTAGTGCGGAGCTTTAGTAGTTGTATATTCTATGAAGATTCCTAGTGAAATAACAGAGCTAACTGTTCAAGAATATCAAATAATACATATATTAGAAATAATAATTTATGTAGTTTTTGGGATATTAACTTTTTTTAATATAATACATTATTTTTTAGATAATAGAAATAGTATTCGAAAAACTGGGTATTTATTAGCAATATTTAGTATTAGTTTTATTTTTATTAAAGAATGGCCTATTTCAATTTTTGGTTTTTTAAGTTCAATAATTATTTTATATGGAACTATACGAGAAAGATGGGTTGAAACCAATAGTATTACTGCAATATCAATAATTGGAGTTTTGGTTGTTTTAAGTGTAATAGTTATTGGAATGTGTTTTGTATATCAGCATTTAGGAATTTATATATTGAATAAAGAAAATGAAAATGAATTAGCTTATAGAGAAAATTATTTTGAATATGTTACAGAGTTAGACATAGAAGAACCATATATAAATGTAAAAAGTAATGGAAAGTTTGGATATATAAATCCAAAAGGAGAAAATGTAATTAATTTTGAATTTGATTATGCGAGTCCGTTTGTAAGAATAGAGATGTATAATAAGCATTTTGAAATTGCATTGGTATGTAAAGATGGAAGTACATGGATAATTTTAAAAAATTTAAGAAAAGTTTTGACATATAGAAGTGAAACAATGGACGAAGATTACGATGCTAAAATAATGGAATTAGAGGATATATACTATAATGTTTTAGGTCAAGAAAATGAAATGCAATATGAAATAAATACTGCAAGTAATAATTATAAAGTTCCAAGATATCAAGATGATTCAGATGAATATACATATAGATATGATTATAATGAAGAATTTGATATTATTGTTAAAGAATCTAGTTTAGGCTTAAAAGATACTTATGAACTGGTTAAGAAGGATGGTTCACTTACTATTCCATTAGAATGTGAAAAACTTTATTATGATGAGAACTATTTGTATATTTACAGCGATGGAACAATTCCGTTTTATAATATAAGTAAAAAGGAGCAAGGTTGGTTTACAAGCTATGGAGCAAAAGGACAGATTTTAAAAGGAAAAGCACAAATATTAGAGATTTTTGAAAATTTTATATTAATAAAAAATCATAATGATAATACAATATATTTCATAGATTTAGATGGAAAAATAGTTTCAGATGTGTATAAAGAGATTTTTATTTGTAATGAGGATAGGTTTATCGTAAAAAATAAAAAGAATAAATACATTGTGATTAATTCAAAATTTGAGAAGGTTTTTGATGGAGAATGGGATTTTGTTGATGCTTCTCTTGTTTCAGAAAATGTATACATTTTTGGAACAACAAAAGAAGTAATTGATTTTAATGATTATAATCTTGCTGAAAATATGAAAATGCAATTATTAGATTATGATGGAAATGTGTTGATGGATAATGTAGAACAGGTATATGGAAAATATTATAATATATCTGATGATAAATCAATTGCCTATTCATCAAGATATAGCGACTTTTTAAATGTTTTAAAGACTATGGATTACGATTTCATTGGAGATAGATATTATGAATAATGTGTATAAAAAATGTTTTAAATATAGTTAAGATGTAAATGTATTAAGTTATGAAAAATATATATTTTATTCACTATCCCAACTGCGCACAGTCTGTAATATTTTAAAATTCTGTGGAACATAAAATTAACAGACTGTAGCTAGTTGGTCCCCACGAAGCTCATTCATAAAATATATATTTTTCATATTTTTAATATTTGTAAAAGTTTTAATATATTTTTAAGTTATTCTCCCCATTTAAGAAAATGTAATTCACTAAAGTTCATAACATTTTCTAAAACGGTCCTCACAAACCGTAACTAAAAAATATATTAAAACTTCTAAAAAATTATAAAATCGTGTATTTTTCGTAAGTTTTGTATATTGTAAAATACACCAAAACTTAAAGCTAATATGTGAAAATTTAATTGAATATACAAAGAATTATATATTGAATGACAATATAAATATTAGAAAAATTTAATTTCAGATTTTACAAAAAGCGTGTAAAAAAACTGAATTTTAAATGAAAAAAGTATTTATATTGTTATTTTTTTATGATATACTATGTGCATAAAATTGAATAAGTTAAACTTACAGATATGGAAAATTTATGTATTTTTATATGGGAGAATATGTAAAAAAAGCCAAAGCAATATGGTTCTAAATGACAATCAATAAAATACAAATGTTTATTATTAATTTTAAAATACATATACTAAAATTACATTTTTTGAAAGTTTTTTTGACAAAAAGCACTAAAAAAGTACAAAAAAATACATTTTTTGTCAAAAAAGTATGAAAAATGGTTGACAAATGTATAATAAAGTATTATAATAAGAGAGCCAAAGGCGAGAGATCGTATTGTTTTGGCATGAAATCCCCTGCTTTTCCGTTGAAAAGGAGGAATACCCGTTATGAAAAAATTCCAAAAACGGTTGGCTTGTGTTTTAGTGGCCGTATGCATGGTATTTTCTTGGCCGTTAACTACCATTGCATCTGCAACTGAAGCGCAGGCGCGGCAAGAAGAGGCACAGAAAAATTCTGCTGTAGGCGGTGTCGTATCCCCGAACGCCTCGTCAGTAGAATTATTCAACAAAGGCGGAGTAGTTACGGATGGTACATGGTCAAGTTCCTTTGTATCAGGATACTACTTTGAAGCTGGAGAAATAATTGCTAACTTAAGGTATATTGATGGACATATCGGATATGTATATGTGTCTGTTAATACAACTATGTATAGGGTACTGGCTGACGGGAAGTCGAGAGTTTTGGACAGAGATTTGTTTTTACCAATTGGCACAAACTCTGTTGTAATAACAGGTGCTGATGGGCCTTTGGCCTTTAGCATAGTAATTTCTGGATCTGGTGCCGTTTAATATTTTAAGTTAAAGTGGGGGATTTCATGAAGACTGTAAGTTTAAACTGTAGGTTTAGCTTACAGTCTTTATTTTTAGGAGGGATGATTATGATAAGATTATCAGAAGCAGAAATTTATATAATGCATATAATTTGGCAAAATAATGGGGCTACTTCTTTTGATATATTAAGAGATGTAAAAAGAGAAAAAAAATTATCTGAATTTACTGTAAGAACTTTGCTTGCACGCATGGTAAAGAAAAAAGCAATATATGTGGCAGATAAATATGGAAAAACGTATTATTATAAACCTCTTATAGAAAAAAATGAATATCTAAGGAAAGAAGGAAATACCTTTTTAGATAGTGTATATAAGGGAGCAGTTCAGAATATGATGTTAAACTTTGTAAAAGACAAAAGAATATCAAAAGTTGATGCAGAATTTTTAATAAAAAAAATAGAGGAAAATGATGCTGAAGAAATAGATGATTATATAAAAGATGAAGAAAAAGATTAATAATTATTGGAGTGTTAAAATATGAATGTAGTTTTCACAATATTTTTAAAATTAGTAAAAATGTCAGTAAAAGCATCAATTGTTGGATTAATTATATTAGTTCTGCTTAAAGTATTCAAAAATAAGATTCCAGCTAAATATAGAATTTTATTTTGGGTACCATTTATATTTTTGTTAATTGTTCCAATTAACATTGAAAGTAATTATTCTATATATTCTTATATTGAAGCTAAAATGAATAATTTAACAAATAATGTTTTTAATATTCAAACAGATAGCTTAACTTATAGAGAAAAGAATAAAATTGAAGTGAGTAATGATGGTGCTGTAGAAAAACTAGAAGAAAAGGAATTAAGTAAAACTTCTGAGCAAATAAGTACTAATAATTTTCAAACTAGTAATATTATTGAGATGCTAGTAATATTATGGATTATAGTATTGCTTATTGGACTTGCTGCATTTGTAGTAGTGTTTTTCAAATTTTCTAAAAAAGAAAAAAATAATTTTGTTGAACCTAAATTTCAGTTAATATTTGAAAAGTGTAAGAAAAGATTAAAAATAAAAAGTTCTTTTATATGTCTATTATATAATTCTGATATAAAAGTTCCTGGCATAACTGGGGTTTTTAATGTAAGAGTAATGTTCAATGATACTTTCTATTTATTAAATGATGATCAGATAAAATGTATTTTTTTACATGAATTAACACATTTTAAAAGAAAAGATAATGTATTAAACTTTATATGTGAAGTTTTAAAAATAGTTTATATCTTTAATCCATTAATATGGCTTTTCATGAATAGATTGAAAGAAGATATAGAATATGCAACAGATAATAAAGTTTCAAAAATATTAACTAAAAAAGAAAAAGAGATATATTGTAAAGCTTTGTTAATTTATAATGTTGATGTGGATAAAGATGAATTAATACAGTCTAATCAAATTAAAGGATATTCTTCTATTTTAGAACAAAGAATAGAAGTTATATATAAAAAGAAAAAGTATAAGAAAATATTTCTATTCTTTTTAATTTTGTTATTGCTTTTAACAACTATTTGTTTTGGTACTTCTCCAAAAGAGTTAGAAAGAAATGATATTGAAAATATTTTAAATAAAAAATTTACAAACGGTAATTTATATATTAAAGAAGAATATTTTTTTACAAATAGTTATAATTTTATATTAAAGAAATATTTTTGTAAAAATTATATGTTTGTAAAAAATTCTTTGAATAACAAACAAAATATAATAGATTTTAGAAATGTGAAGAATTACTTAATAAACACTAAAAATATTAAAATCCAAGATATGCCAGATGATGCAAATATTTTTTCTAAATATACAACATTGATAAATGATTCTAATTATTCTTATTCATATTTAGGAAAAATAGAATATAATAGAAAAGAATGTGCATATATTTCTTTATATAGAAAATCGAAAACAACTTTTAAATGTTATGATTTAATAATTGAATTAAGTACAGGCTTAGTACAAAAAGATGAATATTATTTAAATACATCTGATAATTCTAAACCTGAAAAACCCGAAAGAACTATAACATATGATTATCAATTTAATGTTGTTACGCAAAAAGATTTTGATGATTTCTTAAATTTAGATTTGTCAGAATATACAATTCATAATGAAACGTCAGACACTGATGTTGATATTGATTTATTAAAAAATAATATCAGACAGGAGGTGAATGACTAAAATGAAAGATAATATAATAAAATGTTTGGCATACGATGGAAAAATAAGTGTTGTTTGCACTCAAACTACAGAATTAGTTGAAGAAGCAAGAAAAATACATGGATTAAGTCCACTTGTTACAGCTGCATTTGGAAGATTGCTTACAATGACAGTACTTATTGGATGTGAGATGAAGTCTGAACAAAATAAATTAACAATTCAAGTAAAAGGGAATGGTCCTATTGGTAGTATGCTTACAGTTTCTGATAATTTACCGAGAGTTAGAGGATATGTTAAAAATTCAGTAGTTGATTTACCGTTAAATGAATTCGGAAAGCTTGATGTTGGTGGTGCAGTTGGAAATGTAGGATTTTTAAATGTTATAAAAGATATTGGTTTAAAAGAACCTTATGTTGGTATTAGCCCATTAGTTTCTGGTGAAATAGCTGATGATTTTGCTTCATATTTTTTAAATTCAGAGCAAACTAATTCAGCAGTTGCTTTAGGAGTTTTAGTTGATAAAGATGGTGTTAGAAGAAGTGGCGGATATATTATTACACCAATGCCTGATGCAACTGAAGAAGATATTTCTATGCTAGAAAAGTCAATTTTTGAAGCTGGTGCAATTTCAAAAATGTTGGAAGATGGATTAGAATTAGAGGATATTGTCAAAAAAGTTACAGGTGATAAAAAAATAAGAATAATTGAAAGAAATAATAATTTAAGATATGAATGTAATTGTAGTAAAGAAAGAATGAAAGAAGCTTTCATAACTATTGGTAAAGAGGAAATTAAGAAAATTATTGAAGAAGATGAAAAGGCTGAAATGGTTTGTCAATTTTGTAATAAAAAATATCTTTTTTCAAAGGAAGAATTAAAAAACATGTTATGATAATTATAAAATCTTTTTTGTAAATTAATAAAAAAATACCGAAACTTAAATAAAATTGTACTTGAAAAATTCATAAATTTGTATTAAAATAAGAAAAAATTAAGGAGGTTGAACATGGCAGATTTAAAAGGAACAAAAACAGAAAAAAATTTAATGGAGGCTTTTGCTGGAGAATCTCAAGCAAGAAATAAATACACATATTTTGCTAGTAAAGCTAAAAAAGATGGATATGAACAAATTGCATCTATATTTTTAGAAACAGCAGATAATGAAAAGGAACATGCAAAAATATGGTTTAAATTGTTAAATGGTGGAGATATTGGTTCTACAGAAGAAAATTTGAAAGCAGCTGCTGAAGGAGAAAATTTTGAGTGGACAGATATGTATGATAGAATGGCTAAAGAAGCTAGAGAAGAAGGATTTGATGATATAGCATTTTTATTTGAAGCTGTTGGAAAAATTGAAAAGGAACACGAAGAAAGATACAAAAAATTATTAGAAAATGTTGAGGATGGTTTAGTATTTAGTAAAGATGGAGATAAAATTTGGAAGTGTAGAAATTGTGGACATATAGTAATAGGAAAACAAGCACCTGAAATTTGTCCAGTATGTAAGCATCCAAAAGCATATTTTGAAATAAAAGCAGAAAATTACTAAAATAAAAATAGTAAATTTTTAAGGTAGAGGGAAAAAAGTCCTTCTACCTTATTTTTTTATACATATCAATACTTACAAGCATTAATAGTTTACATAAAAAAAAAAAAAAAACGACTTACGTTCACAAAATATTGAAAAACTAATATGCGGTTTATATAATAGGCATGTAAAGTAAAAATTTATAAAAATAAAAGGAGGAAAATTTTATGAGTTCAAAAACATTCAGAAGAATGATTGCTGTTTTAGTAATAGTTACAGCAATTTTTATTGTATTGAGTGTAAAAACGCAAGCTGCTACAAATGAAGAAGTAAAACAAGTAGTTTACGATGCTGACTATTATATTAATTCAGCAAATGATTTAAAAGAAGCATATACTAGAGAAGATGGTTCAGTAGATGAAGAAAGTTTATATAATCATTATTTAGTATATGGAATTAGAGAAGGAAGACAAGGAAGTCCAGTATTTGATATAAAATATTATTTAAATTCAAATAAGGATTTATTAAACGAATTTAAAGAAGGAAATTATGCAAGAGCATATCAACATTTCTTAGAATTCGGATTTGCAGAAGGAAGAAGTGGATCAAAATTATATAATTGTGCATATTACAAAGCACAAAATGCAGATGTAGCAAAAGCATATGCAAATCAAAACGGATTATGCTATGTACATTTTGCAGTATTTGGACAAGGAGAAGGAAGAAAAGCTAGTAATGAATTTGATATAAAATGTTATTTAGGTTCAAATAAAGATTTAAAAACAACATTTAATTCAGATTACAAAGCTGGATACAAACACTATGCTCTATTTGGACAAAATGAAAAGAGAATAGTATCACATGATTGGGCTACAGTAAATGAAGAAGCAAGCTGTGTAAAAGCAGGAAAAACAGGAAGAAGATGCAAAACATGTGGAACTGAAGAAGTAACAGTAACAAAAGTTACAGGACATAAATATGTAGTTAATAGTGAACAATCAAAACCTGCAACTTGTGAAGAAGCTGGAAAAGAAGTAAGTATATGTTCAGTATGTAATGATAAAAAAGAAACAGTATTACCAGCTTTAAATCATGATTACTCAGTAGATGCTACTGCAGATCAAATGAATGCAGTAAACCTACATAGAGCAACATGTACAGAAGGAGGACAAAAAGCAAAAGCTTGTTCACGTTGTGGAAAAGTTGATTTATCTCATGTTGAAAAAGAAGATGCTTTAGGTCATAATTTTGAAGCTTGGAGAGAATTAACAGAGGAAGAAAAAGCTACTTATAACAAAGATGAAAAAAAATATGTTTTAATAAGAAAATGTGATAGATGTGATGAAGTTGAATTAGATGAAACAAAAGAAGCATTTATTGATGAAAATGTACCAGAATTTACTGCAAAAGCAGAAGATTTAAATAAATTAGCAGCTAGTAAAGAAGAAGCAGAAACATTAGTAGTTCCAGCAGGAACAACAAGAAAAGTTGAAGGACAAATTGCTGGTGGACAAAGCAAAACAGTAAAAATAACTGTAAAAGGAAATTTAATATTAAATGAAATTCCAAATGGAAATCAATCAGAAATAACAAGAGAAGAAGGAGCTACAGTTACAATGATGGCTGATAGCGTAGTAGATTTAAATAAATCAGCATCAAAAGATTATATAACAGATGCAAAATTAACATCAGATATTACAATATCTACAACTGGAGAAGATAATGAAATAGATTTAAAACCAAAAACAGATACAGTTATTGATTTAGATAATCATAAAATAACTACTTCAGCTACAGACAGTAGTGATGCTTATACTGCAGCAGTTACAGTGAGTCGTAGTGAAAATAAAGATGCAGTAGTAACAATAAAAAATGGTACTATTGAAGGAAAAGAAAGAGGATTAGCAGTATCTGGAAACTTAGTTTTAGATAATTGCCAAGTAAAAGGAACAGATAATAATACTAAAAAAGGTGAAGGATTATACTTAAATGGACCTTCAAATGATGAAGAAATAAAAGTAGTATTAAACAATGTAAATATAGAATCAGTAAGTTATTGTTTAGGAACTAATGCAAACCATGATGGTGTAAATGTAGAATTAAATAATGTTACAGCTTATTCAAGCGGAAACCTAACATGTTTATTCTTCCCAGCTAAAGGAAATGTAGCAATAAACGGAGGTTCTTACACAGGTGGAACAGCAATAGAAACAGTATCTGCTAACCTAGATATAAAAGGTGGAGCAAAATTAACATCAACAGAAACAAATACTTATACTGATTCAAACCGAGTTGCAAGTGGTTCAACAGGAAATGGAAGTGTTATAATATTAAGCTCACGTGGAGGAGCTTACACAGCAAATACAGATGTTATAACAGTAAAAATTGCATCTGATGTAGTATTTAATCCAGTAAATCCAAAAGCACATCAAGTAGAATTTATTGAAAATCAAAATTCAGGAAACGAAAATGGTGCAAGTTTTGATATTACTTGGGAAGGTCATACAAAAAATGACTTAAGTTTAGATATTAAAACAGGATCAACAGTAGAATTTGTAAAACTAAATGGAGAAGTTGTTGGTGGAAAACAAGCAATTACAGCTGTTCAAGGTTAATAAGCTTATAGGAGCGACTTGCTCTTATATTATAAATTTTTAATTTACTTAACCGTATATAAGTTTAGGCTTATGTACGGTTTTTTTATGATAAAAATTCGTCATAATGTAACAAAAACACGATAATCAGTATGCTTATTTTAGCAGGAGTATCTTTGAATGCGATAATAGGGGATAATGGAATAATAACGAAAGCACTAAATGCAAGCTTCTTGTCTGAGATGACGGCAGTGCAAGAAGCTTATGAATTATGGCAAACAAGTCATTATGATGATAATGAAATGCCAACAAATGGAATAGTGCAATCAAAAGATATAAACGAAAATGGAAGGCTATATGGAGAAATAGCATATTATAGAAGATGGTCAGAAACAGGAATTATGCCAAGTACATCTATAAAACTAGATACAGAAAGTTTTAATAGTGAATATAATGGAGATATATTATATTTACCAAGAGGAGTAGAAGATTTATATTATCTTGATAATAAAAAATTAGGATTAGAAGAAGATAAGAAATATATAATAGATTTAACAACAGGAATAATATATGCTATATCAGGATATACAGTAGAAAATGTAGATGTGCATAGTTTACCAATGTATAAAGCAGTAGCAAACGGAGTAACAACAGCACCAAAATTTGCACAAGCAGAGGTTTCAGGAGGAGGAGATAATGTAAAATATGCAGGAGAAAAATACTTAAAAGATAAAAATGGAAATTACATAGATGAAAATGGAAATATAGTAGATGAAGAAAATAGAGTAGAAAATCCATATGGATTCGAAATTATTTCAGATCCTTCAAATAAAAATATATATAAATTATATAATAATGGAGATTTATACGCAAAAGGTGAAAAGGGTTTTTTATTAAATTCATCTAAAGAAGAAAAAGAATCTATAAATCCATATATATGGAAAGATATAAAATTGCCAAATAATATACCTGGCTCTAGTTCAAATGATGTAAAAATATATCCAGGTTATGGAACAATTTTTGTTGTTGATAGCAATAAAGATTTATGGGCTTGGGGTCTGAATGATAATAACGTTTTAGGACTTTCTAAAGAAGAACAAGTTGAGTATAATGGTAGAGATATAATAAAATTAAATTTATTTGGAAAAAAAGTATATAAATTATTTCCTTTGGAATTTTCAACATTTGTTGTTACATTAGATAACGGTACTTATGAATTGTATGTTTGTGGTTGGAATTCGTATGGTCAATTAGGAATTGGGAATACGGAAACTTCACAAGATTGTTTTACTAAAGTAGCTTTCGAAAATCCAGAAAAAATAGTTAAAATTACTTCTCATCCTAGAAATGGTTATCATATTTTAGCTTTGACAGAAGATGGAAAATGTTATTTTTCTGGTTTAAAAAGTGAATTAAATTTTATTTTTAATGGTACAGATTTAAGTAGAGACACATATATAACAAAATTTACTGAAATTTTTAATAATAAATATGGAAAAGCTTTTGATTCTAAAATAATAGATGTGAGTTCTGGTGTTCATTATAGTGGTGATTATGATTTTATATTAACAGAAAATAAGAAGTTGTATATTGTGAGTGCTACAAAATTAGAAGAACAATTTTTTGGCACTGAGACAGGTAATGTTGAAAAGTGTTATATTAATTGTTATTTTGGCTTTGTGAAAAGAAAAGATGTTTCAGGAAATGTTGAATATTGGGTATATTATGACTCATCTGAAAATTTTTATTCTTCTGCATTTTTTGGTAAATTATCTGCTAGAACATGGACAAAAATAAATGATTTTTTAGAAGCGGGAGATATTGATGTAACGCAAATTAAAGATATGTTTTCTACTGGTATGTTAAGTGGTAGTTCAGTTTTTATTTTGATGAATGATGGAAAGTTATATGGTCTTGGACAAAACAAAGATTTTGGAATTAATGATGGAATAACACCAATGACAGAATCTTATCAATTAATAGATATTAGTGCGAAAAGCAATGTAAAAACAGTTGATCAAGTTATTTATAACTATTATTCTGCTTATAAGAATCCGACATTTTTACTAAAAGTTGGTGATAAGTATTATATTACAAATGATGCTTCGCTGATGTATAGAAATGAAATTGTAAAGCAAAATTGGATAAAAATAGCGAGCAATGTTGAAAAGTTCCATGCATCAGCATATCTAAATTGTTTGGCTTATATTGATAAACAGAAAGATATATGGGTGTTGGGAGAAGATGCTAGATATTTACGGAATAAATAGTGATAAACCAAGTGAAATTGCTAATTTTAAGAAATTAACAGATTATTTGAATAAAGATGAAACAAGAGATTTATATAATAGTTTAACTGAAAATGTTGTAGATTATGGGATGACTAATTCAGGATTATATATTTTGACTGATGAAAATGATAATAATAGCTTATATGTTTGTACTCAAAAAAATATTGAATTTTCTGGTTTGCCATTAGAATCAGAACGTGGATTTGAAGAATTAGATAATTATAATATTCCAATAAAAATATTAGATAATGTGAAGTATATTAGAACAGCTTCAACGAATAAATTTGCTTTGACGTTTGACAATAAATTATATTGTTGGGGATGGAATGATGGATATTCTCTAGGAATGAATGCAAGTAATGTTCCTTCACTATATACAGGCAATGAAATAAAACCTAGTCAAATTGTTGAAATATTTCCACAATCATATCAAACATATATAACGCAGTCGGCTGACAATAATGGTCAAACTTTTTGGGTAACTGGTATAAATCATGTTAATGGTGCTACGGGTTTGGATAAAACTTTTAATACATGGAGCGAATTTGGACTTAATTTATTGGGAAATGAACATGTTCAAAGTGTTGTTTCTTCAAATATGATTTCTGATTATTTGGTTTTAACAGATAAAGGTAACTTATATGCTTGGGGTAGGGCGAATATGATTGGGATTGGTAGAAGTGATTCTGAAATAATTAGAAATGTTAGAAAAATAGATACAATGTCTGATGTGGTACAGATTACTGGTGGAAATGGGTTTTTTGTAGCTATAAAAAAGGATGGGTCTGTCTGGGGTACTGGATCGAATATGTCTGGTATTTTAGGGCGTTGGATAGGAATTGATAGAACAAGTCCTAATAGTAGATATAAAACTGCATTTGATTGGGTTGAGTGTCCGGAACTTGAATTGTAAAATGAAAATATTAATGAGATTAAGAGCAAAAAATGATTTGCTTTTTAATCTCATTTTTTTCGTCATAACGTAACAAAAACACGATAATCAGTATGCTTATTTTAGCAGGGGTATCTTTGAATGCGATAATAGGAGATAATGGAATAATAACGAAGGCAATGAGTGCAAAAAAATTAAATAGTATTGCTATATTACAGGAATATCTCCAAATGGAATATACAACATATTGTGATGAATATACCAGTGAAGAATATGGAACAAAATTGGATTTATTAAAGAAAAAGCATCCAGATTTTTTTTTCCAAAATTCAAATGGTTA
>CANRQI010000025.1 GCA_947632835.1 uncultured Clostridia bacterium
AAATGCTTATTTTCTTTATATTAATCTTACATTTTATTTTAGTTTTACAAACTATATTTTACTTTTACAATTCACCTGTAAATTTAAGTTTAAATTCTTTATTCAAAATTTCTGTTAATTCACTAATCTCATTTTCATATTTCTTCACTAAATCAACCTCTTTTCCATTAATTGCATAAAATAATATTTTATTTATTAAATAAATATAAGTATCCTTATTTTTTGCATCATATTTTCGACTTTTATTTATAATCAAGTCAAAGAAATCATCTACTCTTAATTGAGTAATTTCTTTATCAAATATTAAAATATTATCATCAAGCTCTAATTTACTGTCTTTATCACATATTTCAAATAAAATAACTTTTTCATTATTTATCTCTTCTATATTTTGTAATTTAAATTCATTTATTATACTTCTTTTATAAAATATCATAATTTCTTCATATTCGTCGCTATTTATTATTGAATTAAGCATTTTAAAAAATTTTTTTTCATTTTCAATATTTAAATTAGAATATGCTTTAAATAGTTTTATATAATCAATATCATCAAATTTGCTTTCAAACATGGATTCCAAATACTTATTTATAATACTTTTTAAAATTTCATCATCTTCTTGATTAACAACTAAATTATTAAGTTTTATTTTTATATACGAATCTACTAAATTATTATTGCTATTAAATATATTTATTAACGAAGATATTGATGTTAAATCAATTATTAAAGTATTTTTGGTTGTTAATCTTAAACCATTCAATTCTATTTTGTTCATTTCTTTTAACTTTTTCATAAAATAATAAAAATTTATATAACTAATAAGAATAATTTTATTATGTTTCTCTAAAAACAAATTTTCATTATCATAATTAAAATAATACATTAAAATACCACCAAATTATCATTAGAAATTCTTTTTTCATAATTATTTTTAGATCCATTGAGAAAAATCATATCTTCATATTGTTTCTCTGTTATTTTAATTACTCTTATTTCGCCTTTTGATGGTAAAATCTTTTTTAATTTATTTATAAATGATTTATAATAAATTTCATTTTTTATTACCTTAGCATAAACAGAAAATTGAACAAGATAACACCCAAGCTTTAGAATATCTCTTCTAAATTTAGCATACTCTTTTCTATCTTCTATTTCTATCATAGGTAAATCATACAAAATTAAAACTCTCACTTGTTTATATAAAGATTCTCTCATAACAATCTAGGAATTTCAAAATTATTATCATTTTCAGTAATGAAATTTACAACATCATTTATATATTGTGGGATTGCATTTATAATTAAAAATTCTTTACCTTTATATTCAATTTTATTATTTATGATATCTATTAATTTTATTTTTATTGATTTATTTAATTCAAAAGTTTCACTTTTTAGAATTTCTTCTAAAATTAAATACACATAATAATCTATTATAGGTCTAAAAACTTCAATTAAATCATCAGCAAAATTAAAAACATTATATTGACTTTTATGATTTATACCTATTGAAGGAATATATCCTCTTGCCACTATTTCTTTACTAATAATTGTTCTAATAATATGATAACTGAAATTCAAACAATAATTTTCAATTGTTTCATCAAATCTTATAAATTCATTTCCAAACAATTCTTTAAAATATATTCTAGCTGATATTCCTTCCATATTAGTTTTATCCCCATCTTTTATTTGTTTCATATTTTCCTCTAATAATGAAATTTTTTCTAAAATATTTAATTTTTTCAAAGTATTAATTTGATTACTAATTTTTCCTTTTACAATTTCAGTCCATATTTTATTTTTAATATCTTCATTCCAAGCAATTTGTTCAGAAATTCTTTTTGAAGTTCTGGAATTATTAGATATTGGAAAATATTCACCAATAGGCATACTATTCATTGCTAATATTAAAACTGGTATTCCTTGTTTAGCTAACTCTATTAACAATCTAGTAGTTATAATAGATTTATAATCCTCTATAACTAACATTGCAATTTCATTTAAATTTACAAAATATTTTTGATCTTCATATATAATTTGTATTGAATTTAAATTTAAACTTAATTTATCTACATCTGTTATATATACAATACGCCAAGACATACATTTTTACAAAAAGAAAAGAGTCCTTTTCAAGACTCCTTTTAGTACAGTATTCTCTTTTATAATAGAGAAACTGTAAATCCTTAATAATGTAAAACATAATTGTACTGTAAACAATTACAAATTTATAATACCACTAAATATTTAGATTGTAAAGACCTAAAATGTCAGATTTTATTTTTTCTATATTTTTAGTACTTGATGTTATACTTTTTGAGCAATTTTTTACCACTATTTTATTAAGAGTTTTATGAAATCCTGAAACTAATCCTTCAAATATTTCTCCATTTTTGGTTTCAAACCTGACATATTCATTATTATATATATCTTTATATTTTTCAATCTGTGAAAAATCTTTATTTACATATTTATCAAAGACAACCTTATAATATGGTAAATCCTCATTTATTTTTCCATTAGAATCAATAAATATTTTATATATTGGCATAAAATATAATTCACCATTTTCTTTATTTTTGTAAACTCTAGTACAATATGAACTTATATTATCATACATTAATAAAGCTTGCTTCTTGTTTTTCTTATTACTTTTCGGCAATTTTTCAGTATTCAATATATATGGAGTGTTTACCTTTTCTAAATATCTTAACCTAATTACTACAGAACTATTAGGATTATTGTTTTGTCTAATTCCATGCTTTCTATAATCGAACTTTTCTCCTTCTTTTACGTTATTTTCTTTGCAATATTCAACAAATGGATTAACTTGTTTATCCTTATACATTTTAATAATATTCATTAATCTATCATATAATTCAATATTATTATCTTTACATAAAAACAATCTTTTCTCATCAAAATTTTTTTCTATATCTCTAGGTAATAAATTATATATATTGTCTATCTGATTAATTATATAATAATCACCATTTTTTATAATAACTTTATGAATATTGGCATCAAATAATTGTCCATTTTTATTTTTAACTATTTCTTGTAAAATTCTAGTATTTGAATAATCAGCTATTTCCAATTCTTTCCTTATTGATTTAGTTAAATATAATTCATCATATAAATTTTCTCTATATTCTTCTAAATCATTAATTTTCCAATATTTATCAGGTTCATTTTGAACCATATTAATTAGCTTTCCTATTTTTAGTTTTGGAATATTAGCAACAATTGTTGCATCAACAGCATGATGATACTTTAAATCTCTATTTTTATCAAGTTTGCTTCTTTTTCTAATAATTCCAGTAAATTGTCCTGGTACTTTTAAAACTTTAAAATCTAAAAATTCTCCTAAATTATGAGCTAAATAAGCCTTTTTAAATAAATTTAATTGATTCGCAAGTTCATTTGTAGCATATCCAGTATCATTTAAATTTCTATTTTTAAAACTCTTCTCATATTTATCTAGACTTTGTTCAAATAATAAATTTTTCCTTTTTTCTTCGACAATTTTATTATTTTTTAAAACTTTTTCTTTAAAACTTTCATATCTATTATCTGCTATTAGATATTCATAAGGTGTTCTATTACTTTTTTGACTATTACATTGTGTACATGAAATAGTTTTATTTAAAAATGTATCGTTTGCTGTTTTACTTACTGGCAATATGTGTTCAATTTCACAATTTCCAACTGTAAGATCTCTGTTACAATACATACATTTAAAATTATTTTCATCTAGTAATAAATACTTGTCTATATTAGTATCATTTTTTTCAAATCCCTGTTCTTCTAATCTTTTAGCAGCATTCTTCCTTTTTATTTGATTATCTAAAGTTTTAGCTTCATATTCTTTTTGCTTATCTACTGATAATAATTCTCTTGTATTTTCTATACAAATATATTCCGGATAACCATATTTAGAAAATAATTTATTTAATATACTTATAGCTTTTCTTAACGATTTCTTTGTAGCAGGAGAAGCAATAATATTTTCTATATACTTTGAATTTATATATTTTAATTCACCTTTTTTTATATCTTTTCCTAAATATTCTTTAATTAAATTTTCCTCTACATCTGGTTTAATTACATCATTATAGTTTCTTTCAATATAAGAGGAATTATTATTATATTTTTCCATTAATTCTATATAAATTTTTAAAGCTTTTTCTGAAAAATTGCTATATCTATTTTCTAATGTCTGATTAGATAAAAGCTTTAATAATTTTTCACTATATATATTTGACAAGTTGTCTTTTAAAATTTCATATCTAGTTTCTTTACTAGGAGATATTTGTATATAATAAATTGCTTTATTATATGAATCCATATCTCTTAATAGCTCTTCAATCAATTTCTCATCTTCTATATTCTTTTTTATACTTCTTATTTTTTCAAATTTAGAAATTTCTGGACTTCCATCTTTATTCTTTTTGTATCCAAATATGTTAGAAAAATCTATATTAAAAAGTTTTTTAAATAATGTTTGATAATTTACATTCTTACTTTTTTCTACCTCTTCTTTTAATTTCATTATAGAATCTTTTTTTAATTTACAAATTTCTGAATCAACCTTTTCAAAATATTTTGAATTAGTTTCATCTAAATTTTGACAATTAATTCTTAAATTTACAATATCATTATAAAAATTAAAATATTCTGAATGATAATTCCATGCAGAAGCTTTCTTCTCGCCTTTATAAACACTACATTCTCCAATTAATTGTTCAAATAAATATTTATGATAGTTATTATCTTTTCTATAATTTTCTAAATCCTCAATTGTTCTATATCTTCCATATTTATTTAATTGATCCTCTCTCGGACCTCCTGGACCTTCCCAAAATTTTCTTTTAGAAGTAATTATTTTTTTAACATCATTTATAAAGCTACTATCAATTTCTAAATAATATTTACTTTGCTCTTCTAAAATTTTATCTAACTCTTTTATGTAATCTGAATTTTGAATCAAAAATTCATCACCACGATATTGCCCATAATTCTCATAAATTTCTTTTTGAATTTCACAAGCAAAATATCCTTTTTCTCTAAGATTGTCTACAATTTCACTTTTTCTTTCATCTTCATCTTTATAAGGAATATATCCTCTATGTCTGGCAAAATAAAATATTATATTTACAATACTCTGCATTTCAATTTTTTCTTTTAGTCCCTTTATTCTAGAATCTAATAAATTATCTTCTATTGTATTTTTTAAAAAAATATTTTTATTTTGTAAAACCTGATATATTCGTTCTAATCTGTGATTTTTTCTCTTTCTTCTGCGTCGGAAACCTCTTGAATTTCTTTTATCTTCAGCTTTATTTGCTTCTTTAAATAAATGAGCTCCTTTATCTATTATTTTATCATCATCTAAATCAACAACAGACCATCCTAAAGATGCAATTCCTAAATCAATTCCAAACGAAAGGTTTCCCATATTCTCTCTCCTTATTATTTCTTAATTAACCTCTATCACATACTGCCAACCAGGTTGCCATGCTCCAGTTTTTCGCCAATCATTTTTATTTGCCTCTTCCCAAGAAATTTTCTTGGTTAGTACTTCAAAAGCTAACTGTGGAGCTCTATGTGACACTATGCCTAATGTTTTTCCTGCATAATTCTTCTTTATAAATTCTATAAACTCAGCTACTCTTTTTTCTACATCTTTTAAAGATTCTCCATTTGGAAATGGTTTATCAATATGTTCTTCATATATAATCAAACCTTTTTCTCTTCCATCTAAATCTCCATAATTGCACTCTCTTAATCGTTTATCTTGAATATGTTTAATATTTGGAAATGCTAATTTAGCAGAATCAATGGCTCTAATAAGATCAGATGTAAATACCACATCTAAATGTAAATCATTACGTATTTTGCCTAAATTAATTGCCCTTTCTTTCCCTAAATCCGTTAATTCAACTTGTTTCCATCCACTACATTTTCCTGTAGCATTATCTACAGTAGTTCCATGTACAAAATATTCTATTTTTATTTCCATTTAATAAATCCTTATAATTATTTTCCATTATTAACAAATTGTGTTTATTGTTCAATTCTATTTTAAAAATTTTTTCAAATAATTATCCGTAAATTCTTGCAATTTGTTTTTATTTCCTTTTAATTTTTTCATCAATTCATTTGCTATTTTATACGCACCATCATATTCATCTTTTGTCATTTCTTTTTTATCAAAAGTATCTTTTAATTCGTCTTCATCTAGTAAAATAACTTCTCCACTTGGAGTTACAACAACATCAAGATACATGTCATCTTCATATGGAACTCCATTATCTTTACCAATTTCTCTTGCTATATCAAAATACCATTCTATGATTTCGTCATTTTCATCATAAATCGCTGTTAATTTTAGTCTTGATGAATAATCATAAAATTCTAACCATTTATAATTATTATCAGCTATAATTTTTCCACTTGGTATAATAATTTTATCTTTTACATCATTGAACTTATAAAAACATACATCTCCTCTAAAGAAATCATCTTGAACTGATATTTTTTTAAAATCAGATTGAATAGCTTCATCACCTACATGCCTGTCTGCATATCTCTTTTTTAAACTAATCCAATATCTCTTAACTGGCAATCCCGTTTCTTCTTCTATTACAATATTTTCCAGCTTTCCTCCACATTTTTCCATTACTTTCCATGAACCTACATTTCCTGTATATGCTCCTAGTAACACCCTATTTATATTCTTATTTTTTGCTTCTTGAAGAATCAATTCCAACAATTTTGTTGCATAACCTTTTCTTCTCTCAGATGGCCTAATTCCATAACCGATATGTCCCCATAATTTTAAACCATCTTCTGTTAAGTAGTGTCTCAAATTTGACGCTCCTATTAAAATATCTTTTTCATCATCATATAGCCAATATGTAGTTGATGAAGCAAATTCACCTAAATTTTTACCATCTTCTGCTTCTTGCACTTTATTTAACATTTCCTCAAATAATTCTTCTGTATGATATTTTAAGTGTAATGGCCAAGGGGCAATCCTCGAACCTTCCATATTCCATTCGTCCATCATTTCTTTATATTGTGTATAGTATTCTTTACATGGTTTTATTAGTTTTAACATTAGTCTTCCCCCCTTATTTTTCAGTTTACTTAAAAGCTCCTATCAATACATTTTTTATACTATCTTACTTATAAAATTTATATTATTCTCCTTTAAACTTTTATTTAATTTATCCATACCATGATTTTTAATATCTAAAGCAAATCCTTTCATCCCAAGTGTTTTAGCTATATTAACGTTTTCTTCTTTATCATCAATAAAAAAACATTCTTCTGGTCTAATATTAAATGCTTGAAATAATTTAATATATATTTCTTTATTTGGTTTCGTAATATGATAATCGCATGAAACAACCCAACCATCTACAGATTTGAATATTGGCAATTTTTTTAAATATTCATAAGCTTCTTTATTATTATTTGATAATATAAAAATGTTGTATTTATTGCTTTTTAAATTATTCATCAATTCAATTATTTCATTATTGAAAGGTCGATATTTGTAATAATTTAATAGAATTTCTTTTATATTTTCATCTACATAAAAATCAAATCCACAATTATCAAAATGCTCTTTTAAAGTTTCATTTCCCAAATCTAATTCATTCCAGTTATTAAAAAATCTGTTTTTGATAATTTGATAATTTTCATTCGATATTTTTGAATTTTCTAAAACAATTGATGGACTATCTTTTAATATTACATTTCCTAAATCAAATACAATATTTTTTATCATTTATAAAATCCAGCCTTCAACATAATTTTTGCTATTATATCAACTTTTGCATTTTTTATCAATACCATTGCTAATTTAAGTTTCGGTGTTTTTTATAATATACAAAAGTTACGAAAAATATATGTTTTATGAATGAGCTTCGTGGGGACCGACTAGCTACAGTCTGTTAAATTTTATGTTCCACAGAATTTTAAAATTTTACAGACTGTGCGCAGTTGGGATAATGAATAAAACATATATTTTTCGTAACTTAGTATGCTTATAAAAAACCGAAACTTAAACATTGCTAATAACATTTGTTTTCTTTCGTTCAAAAAAAATCAACCATTACAGTTGATTTTTTTCATCTTATTATTTGTTTATGTTTAAATAAATTAGGCACTTTCTGTTTCGCCTCCTCTTGCTATATCAAAAAAGTAACCTGCTCCACGTTCTACAACTGTTTTAAATAAAGCTACTTCATCATCTGAAAAATTTCCTTCTCTTTCAACAATAGTATAACTAGGAAGTTCAAATACAACTGTATCGAATCCATATTCCATTGGCCTTTCAAATGAAACAATAATATATTCTTCTCCATTTTCTTTTTTACGAATATCAGAAGAAACTACTAATGTTCCATCTGCATAGGTAACAAATTCATGCATCATATAAATTCACTCTCCTATAAATAATTACATTTATATTATAACATCTACAAAAGAAATTTTCTACTATTTTTTATTAGGTATTATTTTCTGCATTATTTTTTATTTCATATTTTTGCAAACTATCTGGACCATTTTCTAAAGCATCTTTCAAAGCTTCAATTCCATAATTTTCATAAATAGATTTCATAGTTTCATCATTTGATGATACTTTTTTAATATTACTAACTTCTTCTAGTTCTTCTTTAATTTTTTCAATATATTCATCATTCATAACATCTTCAATTGTTTCAAATTTTATTCTTAACTCATAAGACGTTGGTAAAACATCTTCCATTCCTTCAAAAATATTTTCATTATCAGAAAATCTTCCTTTTAAATCTTCTAAAGCATCTTCTGAACTAATAAGCTCAATACTAGATATGTAGTTCTTTTTATTTAATTCATTCTTAATGTTTTCGACTTCTTCATCTGAGACATCTGAATTTAAATAAACTGTTATCTTACAATTTTTATTAAAAACATCAATTAGCTCTTGCTCTTCTTTAATTTTTTCTTCATCTTCTTTTGAACTAGAACTTACTTTATTTTCTTCTTCTGTATTGTATTTATCAATATGAAATATAAAAATCATTAAAGCAATTACGATAAATATTAATAAAACTATTAAAATTAATTTCTTTTTCATTTTAAAATTCATTCCTTTTTTAAAAAAACTTAATGTTTTTTAATAATTTATTTTAATTCAATACAGATTAACTGATTGATTTTATATCTTCTGTTCTATAAAGTTAGAACAGAAACTTCATTGGCTCGGGTGGTTAGATTCGAACTAACGCATGTCGGAGTCAGAGTCCGATGCCTTACCGCTTGGCGACACCCGAATATCTTATTAATATTATATATATTAACATAATAATAAAAAAAAATCTAGACATTTTAAAAAATAAATTAGTTTTATAATAATTTTATTACTTTAAAATATTATAAAACTAAATCACTCAACTAATTTTTTACTTAAATCCCAGTCCATAAACTTCCCTTGCATCTGTTATAATTATAAAAGCATTTTTATCAATCTGCTTTGCTACCTCTTTTATTTTCACTATGTTGTTTCTCTTTGTAACGCACATAATTATCAATTTATCTTTATTTGCATATAATCCCTTCCCATAAAAACCTGTCGCACCCTTTTTTAATTCTAAATTAATAAGCTCAGCTATTTGTTCAGATTTGTCAGAAATTATATACATCATTTTACTAAAATTAATTCCTTCAAAAAATAAATCCAACATTCTTCCATCTAAATATATTGCAATAAATGAATACAAACCTATCTCTATATTTTTTAAAACAACTAAGTTTCCTAATACTATCAAAAAATCTAAAATCACAAGTATTTGGCCAACTTTTATGTGTGAATTATACGCTTGAGCTATATTTGCTATTAAATCAGAACCTCCTGTTGATGCACCAGCTCTAAAAACTAATGCTAAACCTATTCCTATTAAAATTCCGCCGTAAATACTAGCTAAAAAATTATCAAATACAAATGGTTTAATTTTTTCAAATATATCAATGAAAAATGAAAAAAGCAATGTTGCAATAATTGTTTTTCCCATAAAAACTTTACCTAATTTCCAAAAACCAATAATAAATACTGGAACATTTAATATAATAATTATTGTTCCCATCTTAAAACCAAATAGATAATGAACTGCTGTTGCAATTCCAGAAAATCCACCACTAGATAATTTATTTGGAAGCAAAAAACATGCAGTACCAAATGAAGCAAATATACAACCAACTATTATAATACTAATATCTTTTAATATATTTTTCAAATAAATACACTCCCTAATCTAAGTATTTTTTAAGCATATTAAACTCTTTATATTAGTATTTTTATTTTTGAACCAAATATGCAAAAATTCGCTTTATAAAACTAAAGCGAATTTTTATTTTATATACTCTTTATCATCTTTAAAATCTTTAAATTTTTTCAAAACTTTTATGTGCATCTTATGTTCAGGACATTTTTCACTTTGTGTAACTTTTATATCCACATCATACATTTCTTTTAATTTTATAATATTTTCTCTTTTATATCCAATAACATTATTCACATCTCTAGGGTTAACACTAATTTCGACTTCTTTTACATTTGTATTCAAATTCTTTATTTTTTCAACAATTGAATCATAATAAATTGCAGATTCAACTAATTGCCTAAAAGTTTCATGATATGGTCCAGCTACCACTTCACTCGATTCTTTATCTGGACTACAAATTGTATCTGTAGTTTGAAGTCCTATTCTAATAACATTTATTTTTTTACTATTAAAAAAATATGTAATTTCTTTACATCTCTCAATAGCTTGATGTAATTCTAAAGGCTCATATCTACCAGCTTTCATTTCTTTTTCTAGTTCTGTATCTTTAATTACTAAAACCGGATATATTCTTACTATTTTAGGTTTTAACTTAGCTAAATCTTTTGCAGTTTTTAAATCATCTAAACTACTGCTATCTTGCATTCCTACCATCATTTGATGCCCAAGTTTAAATCTATATCTTCTAATAAGCTTTGAAGCTCTAATGACATCTTCAAAAGTATGACCCCTTCTGCTTTTCTTAAGTACATAATCATTTGATGATTGTACACCTAGTTCAATTGTTTTTACTTTGTATTTCTTTAATCTTTTAAGAGTAGGTTTATCAATATAATCTGGTCTTGTAGAAATTCTAATTCCATCAATTTTATTTTGTTTTACATATTCATAAGCAACATTTAATAGTTTATTTTGAGTTTCAACATCTATTCCTGTAAAACTTCCACCAAAAAAAGCTACTTCTTTATACATATCATTTGATTTAAAATTACTTAAATAGTATTCTATTGTATCTTTTACATCATCTTCTGTCACAGGTTGTAATTGACCACTAATTTTCTTTTGATTGCAAAATGTACAATCATTTGGACAACCTAAATGTGGCACAAATATTGGAATTATATATTGTTTTTTCATGATACACCTCCCTATTTAAGAACTTCTAATGCTTTTTTTGCTGCCTCCATTTCTGCTAATTTTTTACTTTTACCTTTTCCTTTTGCTAGTTTCTTACTATTGCACTCTACTTCAGCAGTAAAAATTTTTTCATGGTCAGGACCACTCTCACCAATAATTGTATATTTTATTTTTACATCACCATGTATTTGTAATCTCTCTTGTAAAACCGTTTTATAATCTTTTAAACCTACATTATGACTTGCAAATTCTATTTGTTCTTTTATGTTTTCCAAAATAAATTCTCTTACTTTTTCTAAACCAGAATCTAAATAAATACCAGCTATAACGGCTTCTACACTATCAGCTAAAATAGCCTTCTTAGTATTATTTTCAGACGTTTCACTCTTTCCTAAATACAAGAAATCACTAAAATTAAGCTTTACAGCTATTTTATATAAACTATCCTCACATACAGCATAAGCCCTAACTTTAGTCATTTCTCCTTCACTTAGGTTTTTGTAATTTTTAAATAAATATTCACTACTTACAAATTCTAAAATGCTATCCCCTAAATACTCTAATCGTTCATTACTTTCAAGTTTATGTTCATAAGCAAAAGATGTATGAGTAAGTGCAGTTTTTAAAAGCTCGTGATTTTTAAAAGAATATCCGTATATTCTCCTCAAATTTTTTTAAATCTTTTTCCACAAATTTTTCCTTTCATTTTATTTATTAGATAATATAATACTTATTTATTATATACTATTTTTCAAATTTTTCAAGTATTTCAAGCAAAATTGTCATTTAAGCCTAAATATAAAAAGCACTTAAATTAAAATGCTTTTTGAGTTTTGGTGTTTTTTAAATTATACAGACTGTGCGTTGTTGAGAGTACGAATAAAACATATATTTTTCTTTAACTTAATTCTTCATAATAATTTAACAAAGTTTTAATATATTTTTTAAGTTATTCTCCCCATTTAAGAAAATGTAATTCACTAACGTTTATAACATTTTCTAAAACGGTCCCCACAAACCATAACTTCAAAATATATTAAAACTTATTGAAAACTATAAAATCTTTTTCGTAACTTAAAAAACTCCAAAACTCAAAAATTCCTAGCTTTACAATTTATGTAAATTTTGATATAATTATAATGTAACTGTGGGAACAAATATTATTTATTCCGCCCAAATGTGGGCGAGAAAGAGGAGGAAAAAATGAGAAAAACAAGTCGGTGGCTTTTCGCCACAATAATGATTTTTCTGCTTACCGGATGTGGAAGGCAGGACACGGTCGTTAATGTTCCGGCCATTTATGGTCCGGAACAGATAGCAGAAGGTACAGCCTCTGCCGAAATAAATGGCATGTCTTTTAACTGGTACGCCAGTGAAGACATGGCCATTACCAATGCCTCTGCATTGGTATTAACAGAGGCAAACAATGCCCTGTCCTGTGATCTCGACACAGTCGAAATTACAGTAACAGGGATCGTAACTAATAACAGTTTTTCATCCAGGAACCTGATTGATGGCGTAAAGTCATCAGTAACAGGCTTTCTTGGTGGAAACCCACCCGTTTCCGTCAGTGATGATGGAACAGCATACATTATCAATGCACAAGCATTTGATAATGAAGCTGTTTTAATTACTGCTGAGTTTGGAAACGGTTCCGAACTGGACAGAAAGTTCGGCAAAGGAATCAATAAAGGCTACTTTGCCTTTACGGTTCCAGCTATGCCGAAGGCTGAACCAGATTCGGAAGACGGTGGCAACGGCAACGACGGAAACAGTGGCAACAATGGCGGAGTTGCCGGAAAAGTTCAAGAAATCGTTGATTTCTGGACTGACGACAACTTTGCCGTTGTTGAGGAGAACGTTGATGAGTTCTTAGATGAGAACGATATAATCAACCAAAATCCTCCTTCCAATGCAACCATTATTCTTAACGGCTCAGAGCTTGGGAGTTATGAAACTCCTACAGAAGCCGTTAAGAATAGATTTCAAATTGATGTCGAAACTTCCAAATCATTGGAAGTAAAGGCATCAGTCGACTCTAGTAACACCAGTCGGGTTCGACTGTTTGTCATGAACAAAAAAGGTACAAATATGTACCAAGAGGTGTTCATGACATCACAGTCTGGCTGGACCACAACAATCGATCTCTCCCAGTACGCGGGGAAGACAATTATTGTGGGAATCTGTACATCGGACATGGCAGTTATACCGAAATCGGTATATCGCTATGTCGGTGTACACATAGCATGATCCTCCTTGTTTTATCCCCCCTCTCTTGAGGGGGGAGCGGTGCACAGAATTTTCGAAAGAGAATTTCTGTGCACCGTATAAATTTTATAAAAAATAATTTTTCTACAAAAAAGACCTTAGATAAAATATAATTAAAATATACTTTATCTAAGGTCTTTTTTATTTTACATTTGCTTATAGCAATATCTTTATCTAAAAATTCAATATTAAACGTTTTCCTTTATATATTCTACAACGTCCCCTACTGTAACAACTTTTTCTGCATCTGTATCAGGGATTTCCATATCAAATTCTTCTTCTAAAGCCATAACTAACTCTACTATATCAAGAGAATCAGCTCCTAAATCATCTATAAAAGATGCTTCTGTTGTAACAGCTGTATCAGCAACACCTAGTTGATTAACTATAATTGCCTTTACTTTTTCAAAAACTTCCTCAGTACTCATGTTGTAATACCTCCTTTATTATTTGATAGAAATTTATCTACCTAAAATTAACTTAATAAATTACATATTCTATTTTTAATATATGTTAGTAAAAATGTCAAGTGTTTTTAGTAAAATTTTATTCTTTATTATTAATTTTTTCAAATTCTTGAGTCATTTTTTCTACAGATTGCCCTTTTACAAAACCTTCAGCTTGTTTTAGAGTATAATAAAACACAAGTTCATCACTACTTCCGTGTGCTTTCAAAACTGGTTTTTTAACTCCCAAAAATGGTGCTCCACCATATATTCTATGGTCTGCTTTCTTTTTAAAATCATTAATAGCTGGTAATGATGGAACAGCACAAATTGTTTTAAATATATTCCCTGTTAAGCTATCTGTTAATGTTTTCTTAACAAATTTTCCTATTCCCTCAACAGATTTTAACAAAACATTTCCCGTAAATCCATCTGTAACTAAAACATCAACTTCACCTAAAAATGAATCTTTAGGCTCTACATTTCCAACAAAATTAATATTATACTCTGATGCTTTTTCCTTTAATAATAAATATGATTCTTTACATAAATCATTTCCTTTTGTTTCTTCTGTACCAATGTTTAGCAAACCAATTCGTGGTCTTTCTATCCCAAAAGTATTATGTATATAAATTGATGACATTTGTGCAAATTGCAATAAATTTATAGGTTTACAATTTGTATTTGCACCTGCATCCATTAGAAGTAATCCCTTAATTCCATCTGCTGGAAGCATAGCCGCAATCGCTGGTCTATCTATTCCTCTAATTCTTCCTACCAATAAAGTTGCTCCTGTAAGTAATGCCCCTGAATTTCCAGCTGAAATAAACACATCTCCTTCGCCTTCTTTAAGCATTTTGAAACCCACAACCATAGAAGAATCTTTTTTATGTTTTATAGCAATTGTTGGAGTATCTTCCATTTCTATTTGTTCAGAAGCATGTTTTATTTTTAAATTATTTGCTACTTCTGATATATTATCTTTGCCGTAAAATTCTTTAATCTTACTATTTATTATCTTTTCATCACCTATTAAACATATATCTGCTTTAACTTCTTTAGAAGCCATTACAGCTCCCTTTATTGTTGCATTAGGTGCATTATCTCCTCCCATTGCATCTAATAAGATAACCAATTTTTTACCTCCTATTTATTATGAAAAACTTCTTAATAATTTCTTAAATATTTTATTTTCTTTTCTAAAAAAAATCAATAGTTTTAATAAAATTTGTACCATGAGTCTAATTATTTACTATCTCATTAGCCACTTCATTTACTATATTATTTGCCATATCATTTGATATATTGTTTGTCATATTATTTTCTATTGTATTTTCTTCATTACTTGTAGAATTTACTTCCCTATCTATCTCTCTAACAACTACTTTTTCAGTAAGTTTATCTCCATTTCCCATAATAGCATTTGTAAGCCCAATAACTCCTCTAACAAATATAAAAGCTGCTATAACCAAAAAAACATTTATAATTACTCTAGTAATAATATACATCATTTCTGATAAATCATCTGTTTGATGACTCGGAGTGTGCATTTCTTTTTCAGTTTTAGTAAAACTTTTTCTAAATTTTTCCCTATGCTCTAGCAATTCTGATGGGTTTATATCTATTATATTTGAAAGTTTATATAGTTCTTCCAATTCAGGAAAATCTCTATTAGCCTCCCAACTTCTTATTCTCTTTTCATATAATTTAACTTGTTCTTTATCTAATGCAAATGCCACATCATTAATAGTTAATTCCTTTTCTTCACGTGCTTCTCTAAATATTTCACCACATTTTTTAATTTTTTCACCCATAACTACACTTTCCTTTACAAAAAAGATTTTTTATATTATTTAAACTTAATTTACATTTGATATATATTCATCATTTTCCAAATTATTGCTTTGATTTAAAGTGCTATTATTTGAATTTATTACCTCATTTGACGAATTACTAGTTTCATTTATTCCCTCATCAATTGCATCAGAAACCGTATTTATAAATCTTCCTGTACCATCATTATATACTTTAGTAGCAAACCCCATTGCTGAAGCTCCTACAACAGCCACCAAGACAATTATAAAAATTCTTGAACCAGCTTGAAACCCATAATACAAATTTTCTTTAAAATTTTCCGAAAGTCCTTTAGAATCCTTAGGTTGATCAGTAGCTCTCCAAAACAATTTTCTTGCTCTATCTCTAAAAATTAATAACTCTGTAGGATTCAATTCTAATATTTCAGATAATTTATATATCATTTCTAAATTAGGAAATTCTTTATCTTCTTCCCATCTTTTAATAGTTTTTTTAGTAACTTTTTCAGACCTTATTTCATATACAAGCTCTGTTATAGTTAGTCCCTTTTCTTCACGCGCTTCTTTTAACATAGTTCCGACAAGTTTTAGTATCCTCGTTCTTTCTCATAAAAAATTTCATTCCTTTCTTGCTTCAACCACAAGGTACATATACATTTTTTACTTTTACCTCTCATCTGAATTTTTTGGAATTGTTTGTAGCATTTCTTTTTTCTTTAATTTACTCGTTACTTCTTTTATTTTCTTTAATTCTTCTCGTATTTTCTCTGCATTTGGTTTTATAGACATAATATTCATATTAATACCCGTATCATCAAATACTGCTTCTTCATTTTCAATTACTTCTAACAATCCCTTTTCCATTGCTCTAGTTATATTTCTATATGAAGTATCTCTTGTTGCTTCAAATCGCACCAATTTATCTTTTTCAGACATCTCTAATAATTTTTCATAAAGTACTTCAGTCATTTCAAATGTTGACCTTTTAGCATCTACACTAATTTCAGTATTTTTTTGAGAATTTACACCTCCTATCATTGCTAAATCTGCTATATAATATTCTTTATCAGTTTCTTCTCCTATAATATACCAATCTCCGTTTTTACTTATTATTACTTCTGATAATTCTGGATTTATCTTTTCAGCCTGTGCAACATCAGTAGCATATTTACAATCCTGTAAAACTTGTTGCTCCTCTTTAAAAGTTATCGCTTCAATTTTCTTAATTTTTTCCACTTCAACTTTTGTTAAATCATCTAATTTATATCTATATACTTCTCTTGGATTTTTATATATAAATGGTAAAGAAACATCTCCTTGTTGGTCTTCTCCTTTAGCTAATATTCTTCTAGCTATCTCTTTCTTTTTTTCTCTTTCCATTTCATACAGTACAATTTGTTTTTCAACTGAATCTAACCATAATGTCCTCTTCTGTTTTAAACCTTCATATTTTTTATCCACTTCTTTAGGTAAAATTATCTCTGATGTTTCCCTTAACTCTCCTGTTTTTGTCCTATATTCCAATTCACCTAAATCATTATATCTATTTAATCCAACTGTTACCTCTTTTAATACACATACATCATATATTTCTTGAGTAATTTCTCCACTATTTAGTAATTTGCTCATTGTCTTTTCATCTATTTCTATCATTTTCTTAGCTACTTCTATGTATATATCTAATATTTCCTTTTCTTCACTTACAGTTAATTGTTGACGTATGCCCTCTGCTATTTCTATATTATCAAAACATATTCTTGAATTATTTCTCCAAGTCCATGATTGACCTATTATTCTTCTAGCTTTTCCTTTTTCATCTAATTCCTCAACTACAAATATTCCACCATTTTCTTCTGTTGAACCATGTTCTGCAGAAGCTTCTGCCCAATCTCCTGTTCTCTGGCAACATGTTGTTTTATTACCTGATACTATATTATCATATTCATCTGCTCCTAACATTCTTCCTCTAAATTTTGTTTTAGTTACAGATGGATAAGGTATACTACTTCCTTCTCTTTTTTTAGTTACTTCATATATTTCTTGAATCTTATCAAATTCTTCTTGGCTCAATCCCAAATTCGATACTACTCTAGCTAATCTATCATTTCCCTCTTTAACATTTTCATAATGTTTTATAAATAAAGCTTTTATTAACTTATCTACAGTTAACTTTCCACTTTCATATGTAGTCATAAGTTCTTCACTATTTATAATTTCTTGAAACCTATTGTGGATTTCTGAAAATTTTGAATATACTTCTGGCCTACTCAATATTTCATTTCTATGTTGCTTATAGTATTTTTTAAATTCCTCCAAATAAGGAGGTTCAACTTTTGAAAACATTAATTCTACTTTTTGAGTTGTTAAAACATCTGGTATATCTATTTGTGATAACACTTTTAATGCTTCTTTTTCTTGTATATTATCTTTTACTACCAATAACTGCTCTGCTTCTACATTTATTCCTAATCTTCTTTTTAAGCTATCATATTCCCTTTTATTTAATTTTAAAGGTACTTCTTGTAGCTTTCTAATCCAACCTTGTCCAACTTTTTCTTTAGTTTCTCTTAAAATATCAATTATTGTCTTTGAAAGCATCATCTGGACATTTTCATTTTCTAAAAATTTTTCTGCTATTTCTATTATCTCATTTTTAGCACTTCTAATATGGGGTGAATATATATTATTTCCATTTTGATTCTTTTTCTCTATTTCATTTTTTAATTCTTCTATTACTTCATCAGTTTTTAAAGCTCCATCATTGCTTATTATATTTTTTCTAATTATTTTTTCTATAATTACTTTTACTGGTTCTCTTACCAAATAATCAATGTTTGCTTCTTCTATTTTCTGATTTAACTTATCATCAACCTTTTGCAATCTTTCATCTGCTAAATTAGCTATTATTGAACCTTTATTATCAACAATTTGTTGCAAAAATGCAGTATCATCAAATCCTAACTGACTTTGTTCTATTGATTTTTTTATTAATTCCTCTAAAGTTAAATCATTATCTTCTTCTAAATTTTTATTTATATTCTTAAATATTTCAAAACGTATATTTTTACCATTAAATGAATATTTTATAAAACTAAATAATCTAAATATTTCTACTACTGCATTTAATTCTCCCTTTAGTTTATATGCCCTTTCAAACATTTCATTAAATTTTTCTTTATAACTCGTACTAAAATTTTCTATTTGTTCTTCTGTCAAATTTGGTACATGCAAAAATCTTTCTATTTCATCAAAACCGATTGTCATTATCATTTTATGATATAAAATATCCATTTCAGTTTTTTCTATTTCAAAATATGATTTATTTTTTATCTTATTAATTCTTTCAACATTTTTAAACATCCAATTTTGAATTTCATAAGAATCTCGTATTTTTGGATCCATCCATCTGTATACTTCAATGTTTTGCTTTAACATATTAATACACATTTGACTATTTTCTTCTTGCAATTCTATTGGTATTCTTTTTAATAACATTGGTTCTTGACTAACTGCCATTTCACAGATTTCAGGAAAGTTTTTCATGACATCTAAAGCTAAATATCCGAACAATTCTACATTATTTTCTAGAGCTTTTTTAATCACATCTATATTACTCATTTGTACTTCTTTGTTCATTACAGATATAGAATATGAATTATCATTTATAGCCAGCATGAACATATCATATACATCTTTGTTATCCATAAGTTTTACTTCTTCGCATGTCCACTCTAATACATCCATTACATTAGCATAACAATTCTCATTTTGTTCATTAAGATAGTAATAATCTCCATACCTACTTTCACGTTTATATTCTATTAAAGACTCCATTGCTAATTTACATATATTTGGATATTTTATTTGTATTTCCTTACTAATTCTTTGTAGTTCTTCAGGAGAATTTTTCACTAATTCTTCAAATGCTTCTGGAAGTTGCATTTGTACTTCTAACGGTATATATGATAAACCAATTGCAGAACATTCTATAGCTTTTCTATACATATCTGGATATTGTTTTGGTATATCTTCATGTATATAAGCAATTCCACCTTTTATTTTTGAAACATATTCCATACATTCATTTATATGTTCCATCTGCAAATCTTTACATAAGTATGCTACTAATTTGTAATTGCCTTTTACCAATTTTGACATAACGTCTTTATCTTCTAATTGTAATTCTTCTGGTATATATTTTAATAATTTATTATAATAATAATCTACACTTTTTCCATTATAAGCTCTATTCTTCTTAACTTCTGAAATTTTTTTAACTAAATTCATACATATCTGTGGATTTTCTCGTAAAGTTTCATCTGATATATCTGTTAACATAAAAGGAAATTTTGCTAATATATCATCTATATTTTTTTCAATTGTCATCTTTTGAATTTCCATTGGTGCATATTTCATTAATTTACCTCGAGATTCAATTGCCATTACATATAACTCAGGATTATCTTTTAAATAATCATCTGGCATTTCACTCAAAAAATTTCTTCTATCTTCTACTTTTAATGTCTCAAGTATTTCCTTAACAGTTTCTATTCTTTGAGATAATATATTTTCAATACCAAAATTAGATATTGCCCAAACTTTATCCATATATCCAGTTTCAGAATCATTGATTATTTCTAAAAGTTTATCTATTCCCATAAAAATGTATTTTCCTTTTTTTAAATTTATACAATTTTATTATATCTATAAAATTAATTATCTTCAATATTTTTTATGTATTTGTAATTTCTTTGTAATAAAAATAGCAAGGCACTACAATTTCTTGTAACCCTTGCTATTAATATATTTACTAACAAATATTAACCAATAATTTCTGATACAACACCAGAACCTACAGTTCTACCACCTTCACGAATAGCGAATCTTAATCCTTTTTCGATAGCGATAGGAGTAATTAATTCGATAGTCATTGAAATGTTATCACCTGGCATAACCATTTCTGTTCCAGCAGGTAATTCGATAACACCTGTAACGTCTGTTGTTCTGAA
>CANRQI010000026.1 GCA_947632835.1 uncultured Clostridia bacterium
TTTAAAATTCTGTAGAACATAAAATTTAACAGACTGTAGCTAGCCGGTCCCCACGAAACGACTTCATAAAACATATATTTTCATAACTACTTTAAAAAACGAAACTTAAAATTTTACACAGATGGTTCAAACAATTCCCCTATTGAAGTAGCTTCATTTATTCTCTTAATAGCTTCTCCAAAAAGTTCTGATAAAGATACTACTACTATTTTATCTAACTGTTTTTCTTCTGTTAATGGAATTGTATTAGTCATTACTAATTCTTTTATTTCAGAGCTTCTTATTCTGTCTATTGCAGGTCCTGAAAGCACTCCATGTGTGCAACCAACATAAACATCTTTTGCACCAAATTCTTTTACTACTCTAACTGTTTCCATTATTGAACCTGCTGTATCTACTTCATCATCAAATATTAAAGCATTCTTTCCTTTTATATCTCCAATTACACTTGTCGCAATTGCTTTATCATCATTTCCATCTCTTCTTTTATCAATAAGAGCTATTGGACATTTAAAATGTTCTGCATATTTATAAGCTTTTTTTGAGCTTCCAGCATCAGTAGCAACAACAACCTTGTTATCTATTTCTTTTTGGTCAAAATATTTTTCAAGATGTGATTTTCCTGTTAAAACATCTACATTAATATTAAAATATGCTTGAATTGCTGGATTATGTAAATCGCATGTAAGAACTCTACTTACTCCCGCTGCCTCAATTAATTGAGCTAAAAGCTTCGCAGTAACTGGTACACGTGGCTGGTCCTTTTTATCTGTTCTTGAATACATATAATATGGTAAAACTAAAGTAATTCTTCGCGCTGTTGCTCTTTTTATTGCATCTACCATAATCAACATTTCCATAATTCTTTCATTTACTGGTGGTTCCGTTGTTTGAACAACAAATACATCTTTTTCTCTAACTGTTTCTAAAACTTGTACAAAATTATTATCATTTTTAAATTTCTGTCTATTCACTTTTCCCATATCAACTTTTAAATAATCACAAATTTCTTTAGTAAATTTCTCGGCAGATTTACTTGCTGCAAAAATTTTGATATCATCCATTACTACTACTCCTCCTATAAATAAAAGCATACCAATTTTAGTATGCTTTTGTAATCTTTATCCATTCATTATAGTTTCAAACTCATCACCATCTATTTTCTCTTTTTCTAATAAAACATTGGCAACTGCTTCTAATTTTGACATATTTTCTTTTAGAAGTTTTACTGCTTTTTCATATCCTGCATCAACGATTCTTTTAACTTCTTCATCAATTAAAGCTGATGTTTCTTCACTATAATTTCTTTCTTTTGTGAAATCTCTTCCTAAAAATACTTCTTCTTCACCAGAACCAAAAGTTATTGTTCCAAGTTTATCACTCATACCATATTTTGTAACCATTGCTCTTGCAATTTTTGAAGCTCTTTCAATATCATTGCTTGCTCCAGTAGAAATATCTCCTAAAACTAAATATTCTGCAACTCTACCTCCAAGAAGTGATACTATATTTTCTTCCATTTCTGATTTACTCATAAATGATTTATCTTCTGAAGGTCTATACATTGTATATCCTCCAGCCATTCCTCTAGGAATAATTGAAATTTGATGTACTACATCTTGCGTTGGTAAGAAACGACTTACAACTGCATGACCTGCTTCATGGAAAGCAACTAATTTCTTCTCTTTATCACTAATTACTCTTGATTTTTTCTCAGGTCCCATTGTAACTTTAACCATTGCATCTTCAACTTCAGCCATTCCTATTTCATTTTTATTTCTTCTAGCTGCTAGAAGTGCTGCTTCATTTAATACATTCTCTAAATCTGCACCAGCAAAACCTGCTGTGTTTCTAGCTATAATACTTAAATCTACATCTGGTGCTAATCTCTTTTTTCTAGCATGAACTTCTAATATTTGTTCTCTAGCTTTTACATCTGGATTTGAAACTACTATTTGTCTATCAAATCTTCCTGCTCTTAAAAGAGCTTTATCTAATACATCTGGTCTATTTGTTGCAGCTAAAACAATAACACCTTCATTCTTAGTAAATCCATCCATCTCAACTAGTAATTGGTTTAATGTTTGCTCTCTTTCATCATGTCCTCCACCTAAACCAGCACCTCTTTGACGACCTACTGCATCAATTTCATCTATAAATATAATACATGGTGCGTTTTTCTTAGCTTGATCAAATAAATCTCTAACTCTTGATGCACCAACACCAACAAACATTTCAACAAAATCAGAACCACTTATAAAGAAAAATGGAACTCCTGCTTCTCCTGCTACTGCTTTAGCAAGTAATGTTTTACCAGTACCTGGATGACCTACAAGTAATACACCTTTTGGTATTCTTGCACCCATCTCAGTAAATTTCTTAGGTGCTTTTAAAAATTCAACAATTTCCTCTAATTCTTCTTTTTCTTCATCAACACCAGCAACATCTTTAAATGTTACTTTATTTTTATCATCAGACATATTTATCATTCTAGCTTTACTTCTTCCAAAAGAAGCTGTTTTATTGCTATTTTGATTTGGACTCATTAACAATAACCAGAATAATAAGAAGATAATTAAAATTACAAATGGTGAGAATATACTAAATATAGTAACTAATATAGATTCTTCTTCTTGAGTTACTGTAAAACTTCCATCTTCCATTGAATCTGTAATATTGTCCATAAAACTATCCAAACTTGGAATTGTAACTTCTTTTTTTACAGTTGTAGAATCTAAAGTTACTTGTGCTGTTTCTCCATCTGCAGAAATTGTAATGTCTGATACCTCTCCTGCTTTAATGCTGTTAATTAATTCTGAATAAGACATTTTTGTTTCTTCATTATTAAAATTTGCATTTAACAATACAACAAAAAGAACTATTCCTATCAACCACATTGCCAATGTTTTTATTCCGCTTTTCAAACTACATACCTCCTGAAATTTAAGTTTATCTTGATTTTTCTTCACTATAACACAATAATATATAGGTTTGCAATAGGATTTTTAAAAAGAAATATCCCTGTAACATAAGTATTTTAAAGGTTATTACGGATACTTACTTCATAGAACTTATATGTATTTTTTTATTTTTTATTACAATTTTTAAATTTTTATTTGGAGTTAAAAATTTATTTCCAATATTATTATTACAAAGTTTTATCATGTCTTCTAAATGTATTTTTTCTATACCTTTTGTAGTTCCAAAAATCTTTTGAATACTATATAAAATAATCTTTTTTTGTATCACAATATCTAGTAAATTAAACTTTTTAAGATCTAATATAATTGTAGACATTTTTTCATTATTATATACTTCTTTTTCTAAATTTATTTCTTGTAAAACAATACTTTTATATTCATTTTCTACTTCTGAATTAATAAAATTTTCTTCTTCTCTAGCTATTTTAGAAAGTCTGTCTAATGTATTTACAATATTTGGATTGAACTCTTTTTTTATATAAGGAATCACTATATTCCTAATTTTATTTCTAGTAAATTCATTCTCATCATTTGATTCATCATGACGTGGATTTAATTTATTTTCTTCTGCAAAATTTTCTATATCTTCTCTTGGAACTTCAATCAATGGTCTAATATATTTTCCTTGCTTTGGTTCAATGCCTGAAAGCCCAGCTATTCCACTTCCTCTTAAAATATTCATTATAACTGTTTCTGCATTATCATTTTTATTATGTGCAATTGCTATTTTATTTGCATTTTCTTTTTTCAAAATTTCTTCAAAAAAATCATACCTTATTTTTCTTCCAGCCTCTTCTATCCCTAATTTTTGCACTTTAGCATATTCTTTAACTTTCGCATGTAATGGATAGAACTTAACTTTTATATTTTCACAAAATTCTTTAACATATTCCTCATCTAATTTAGCATTTTCTCTAATACCATGATTTATATGAGCTACAACAATTTCAAAATTTAATTTATTTTTTAGCTCATTTAAAATAACAAGCATACAAATAGAATCTGGTCCACCTGAAACACCCAAAACTAGCTTATCACCATTTTCTATTAAATTATATTTTTTTATAGTATCATATACTACTTCTCTAATCATAAAATTTTCCTATCTCTGTAAATTTGCAAATTTCGTATAATCTGATAACCATTTAAGATTTACTGTTCCAGTAGAGCCTCCTCTATGTTTAGCTAAAATAATTTCTGCAACACCTTGATTCTCAGTTTCCTTATTATAATAGTCTTCTCTATATATAAACATAACAATATCTGCATCCTGCTCAATAGCTCCAGATTCTCTCAAATCTGAAAGCATTGGTCTATGGTCATCTTTTCTTTGCTCTGCAGATCTTGAAAGCTGTGATAATGCAATTACTGGAATGTTTAATTCCTTCGCTAATATTTTCAAAGATCTACTAATTTCAGAAATTTCCTGCTCACGACTTCCATTTTTTCTTTCAGATGAACCAGTAATAAGTTGCAAATAATCTATTACAACTAAACCTATGTCTTTTTCCATTTTCAACTTTCTGCATTTTGTACGAATTTCCATAATTGAAATACCAGGTGTATCATCTATATATATTGGAGCTTCTGATAAGATTCCAGATGCAGAAGCTAATTTCATCCAATCATTATCATCTATTTGACCAGTTCTAACTTTATTGCTATCTACTAATGCTTCACTACATAAAATTCTATTAACTACCTGTTCTTTTGACATTTCTAAATTAAATATAGCAACTGGAACATTTGCTTTTAATGCAGCATTTGTAGCAATATTTATTGCAAAAGCAGATTTTCCCATAGCAGGTCTTGCAGCAATAATTACTAAATCTGAATTATGCAATCCTGAAGTTTGTCTATCTAAATCTATAAATCCAGTAGTAATACCAGAAATTTGTCCTTTTTGATTATATAGTTTTTCCAATTCTTCAAAAGAAGATACTAAAACATCTTTAATTGAACTATATGATTTAGTAGATTTTTTTTGTGATAAATCAAAAACCTTTTTTTCTGCCATATCTAATATGCCATCTACTTCTTGTGTTTCATCATATCCGTAAAGCTACAAGTTCATTTGCAGTTTCAATTAATCTTCTTGTCATAGATTTTTCTTCAACTATTTTTATATAATTCTGTGCATTAGCTGTTGTTGGAACCTTCTCTGGTAATCCAGCCAAATATTCTAATCCACCAACTCTTTCAAAATTACCAGTTTCAGAAAGTTCAGCTTTTACAGTAATTAAATCGATTGGTTCACTTTTAGAATATAAATCTCTAATAGCAGTAAAAATTGCTTTATTATCTTCTCTATAAAAATCTTCTGGTTTTAAAACTTCTAACGCATTAATTACAACATTTTTATCTAATAACATTGATCCGAAGTACAGCCTGTTCAGCTTGAACATCATGTGGTGGTATTTTTTGTAAATCCATTGCTTCTATATTCCTTCCATTCATATACGAAATTTTATAATTTAGATTGCACTAACATGAACATTTACTGTAGCAACAACACCCTCCTGCAATTTTAAATCCACTTTAAAAATTCCTTCTTGCTTTATAACTTCATTTAATATTATTTTCTTTTTATCTATATCAATATTTAATTGTTTTTTTAATTCATCTGATATTTCCTTAGAAGTTACTCCACCAAATAGTTTTCCATTATTTCCAGCTTTTACACTTATTTTTATTGTTTTACTTTTTAAATCTTCTGCTAGCTTTTTAGAATTTTCTAAATCTCTGGCTTTTTGTGCTTCTTTTGCATCATTTTTTGCCTTCAATTCATTTAGATTTCCTGTATTTGCTAAAACCGCCAATCCCTTTGGAAACAAATAATTTCTAGCATATCCATCTGCTGCATTTATAATCTGGTCTTTTTTTCCAACACCTTTTATGTCTTGTTTTAAAATAACTTTCATTCTAAAAAACCTCCTCTAATTGTGATTAAAAATTTAATTTTGTATTTCAGTAAAATATTCATTAATTCTTGTAACAAGTTCGTCATAAGCTTCTCTTATAGAAACACCCTCAAGCTGTGCACCCGCAAGAGTTATATGTCCTCCACCGTCCAAGTTTTTCAAGTATTATTTGAACATTTATATCACCAATAGAACGACCACTTATAAAAATTTTTTCTCCCACTTTACCTAAAACAAATGAAGCTGTAATATTACTAATTGTTAATAATTCATCTGCTGATTTTGCACAAATTAAATTCGTATTTTCATCTTCTTTTTCGCAAATAGAAATAGCTATATTATCTTTTATCACTTCTGCCTTTTTAACAATATCTGCTATTTCATTATAACTTTCTAAATCTGCTTGAAACCATTTTTTTACTTTTATAATATCAACGCCAAATTTTCTAAGATATGCAGCAGCTTCAAAAGTTCTAACACCAGTTTTGAATGTAAAGTTTTTGGTGTCAACCATGATGCCACCATACAAACTTTCTGCTTCAATTAAATTTAATTCTATATCCTCTTTAGCATATTGTATTAATTCTGTAACCAACTCAGCTGTTGAAGAAGCATATACCTCGTGAAAAGTCATTTCTACATCTTCTATAAAATCTGGACTTTTTCTATGATGATCAATTATAATTTTTTTCTTTGAAGCATTCAAAACACTGTCAAACTCAACATATCCCTTTTTATGAGTATCTACTATAATAAGCAAAGTATTATCTGAAATTAATTTTATTGCTTCTTCTTCACTTACTATACATTCGTTATATTCTTGAATAGAATTTAACTCCTCCCAAAACTTACCAAGTGAATCACCTTTAGGTTCAGTAACAATATGACATTCTCTCCCTAAGGTTTTAGATAATCGATACATTCCAAGTGCTGAACCGAAGAGCATCAATATCAATATTTTTATGCCCCATAATTACTATGTTACTTGATTCATATATAGCATTTGAAATTTTCTTCGCAATATTTCTAGCTTTTACTTTAGTTCTTTTTTCTGTTTCTAAAGTTTTTCCACCGAAAAACTTATATTTTCCATCTTTTCTTATAACAGCTTGGTCTCCACCACGGCCAAGAACCATATCCATAGCATTAAGTGCATTTTTATATTTTTCATAATTATTTTTTCCATCATTTGTTACAGCAATACTAAGAGTTGATGGAATTCTAGAATTTGTTTCTAATGCTTTTACTTTGTCTAAAATAGAAAATTTATCTTTTTCCATTTTGCTCATATATTGTTGCTCAAAAATGTAAATAAACATATTTCTTTCATTTTTTACAATTAGCCCACCAGTTTCGGCAGCCCAATCCATAATACTTTTTTCTATTTTAGCTAAAAGTTCTATTTTTTCCTCTGGTAATGTTCTCTGTAAAATTTCATCATAATTATCAATTACAGCTATACCAATACATGTAGTTGTATTATTATATTTATCAAAAAGTTCATTATATTTTGTATCATCTATAAAATATAAAATTAAAACATATTCCTTTTGTTTTCTTCTATCTCTTTTTCTACTTTTTGAAATTGCTCCTCTTATTATATAAGTTTTTCCATTAATATTAAAAACCTTACTGAATTCTTGACTTTGATTATTTTCTATATCTAACTTTATCTCTTTTACTATAGGATTTAAGTAAGTATTCATTTCAATTCCAGTAAATACTTCTGTAAACTTTTTACTTCTCCAAATAATATTACCATCTGTTTCTATTAAGATTAGCGGAATTGGCGAATTTACAAGTGTACTTTTACTTGCAGTACTAACATCCATTGTTATTTCTTCTATATGATTTACGATTTCTGTTTTTTTCTTACTATTTTCAAAAAAAGTATATATTGATAAAAACACAATCAAAATAATTGATGGCAAAATCCATTTGACATCATATATACATAAAACTATACATAAAACTACTATAATAGCTAAATATATTTTTACTTTTGATATTATCTTTCCTACAAAATTTCCATTCGAATCGGACATAAAATCTCCTAATTATAAAATAATTATTATTGTTATACACAATAATGTACACTACATTATATTACTTTTGTTACAAAAAGTCAAATTGCAGTAATTTTCAATTACGAGATTGTGCATAAAATTTACTTATTTTATATTTATTTTACATGTAGCTGTCTTTCCTGTAATTTCATCAGTAGCCGTAATAGTAACTGTTCCTTTAGATATAGATTTTACTTTTCCTTCATTATCAACTGTAGCAATTGTTTCATCTGATGATTCATAAGATAAAATTGCTACAGCATCTGTTGGTCTTAATTGATAAAATGTTGATACTGTATCACCTAATGCAATATTGTACATTTCTGCAGTTAAAGTCAATTTTGTAATTGGTATAATAACATCTATATTAGTTTTTGCTTCTATATTATAATCTGTACTTTTTACACTAATCACTGAAGAACCTACGGCTAAAGCAGTTACAGTATTTCCCTCTAGTGAAAATATATCTGGTTTTTCTACTGTTATTTCATAACCTTCAGTTACCTCTTTTCCATCTATAAGAACTTTCAATTGCGTACTTTGTTCCTTCATTAAATATAAATCTTGTGCAACTATTTCAATAGTATGTGTATCTTCTTCATTAGAACTTATTTTTATTATACTTTTTCCAAAAACTTTTCCCTTACCTAAAATTAAAACTAATGCAATAATACCTGAAATTAAGCAGATAATAAAAGACATTTTCAACATTCTATTTAATTTTACATCTTCCTTTTTGACTTTTTTTCTTTTCCCCATAACTTCCTCCTATTTATCAATCAAAATATTATATTGCATTTTTTCCTTTAAATTAAGAATTTCCTTCATTTCTCCATCTAAATCATCTGTGTAATACAATTTTCCATTTGAATCTGTTGTAACTAAATAATTAGAATTTGGCAAAACATCTTTTGTTGTATATAACCATTTATAATAATCTGAAAGTTGTATATCCATTTTATTACAAACAGTTGTAAGTAACATATCTGGACTCAAATAGTTCATTCCTTCTGACCCTTTTATATCAAAATTTGCAAGCACCAATGCTTGTGTATTATATTTTCTAAAATCATTAAGTAATTTATCTTTAGTATTAAAATATGATAAATGCTCTAACAAATCATCTTTTGTTTTTGTATCTGGTAGATATGGTAAATGATCACCAAAAAAGATTAATATAGTAGGTTCCGGATATGTTTGTATATAATCATACATTCTTCCAAGCTGTTCATCTGCATCATAACAACTTTGAGAATAAGATAATAAAACATCTGTCATACTTTTACTTAATTTACTTTCTTCTATTTCTATATCATATTTCTTATATTTCTTTTTTTCAAATGGCATATGAGATTCAATAGTACAATTCATATAAAACATTTTTTCATCATCTTTTTTATTTTCAAATGCTTTAATAGTTTCATCCATTAAATATTCATCAGATGTGTAATAACCTTTATATTGAGAACGTACATCTTTTTCTTCATAACTACCCATACCTAAATATTTATAAACATTTTCAGAATTAAAATAATCTTTTCCAAATACAACTCTTGTATCATATCCATTATTATTCAATTCTTTTACTAAAGATAACTTATTTGCATATTTTTTATTCTTATATAATGTCATAAAAGGTGTATAACCTCTTCCAAAAAAATTTAAACTATAACCAGTTAAAAACTCAAATTCCACATTAGCTGATATTCCACCATATGAAGGTGAAATCATATTTATAAAAATTCCTTCATTTTTTAATCTATTAAAATTTGATGTTGGTGATTTATTAAATTTGACATCATCTTCTAATAAGCTTACATCAAAAAATGATTCTGAAAAAGTTACTATAATATTTGATTTTTCCCACTTTTCATCTTCTTTTACTTCTTCAAAATTATCCAAAATTTCATTTAATTCATCTTTGTTATAATTATCAGGTTCAAATACTCTACTTTCTAATAAATCTCCATACATTCCACCAATAATAGTATCTTCTGCATAATATTGTGCATTAGAAGAATTATGTTGATAATCATTTTGAGAATACTTATTATAAACATAAGTAAAAAGAAAATTTTTTATACTTTTAGAAGGTGCAAATAAAATTATTAAAACACTCAATGGTATCAAGGATTTTAAAAACCTAATTTTTAAATTTCCTTTTATATTACAATTTACATAACTTGAAATCCAAATCATAAATGAAAAAATAACTGCTAAACATGCAAATACTGGCATAATTTGCCAAATTAACTTTAAAATTGAACCTTTTATTAAAGAAAATAATTCACCAGCATTTGTAGAATAAACAAAGTCTGAAAATGTTATTGGTTCATAAGTATAAGTATATCTAATTTTATTTATAAATAATAATATCCATAACAAAATACTCTCTATAACTACGGCTCTTTTAACTTTACCAGTTAAAATCACCAAAAATGAATGAAAAAGTATTAAAATAATTCCCGTAAAAATTACTACTTTCCACTTCATATAATACCAAATGTTAGTACTGTAATTAAAGACTAAAATCATAGCTAAAATATCAATAATTATCATAAATAAAAGAAATATTAAATTGCTATACTTTTTCAGTTTATCTATAATTTTTTTCTTCATTTTTACCTCCAAAAAAATAGTTAAGAATAATTCTTAACTATTTTAACATATAATTTTTTTATATTCAATTATTTTTCCCCAAAATCATCTATAGCTAACTTTTATTTACTCGCCTGAAACTCCGATTTTAGATTCAGAATGAAAGTTCACTACATCTTGAGTATTTATTTTCATATCTTGATATTTTTTAAGCCCTGTTCCAGCTGGTATTAATTTACCAATTATAACATTCTCTTTTAATCCTATCAAGCTATCTACTTTACCTTTAATAGCAGCATCTGTTAAAACTTTGGTTGTTTCTTGGAATGAAGCTGCTGATAAGAAGCTTTCTGTTGCAAGAGATGCTTTTGTAATTCCAAGTAAAATTCTCTTTCCTTTAGCTGGTCTCTTTCCTTCTTCTACTAATTTCTTATTTGTTTCTTCAAATTCAATCATATCAACTAAAGAAGCAACATAGAATGAACTATCTCCAGAATCTTCAATTCTAATTTTTCTAAGCATTTGTCTAGCAATAACTTCAATATGTTTATCATTTATATCAACACCTTGATTTCTATAAACTTTTTGAACTTCGGCAATAATATATCTATAAACTCCTTCTGGTCCTTTAATTAATAATAATTCATTAGGATTTACAGAACCTTCTGTTAATTGCTCTCCAGCTTCAACTGTATCTCCGTCTTTTACTCTAAGTTTTGAACCAAAGCTTACAACATAAGTTTTACTATTGTCTTTACTTGTAACAGTAACTTCTTTTCTCTTTTTATTATCACTTATTGAAACAACACCATCAATTTCAGAAATAGTTGCTAAACCTTTAGGGTTTCTAGCTTCAAATAGCTCCTCAACCCTAGGAAGACCTTGTGTAATATCTCCTCCAGCAACACCACCAGTATGGAATGTTCTCATAGTAAGCTGTGTACCTGGCTCACCAATTGATTGAGCAGCGATAATACCAACAGATTCTCCAATATTTACTTTTTCTCTTGTAGCTAATCCCATACCATAGCATTTTCTACAAGCACCATGTTTACATTTACAGCCTAAAACTGAACGAACATAAACTCTTTTAATGCCACTATCAACAATTCTACTAGCTATTTTGTCATTAATCATTGTTTCAGTATCAACTAAAACTTCTCCTGTTTGAGGATCTTTTACATCTTCAACAACAAATCTACCGATAAGTCTTTCATCTAATTTTTCAAGAACTTGATTTCCGTCTTTAATGTCTTCTACTAAAATTCCTTCATTAGTTCCACAATCTTCTTCTCTAATAACTATATCTTGAGAAACATCAACTAATCTTCTTGTTAAATATCCTGAATCGGCAGTTCTTAAAGCAGTATCTGTTAAACCTTTTCTAGCACCATGTGAAGATACGAAATATTCAAGTGTATCAAGACCTTCACGGAAACAAGATTTAACTGGGATTTCAACGGCTTTACCTGATGTATTAGCCATAAGACCACGCATACCAGCAATTTGTCTTAACTGATTCATATTACCACGGGCACCAGATTGAGCCATCATATAAATTGGATTTAATTCATCAAAATTATTTTTCATAGCTTCTGTAACATCATCAGTAGCTTTTTCCCAAATTTTTATAACTTCATTATATCTATCTTCTTCAGTTAAAAGACCTCTTGAATAACTTCTAAGTACATTTTCAACCTTTTTATCAGCTTCTTCAAGTATTGTTTTCTTAGCTTCTGGAACTGAAACATCAGCAACAGAAACTGTTATAGCTGCTTTAGTTGAATATTTATAACCAGTTGCTTTAATATAATCTAATACTTCAGCTGCTTTTGATAATCCATGTACATTTATACATTTAGCAACAATTTTTCCTAAATTCTTTTTCATAACTAGGAAATCAATTTCTAAATCAAATGCTTTTTCTGGATCTGTTCTATCAACAAATCCTAAATCTTGTGGAATACCTTGATTATAAATTAATCTACCAACTGTAGTTTCAATTGTTTTTGTTTTTAGTTCTCCATCTATTTCTTTTTGTCTTCTAATTTTTACTTTGCAATGTAATCCAACATCACCATTTTGATATGCCATTAAAGCTTCATCTTCATCTTTAAAGTACATACCTTCGCCTTTTTCACCATCAATTTCAACAGTTAAATAATATGCACCTAAAATCATATCCTGTGTAGGAACTGTAACTGGTTTACCATCTTGAGGTTTTAAAAGGTTATTTACTGAAAGCATTAAATATCTAGCTTCAGCTTGAGCCTCTGGTGTTAATGGAACGTGAACAGCCATCTGGTCTCCATCAAAGTCAGCATTGAAAGCTGTACAAACTAATGGGTGAAGTTTAATAGCTCTACCTTCAACAAGTATAGGTTGGAATGCTTGAATTCCAAGTCTATGAAGTGTTGGAGCACGGTTTAACATAACTGGGTGATCTTGAATAACTTCTTCTAATATATCCCATACTTCTGGTTTTAATTTTTCAACCATTCTCTTAGCATTTTTTATGTTATGAGCAATTCCCCTTGTTACTAATTCTTTCATAACAAAAGGTTTAAATAATTCAACTGCCATCTCTTTTGGAAGTCCACATTGATAAATTTTTAATTCTGGACCAACAACAATAACTGAACGTCCGGAATAGTCAACCCTTTTACCTAATAAGTTTTGACGGAATCTACCTTGTTTTCCTTTAAGCATATCTGATAAAGATTTTAGAGGTCTATTTCCTGCACCTGTAACTGGTCTTCCACGTCTACCATTATCAATTAATGCATCTACAGATTCTTGAAGCATTCTTTTTTCATTTCTAACAATGATTTCTGGTGCTCCAAGCTCTAGCAATCTTTTTAATCTGTTATTTCTATTTATAACTCTTCTATATAAATCGTTTAAATCTGATGTTGCAAATCTACCACCATCTAATTGAACCATAGGTCTTAATTCAGGTGGTATAACTGGAACAACATTCATAACCATCCACTCTGGTTTATTTCCTGATAATCTAAAGCTTTCAACTGTATCTAATCTTTTAATAATTTTTGCTTTTCTTTGTTCACTAGCTTTTTCTAAATCCTTCTTTAAACTTTTAGATAATTTTTCAATATCTACTTCAGCTAATAATTTTCTTATAGCTTCTGCACCCATTTCAGCTTTAAAAGAATCTCTACCATATTTTTCAATAGCTTCATTATATTCTTTTTCATTTAAAACTTGGCATTTCATTAAACCTGAAGTACCTTTATCAACTACTATATATGATGCAAAATATATAACTTTTTCTAAACTTCTTGGAGAAATATCAAGTATTAAAGCAATTCTACTAGGAATTCCCTTAAAATACCATATATGTGCTATAGGAGCAGCAAGTTCAATATGTCCCATTCTTTCTCTTCTAACTTTTGAAGTTGTAACTTCAACACCACATCTATCACAAACTATGCCTTTATATCTAACTCTTTTATATTTACCACAATGACATTCCCAATCTTTTGTAGGACCAAATATTTTCTCACAGAATAAACCATCTTTTTCTGGTTTTAGTGTTCTATAATTAATAGTTTCAGGCTTTTTAACTTCTCCATGAGACCACTCTCTAATTTTCTCATCAGAAGCTAAACCTATTTTAATTTTATTAAAATTTTCTAATTCTTCCATGAATTAGCCTCCTTTTACTAATCTTCATCTTTGTCATTATATTCTTCAAGTTTATCTAATTCTTTTAATATTTCATCATCTGGTATTTCTTCATCTAAAATGTTTGTGAAAAATTCATCTTCTTGATATTCCTCATTTTCAATTTCTTCTTCATTTTCTTCTGAATCTTCCTCAAGATCCTCTTCTAAAACATGTTCATTCATTTCGTCATCATATTCTGAATTTTCTTTTATTTCAAGTTCAACATCTTGATCATCATATAATTTCAAATCCAAACCTAATGACTGAAGTTCTTTAATCAAAACTTTGAAAGACTCTGGAATTCCTGGTTCAGGAATATTTTCACCTTTAACAATAGCTTCATAAGTTTTAACACGGCCAACAACATCATCAGATTTTACTGTTAAAATCTCTTGTAATGTGTAAGCAGCACCATAAGCCTCTAAAGCCCAAACTTCCATTTCTCCAAATCTCTGACCACCAAATTGAGCTTTACCACCAAGTGGTTGTTGAGTAACTAATGAATATGGACCAGTAGAACGAGCATGAATTTTATCATCTACTAAATGGTGAAGTTTTAACATATACATAACACCAACAGTAACTGGTTTATCAAATGCTTCTCCTGTTCTACCATCATATAAAACTGTTTTTCCATTTGTTTCTAATCCAGCATTTTCAAGCATTGTTTCAATGTCTTCTTCAGAAGCACCATCAAATACTGGAGTTGCAACATTCCAACCAAGCATTCTAGCAGCAGCACCTAAATGTACTTCAAGCACCTGTCCTAAATTCATACGAGAAGGAACACCTAATGGGTTAAGCACAACATCAACTGGAGTTCCATCAGGAAGGAATGGCATATCTTCTTCTGGCATAATTCTTGAAATAACACCTTTATTTCCATGACGTCCAGCCATTTTATCTCCAACTGAAATCTTTCTCTTTTGAGCAATATAAACTCTAATTATTTGATTTACACCAGGGCCTAATTCATCTGAATTTTCTCTAGTAAATACCTTAACATCAACAATTGTTCCAGCTTCACCATGTGGTACTCTTAAAGATGTATCTCTAACTTCTCTAGCTTTTTCACCAAAAATAGCTCTTAATAATCTTTCCTCAGCTGTAAGTTCTGTTTCTCCTTTTGGAGTAACTTTACCAACTAATATATCACCTGGTCTAACTTCAGCACCAATTCTAATAATACCATTTTCGTCCAAATCTCTTAAAGAATCTTCACCAACATTTGGTATATCACGAGTAATTTCTTCAGGGCCAAGTTTTGTATCACGACATTCACAGTCATAATCTTCTATATGCAAAGATGTTAAAACATCTTCTTTAACTAATCTTTCATTTAACAAAATAGCATCCTCGTAGTTATAACCTTCCCAAGTTGTGAAAGCAATAAGCAAGTTTTTACCAAGGGACATTTCACCATTCTTAGTAGCAGGTCCATCAGCAATAATGTCTCCCCTCTTAACTTCTTCTCCTTCTCTTACAATTGCTCTTTGATTTATACAAGTTCCACCATTTGTTCTTTTAAATTTTCTTAATTGATATGTATGTTTCTTTCCATTTTTCTCAGTAATATCAATTTGATCGCCAACAACTCTTGTAACTACACCATCTTCATTAGCTAATACAACAGTTCCAGAATCTTTAGCAGCTCTATATTCAATTCCAGTTCCTACCATTGGAGCTTCTGTAAGCATTAATGGTACTGCCTGACGTTGCATGTTTGCTCCCATTAAAGCACGGTTTGCATCATCATGCTCTAAGAAAGGAATCATGGCTGCAGCAACTGAAACTAATTGTTTTGGAGAAATATCCATATAATCAACTTCAGAAGCTGGTACTTCCTTGATATCTGATAAATATCTAACTCGAATTCTCTTATTAACAAATCTATTTTCATCATCTAATGGCTCTGATGCTTGACAAATGCTATTTCCATCTTCTTCATCAGCAGTCATATAAGTAATTTCATCAGTAACTTTTCCTGTTTCTTTATCAACTCTCCTATATGGAGTTTCAACAAATCCATATTCATTAATAACACAGAATGTAGCTAATGCTGAGATAAGTCCAATGTTTGGTCCTTCAGGAGACTCAATAGGACATAATCTTCCATAATGAGTATAATGAATATCACGAACTTCGAATCCAGCTCTTTCTCTTGATAAACCACCAGGTCCTAAAGCTGAAATTCTTCTTTTATGAGTAAGTTCTGATAATGGATTACATTGATCCATGAATTGTGATAATTGAGAACTTCCAAAGAATTCTCTAATTGAAGATGTTATAGGTTTTGTATTAATTAAAGTTTGTGGAGTAATAACATCTAAATCTTGAATTGTCATTCTTTCTCTAACAACTCTTTCAAGTCTTGTTAAACCAATTCTAAATTGATTTTGTAATAACTCACCAACACATCTAATACGTCTATTTCCTAAATGGTCAATATCATCAATTTTTCCAAGACCATGCTCTAAATTTAATAAATAATTTATAGATGCTAAAATATCTTCTGTTGTAACATGTTTTGGAACAAGCTCAAAACGTCTTTCAAAAATAACATTTTCTAAATCTTTTTTTGCTGTATGTTCCAAAATTCCTTTTAATACTTCATAATTAACATCAACTTTGATTTTAGCTTTTTCAACAATTTTTGGATCAACATATTCTCTTATATCAACTGTTCCATTACCAATTACTTTTACTTTTTCTCCATCAACATTAACATACACAATATTGATACCACTATCTTGAATAGCTTTCGCATTTTCTTTAGAAATAACTTCATCTTTTTCAGCTAAAACTTCACCAGTTTCAGGATGTACAATAGTTTCAAAAGAAACTAAACCAGCTATTCTAGATGCTAAACTTAATTTCTTATTATATTTATATCTACCAACTCTTGCTAAATCATAACGTCTACTATCAAAAAATAACCCATCAAATAAATTTCTGGCAGCATCAACTGTAGGAAGTTCACCTGGTCTCAATTTCTTATAAATTTCAATTAATGCTTCATCTGCAGTTTTTACAGGGTCTTTCGCAATTGTTGCAAGAATTTTATCTTCTTCTCCAAAAAATTCAATAATTTTTTCATCAGTATCTAACCCAATAGCTCTTAATAAAGATGTAACTGGTAGTTTTCTAGTTCTATCAATTCTAACATAAAATACATCATTACTATCAGTTTCATATTCAAGCCAAGCACCTCTAATTGGCATTACAGTAGCAGTATAAAGTTTTTTACCAGTTTTATCATAAGTTGAATCATAATAACAACCTGGTGAACGAACTAACTGACTAACTACAACTCTTTCAGCTCCATTTATAACAAAAGTTCCACTATCTGTCATAACTGGAAAATCTCCTAAATAGATTTCTTGTTCTTTAATTTCGCCTGTTTCACGGTTAATTAATCTAACTTTTACGTGTAACCTAGTTGCATAAGTTGCATCTCTTTCCTTTGCTTCTTCTAATGTATATTTTGTTTTTTCTTCCATGTAGTAATCAAAAAATTCTAAAACTAAGTTACCAGTATAATCGACTATAGGAGAAATATCTTCTAATACTTCACCAAGCCCTTCTTTTACAAACCAATTATAAGAATCTTTTTGAACTTGAATAAGATTAGGTATATCAACACTATCACCTATCTTAGCAAAAGTTTTTCGTACACACTTTTCGTGTATAACATCCTTAACGTTTACCTTTTTCAAAATAAAACACCCTTTACCCTTTTTATTAAATTTAGCAGGATTATTACTGTTTTTTATGGAAGTCCCTCTTGCGATAGATTGTTATTATATTACTCTAAAATCCCTGCCACAAAACTTTAAAATAATATAGTTCCAAACTAACCAATTCCTCAACCATAAAATAAGAAAAAATATTATTGTTTTTACTACTTTATTTGAATAAAATAAATAATGAAATAATTTTTTAAATACTATACAATTATAGTACAAAAATGCTACGGAGTCAAGCCATTTTATCAATTTCATTACAAAAATGTTACAAAAAAATATTACTTAAATTTTATATTTTGTAACTTGATATTCTCTAAAAAACTTTTCATAAAATACAAATTCACAAAAGTCAAACGACTTTCGTGAGATTTCTCACGTTTTTCGTACGACTTTTGTGAATTTTATCACATTTTTCAAACGACTTTTTAAAATCATTCCTATCTACTTTTTATTTTCTGCCAGTTCTAATTCTTTTTCTTCTTTTTTATCCTCTATAAAATCTAACACAAATATTTTTACTAATGAAATAATTGGAACTCCTAAAAACATTCCTAACACTCCAAAATATGCTCCAAAGAATGTAACTGAAAATATAATCAATATTCTACTAATTTGTAATGAATCTCCTAAAATTTTAGGATTTATAATATTTGCATCAATTTGCTGTAAAATTATAATTACTAATGCAAGCCATAAAGCTTTTGCAACACCACCAGTAAAAATAGTAATTATAATTGATATACCAACAGCAATTATTGCACCAAAATATGGTATTACATTAAACAATCCAATCATAAATCCTAATAATACTGCATACTTCACTTTCATTACTGTCATTGCTACAGAAGTAATTATTCCTATAATTATTGCATCTAATATTTGAGCTGAAATGTATTTATAAAATATAGAATTTGTATTTTTATAATATCTTGAAATCTTTTTATATCCCTTTTCTGTACATACAGCTTCTAAAAGATTTTGCATAAAGCTTTTTATATCACTTCTTTCTAATAATACATATATAGAAACTACAAAGGTAACAAATACATCAAATACTATTCCTGCAAAACTAGCTAAACCTTTAATATATCTACTTATATTATCAAAATCCAACCAATCCATTATATGTTCGGTTATATTTATTTCTTCTACTTTTTTAACTAATTCAGTAGCATTTAATCTTGAAAGCCATGAATCTTCTGGTAAATTAGCTAAAAAATCTGTAGCTTTTTGATAATAAGTTGGTAAACTTTTAGCTAAATCCATTATACTTTCTGTTAACATTGGCAATATAATATTTACAAGTATAACTAATAATATAATTAAGAACATATAAACTGTTATAACACTTAATACTCTTGCTTTTTTAGCCAGAAACTTAAATTTTATTTTTTTATAAGTTCTTTCAATTTTTTTACAAGGAAAATACAACATATATGCAAGCAATGCGCCCAATAAAAATGGCATTAACAATCTAATTAAAGCTCCAAACCATGTAAAAATTATTCCAAAGCTATCAATTGTTTTATATACAGTTATAAGTGCAACAGCAAATATAAACCATGCAACATATCTTTTCCATGCTCTTTCTTTCATAATGAACCTCCTTTCCTAATAAAAAATTTTTCAAAATTTATTAATTGCACTTTCTCTTAATAAGCAACTTTTATTTAAAAATTTCTATATCTAATTCTACTGGACAATGGTCGCTTCCATATATTTCTGAATGAATTTTCGAATCTTTTATATTGTTTTTTAATTTTTCTGAAACTATAAAATAATCAATCCTCCAACCTACATTTTTTTCTCTAGCTTTTCCCATATATGACCACCACGAATATGAATCAGTTTTATCAGGATATAAAAATCTAAAAGAATCTATAAAACCTGATTCTAAGAGACTTGTCATTTGATTTCTTTCTTCATCCGTAAAACCAGCATTTCCTTTGTTTGATTTAGGATTTTTTAAATCTATTTCTTTATGTGCAACATTCAAATCACCACATAATATAACTGATTTTTTCATATCTAATTTTTTAAGATAATTTCTAAAATCATCTTCCCATTTCATTCTATATTCTAATCTAGTAAGCTCTCTCTGAGCATTTGGAGTATAACAATTTACTAAGAAAAAATTTTCAAATTCTGCTGTAATAACTCTTCCTTCTTGATCATGTTCTTCTATTTCAATTCCATAACTTACAGCAATTGGTTCAACTTTTGTAAATATAGCTGTTCCTGAATATCCTTTTCTTATTGCACTATTAAAATATTTTTTATATCCATCAAATTCTATATCTAATTGACCTTCTTGCATTTTTGTTTCTTGAATACAAAAAATATCACTATTTAATTTTTCAAAAGTTTTCTTAAAACCTTTATTTACAATTGCTCTTAAACCATTTACATTCCAAGAAATTAATTTCAACTATTTTACCTCTTTTAAATATAATAATATTTATTATACTTTAAAACGCTTAAAATATCAATACTTTTTGTATTTGAGTTTCTAGTTTTTTCATATTATAACAATTTTAATTTTCAGTAATTCACTAACGTGCATAACTTTTTCTAAAACGGTCCCCACAAACCATAGATAAAAAAATATATTAAAACTTTTAAGCTAGTATAAAATATTAAGTTAAAGTTATGAAAATATATGTTTTATGAATGAGCTTCGTGGGGACCAGCTAGCTACAGTCTGTTAAATTTTATGTTCTACAGAATTTTAAA
>CANRQI010000027.1 GCA_947632835.1 uncultured Clostridia bacterium
GATAAAAAATTCAAAGAAACAGGAGTAAAAAATGCATATTTTCCAATATTAATTCCTGAAAGTTTATTAGAAAAAGAAAAAGAACATGTTGAAGGATTTGCTCCAGAGGTAGCATGGGTTGAAAATGCTGGTGGAGAAGAATTAGAAGAAAAATATTGTATTAGACCTACATCTGAAACTATGTTTTCAACTTTGTATTCAAAATGGTTAAATTCATGGAGAGATTTACCAATTTTATATAATCAATGGTGTAATGTTTTAAGATGGGAAAAAGAAACAAGACCATTTTTGCGTTCAAGAGAATTTTTGTGGCAAGAAGGTCATACTATTCATGAAACTGCTGAAGAGGCTAAAACTAGAACAGTACAAATGCTTGAAATATATGCTGATGTTATTGAAAATTTACTTGCAATTCCTGTTTTAAAAGGAATAAAAACAGAGAAAGAAAAATTTTCTGGAGCTGAAGAAACATATACAGTTGAATGTTTAATGCATGATGGAAGAGCATTACAATCAGGAACATCACATTATTTTGGGCAAAATTTTACAAAAGCTTTTGATATAAAGTTCCAAAATAAAGAAGGAAAAGAAGAATATGGTTATCAAACTTCTTGGGGAATTAGTACTAGATTAATTGGTGGAATAATTATGGCACATGGAGATAATAGGGGATTAAAATTACCTCCAAAAGTAGCTCCAATTCAAGTAGTTATAGTTCCAGTAGCAAGTCATAAAGAAGGAGTTTCAGAAAAAGCAAATGAAATTTATAATGAGTTAAAGGGAAAATTTAGAACAAAGCTAGATTTAAGAGATAATTATTCTACTGGATTTAAGTTTAATGATTGGGAAATGCGAGGTGTACCAATTAGAATTGAAATAGGACCAAGAGATATTGAAAATGGAGTAGCAGTTCTAGTTAGACGTGATACATGTGAGAAAGAAACAGTAGAGATTGTAAAGCTTACTGAAAGAATAGGCACTATGCTTGATGAAATACATACTAATATGTACAATGCTTGTTTGGATAATATAAAAAATAGAACAACAGTAGCATATTCTTTGGAAGAAATTTCAGAAAATTTAAATAAAAATCAGGGATATGTTAAAACAATGTGGTGTGAAAGCACAGAATGTGAAAATAAAGTGAAAGAAGTTACTGGTGCACATTCAAGATGTATGCCTTTTAATCAAGAAAATTTGGGTGATAAGTGTGCAATTTGTGGAAAACCAGCTAAAAAAATGATAGTTTGGGCTAGACAGTACTAGAGTATAAAAATAGCCCGATTTATATTAATAAATCGGGTTATTTTTATACTACTAATTTTTTAATTTGTCTTGCTTCTGAGTATAATTTATCAATATGAGCTTTACGTTCATTTAAAGATGCAATAAGTTGAGTATACATATCAGGTACTACTTCAAGAGTTTCATTTCTTCGTAAACAAGCTAATACACCTTGTTTGTAATATTCTTTTTTTCTTTTTGAAGAAGCAGATTCCATTTTATGATAGTAATTTAAAGCTTCTTTTGCTCTTTTTATTTCTGATTTTAAATATTCTATATAATCTGTTCTAGCAGAAATTTCATATTCTATATCATCTAAAGCAACTTTAAATAATGCTTTTACAAACTTTCTATTTATTTTTCCAATACGAGTTTCATCAGCAAGAATTTTTAATCCATCTGGTAAACTCTTTACAGAAGAAGGCTTAGTATCATCAATTAACATATTTAATGTTTCGACTATACCAACATGAGTTTTATATTGACGTTTAGCAGTTATTGCTTCAAATTCGTCTGCTACTCTAATTATTTGAGCTTCTATAGGTATATCTTTTTCTGCTACACCGTTTGGATATCCACTTCCATTTAATGCTTCATGATGATATAAAGTCCCAGCTGCATAAGGTCTTAATTGTGGATCTTTCATACACATTTTATATCCAATAGTAGTGTGTGTTTTCATAACTTCAAATTCTTCATCAGTTAGTCTAGATTTTTTTTGAAGGATTGAAGGTGGAATAAATATTTTTCCTATATCATGTAAATATGCACATATAGTACAATATACGGTAAAATTATCATCCATTTTTAAGTATTCACAAATTCTACAAGTTATACTTGCCACATTTTCGGAATGTTTTCGGGTGAAAGCATCTAAACTGTCAAGCATAGATAATTGATAACGTACTTTTTCTTGTAAATTGTATGATTTTAATGATGTTTTACTAAAAAAATCAAATTCTTCGTTCATTTCAACCTCTCTTTTGCAAATTAATCTATTATATCCAATAATATTTTACTAATTAATAGGTTTTTAGTCAATAATAAATATTGGAATTTTTTATATTTTCATAACGAAGTTCATTCATAAAACATATATTTTTTATAATTTTAATCTTCTATATTTTTTCATGTAGCTTTAAAAAAGTTTTAATATATTTTTTTAGTTATTCTCCCCATTTAAGAAAATGTAATGTGCTAACGCCATAACATTTTCTAAAACGGTCCCCACAAACCATAACTAAAAAATATATTAAAACTTTTTTAAATATATGTTTTATTCATTATCCCAACAATGCACAGTCTGTAAAATTTTAAAAGTATCTTGAAATTTGAACGAATTTAATATAATATATAAGAAATATAATAGTAAATCAGAAAAGAAAGAGGAAATATATGAACTTAAAACGACTAGAAATGTACGGATTTAAATCATTTGCAGATAAAACAGTTCTTGATTTTAAGTCTGGAATTACATCAGTTATTGGACCAAATGGATCTGGAAAAAGTAATATATCAGATTGTATGCGTTGGGTACTAGGAGAACAGAGTATAAAGGAATTAAGAGGTATAAAAACAGAAGATATAATTTTTTCAGGAACTCAAAATAGAAAGTCATTAGGTTTTGCAGAAGCTTCAATTGTTATAGATAATTCAGATGGTAAATTACCAATAGAATATTCGGAAGTAACTGTTACGAGAAGATTATATAGAAGTGGTGAATCTGGGTATTTTATAAATAAATCTCCTTGTAGATTAAAAGATATACAAGAATTATTTATGGATACAGGAATTGGAAAAGATGGGTATTCTATTATTGGTCAAGGAAAAATAGATGAAATTTTAAGTAATAAATCTGAAGATAGAAGACATATTTTTGAAGAAGCTGCTGGAATTGTAAAGTATAGGACTAGAAAAAATGATTCAGAGAAGAAACTTGAACAAACTAAGTTAAATTTACTTAGAATAAATGATATTATTGCAGAAATAGAAGGTAATATAGATTCATTAAAGTCTCAATCAGATAAAGCAAAAAAATTTTTAAGTTTAAGAGATGAATTGAAAAATATTGAAATAGGATTATTTTTATACAATATAGATGATTATAAAAATAAAGTAGAAGAGGTAGTTCAAAATTTAGATGTTTTTGAAACTCAAAAAATAAAAGAAGAAGAGAAGTTGAATAATTTATCTTCAGAAAAAGATGAATTAAGAGAAGGTTTAGAAAAGTTAGTTGAACTTATTGAAAGTACTCAAAATTTAGGCTTTGAAGTAGAAAAGAAAAAAGAACAAATTAATAGTGAAACTGCAATAAATTTAGAAAGAATTTCTAATAATGAAGAGAATTATAAAAGATATGAGTTAGATATAGAAGGTTTAAATGAAAAAAATAAAATATTAGAGGAAGAAAAATCACTAAAATTAGGGAAAAAAAGTGATTTAAGTAATAATAAAGAAAAATTTGAAAAAGAACTTAAAGAAAAAGAAATAGAGCTTGAAAATTATACAAAAACTTTATCAGATAAAGGAATTGAAATTGAAAACAAAAAGAAAATTGTTGAACAAAATATAGATAAAAAATATGAGCTTATAGCTAATTTGAATACTGAAAAAGCTAATTTTGATAATTTGGTAAAAAAAGAAAAAAATTCTGATACAGAATTGCAAAGTTCTATTTTAGAATTGGATAGCACAAGAGCTGTAAAAAGTGAAGTTGATAGTAATTTTTATGGGATTGAAAGCTCTAGAAATAAACTTTTAAAAGAAGTAGAAGACATAAAACAAAAATCTAATGAAAGTACACAAAAGATTTCTGAATATAATGAAAAGATTAATAATCTTGAAGGTGAATATAGATTAAAAGAATCTAAGCATAAATTTTTAGTTGAAACTGAAAAAGAGAAGGAAGGTTATAATAAAAGTGTTAAAGCAATTTTAGAATTTGTAGAAAAAGATATAAAATTGAAAAAAGGAATGCATGGTGTTTTAGCAAATCTTATATCTGTACCAAAAAAATATCAAATTGCTATTGAAATGGCACTTGGAGCAAGTATTCAAAATATAGTTACAGATACAGAAGAAGAGGCAAAAAAATTTATTAATTATTTAAGAGAAAATAAACTTGGTCGAGCTTCTTTTTTACCTATTAATACAATAAAAGGTCAAAAACTTTCAAAGTATAATTCAATAGATGGAGTTCGTGGAATTGCATCTGATTTAATAAAATTTGATAGTAAATATGAACAAATTATTCTTAATTTATTAGGAAAAACAGTTATAACAGAGGATTTAGATGTAGCAGTTAATTTATCAAAGAAAAATGTGCAAAATTTTAAAATTGTAACATTAAAAGGAGATATTATAAATCCTTCTGGAAGTATCACTGGAGGATTTGTAGCTCCAAAAAGTGTTAATTTGTTAGGCAGAGGAACGGAAATTAAAGAATTAGAAAGCGAGTTAAATATTTTAGGTAATGAAATTAAAAAACTAAAAAAAGAAAAAGAAGATTACCAAAATAGTATATCAGATATATTAAAAAATTTAGAGGAAAATCAAAAGAAATTAAATGAATTAGAAATTGTGTATGCAACAGAAAATCAGAAAATAAAAAACTTTGAAATTGAAATTTCTAAAATAGAAGAAAAAATTAAAAAACTAAAACAGGATATTGAAAATAACAAAAAAGAACAAGAAAATAGTTTAAAATTGCAGGAAGAGTTTACAAATACAATGAATAATTTAGATGAGGAGAATAACACTCTAAATGCAGATATTAATGAATTTACAAAATTAAATAAAGATAATCAAAAATATATTGATGATTTGAATTTTGATATTACAAATTTGAAAATTTCTGTGTCTTCATTTGATGAAAGTGAGATGTCTATTAATGAATTTCTAGAAAGAATAAATGCTGATATAGAGGCTAATAATGAAAATATTAAGCAAAAAATAAATGCTCGTGAAAAAATTTTAACAGATAATAAAGAATTAGAACAGAAAAATGAGGAATTGAAAAAGCAGATTATTCAAATGGAAAATGATGTATCTGAAAGTTCTGAAAAATCAAAAGCATTAAAGGCAGAAAGAATAAGCAAAAATGAAAAACTTGCAAAATTAGAGAAAGATTTTGAAGAAAAACAGAACATTGTTCAAGATGTTAAAAATCAAATTTCAAAATTAGAGGTTAAAAAATCTAAGCTTGAGCTTGAATTAGAACAGGTTGTTAATAAAATGTGGGAGGAATATGAAATTACTCCAAATAAAGTAAAAGATGTGCAAAAAGTGGATAATCCTACTGAAGTTCAAAAAAAAGTAAATGAAATTAGAAGTAATATGAAAGATTTAGGTAGTGTAAATGTTGATTCTATAAAGGAATATCAAGAAGTAAAAGAAAGATATGACTTTATGTGTGAACAACGTTTAGATTTAGAAAATTCAATTACTAAACTAAAAAAACTAATTTCTGAAATTGTTGAAACAATGAAAAATCAATTTAATGAGAAATTTAAACTAATAAATAAAAATTTTAAAGATGTATTTAAGGAATTATTTGGTGGAGGCAAAGCTGAGCTTAAGCTTGAAGATGAGAGTAATATTCTAGAAACAGGCATAGAAATTGAAGTACAACCACCTGGAAAAAAATTGCAAAGTATGTCATTATTATCAGGTGGAGAAAAAGCATTTACAGCTATTGCACTATTATTTGCAATTTTAAAAATAAATCCAGCACCGTTTTGCGTGTTAGACGAAATTGAAGCTGCTTTAGATGATGTTAATGTTTATAGATTTGCAGATTATTTAAAAAGATTTGAAAAGGATACTCAATTTTTAATTATAACTCATAGAAAAGGTACAATGGAAGCTGCTGATACTGTTTACGGAATTACAATGGAGGAAAAAGGAATTAGTAAACTTTTATCTTTAGACATGAACCAAAATGCAAGTTAAAAATGAAAATCAAAGAAAATGAAAGTAAAAGTTAGAAAAAAAGAGCATAGGTAAAATTTACCTGCTCTTTTTCTATTTAATTTTAAATAAAATTGGAAAAAATGTAAATAATATAAAAAATCTAATTTGAAAAACGATTAGTTCCGTAGTATAATAATACCTACGTGATGGGAAAGGAGAAATCCTTTAAATTGACAGAAAAGGAGTGAATATTTATTTTAAAAGGAAGGTTTAAGCACTATACAAAAGATGTCATCAAAACCTTAGAAATAATTTTACTTAGCATATTATTTATTATTGTAGTAATTTTCGTAAAGTATAAACCTGTGTATACAGTTACATTATCAGGTGAAACTTTAGGATATGTTAAAGAAAAATCAGAACTAAAAAATAAAATTAACGAATATATTAGAGACAGAGAAGGCACAATTGTTTTAAAAGAAATAGCAGTTATGCCAGAATACAAACTTGAATTAATTTCTAGAAATGATGTAACTCAAGAGAAACATGTTTTAGAAACTATAGAAGATACAGCAGTTATTACTTATAGAACTTATGGAATAACAGTTAATGGAGAAGTTAAAGCTGAAGTTGATACTGAAATTGAAGCTCAAGATGTTATATCAAATTTGCAACAAGGTTTACCAAACGAAGTAAAGCTTGAATTAGGATTTATTGAAGTTTATAAAAATGAACAAACTTTAAATTCAAAAGATACAGCATTTACTTCATTAAATGAAATCAAAATTGCTAAAGTAGCAGAATATGAAGCAGAGCAAGAAAGATTAAAAAAAGAAGCTGAAAAAGCAGCAGCCGAAGAAGCTGCTAGAAAAGCTGAAGAAGAGGCTAAAAAAGCTGCAAGTAAGGGAAAACTTGCTAGTGCTTCAAGTGGAAGTGGAAATGTTAATGGTTTAAATATAGTAAATCCATTAAGAGCTACTCCAAGAATTACGTCAAGATTTGGTGAAAAAGGAAGCAGAAGATATACTCATACAGGTTTAGACCTTGCAATATCACAAGGTACGCCTATTTATCCAATAGCTGATGGTGTTGTAATTTTTTCAGGAAGTAATGGAAGCTATGGAAATATGATAAAAATAGATCATGGTGATGGAATTCAGTCATGGTATGCACATTGTAGTGCTTTATTAGTAAGCGAAGGTACAAAAGTTACTAAAGATACTAATATTGCAAAAGTTGGTTCAACAGGTAATTCAACTGGACCTCATTTACATTTAGAAATAAGAGTAAATGGAACAGCTGTAAACCCACAGAACTATTTATACTAATTAAAAATTTTATGAAAAAGTGTAATAGTTAATATTGCACTTTTTTGTGTATATAATAGGAAGGTATTAAATTATATATGAAAAAAAGATTTGAAAAAATATATGTAGAAATAACTAACATTTGTAATTTGAAATGTAATTTTTGTATTGAAACTATGAGAAAAAAAGAATATATGTCAATAGAAAAATTTAAAATAGTAATTTCAAAAATCAGAGAATATACTAATTTAATTGCACTTCATATTAAGGGTGAACCTTTGTTACATCCTAAATTAAAAGAAATTTTGGATATTTGCTATGACAATAATATTTTAGTTAATATTACAACAAACACTACATTGTTAGAACAAAATTTAGAAATACTAGCTTCAAGCAAAGCAGTTAGGCAAATTAATTTATCAATACATGCGATAATGGAAAATAATTTAGATATGATTGAAAATGTTAAAAGAATATTCAATCAAATAAAGAAGCTTAAAGAGAAAAATAATGCTGTAATTATTTCATATAGATTGTGGAATATAGATGCAATAGAATTAAATCAAAAAAATGAAAAAATCTTAGAAGAAATTGGTGAAGAATATAAAATAACAAATATAGTAGATAGAAGTAAAAAAGAGAAATTTATACAGTTAGATGACAAAATATTTTTAAATCAAGATATTGAATTTAGTTGGCCTAGTTTGAAGGAAAATAAAATAAGTGATACACGGAAAGTGTTATGCACTAAAAAAGCAAGTCGGAATTTTAGTAAATGGGGATGTAGTACCATGTTGTTTAGATAATGATGGAGATATAATTTTAGGAAACATTTTTGAAGATAATTTGAATGACATTTTAAATTCAATAAAATGTCAAAAAATAATTAATGGATTTAATAATGGATACTTAATAGAAGAATTATGTAAAAGATGTGGTTTTATTCATAAAAGAATAATTTGAATTTAAAATATAATTATATAATATAATGTAATAATATTATTAAATAATGAAATAAATGTCGAAAAAACGCAATGAAAATTACTTGCAAAATAATGTAATAATATATATAATCTAAATAGTGATTAGCAAAAAAATATCACTAAAGATAAAATAATTGGTTAAAGAGAAATATATTGATGATAAATTTTCTCTAATAATTAAAGAAAGGAAGGAAAGATGGAGAAAGAAAAAATTAAAATTATTATTGCAGATGACAACTTAGAATTTGTTTCAACATTTGTTAATTATTTAGAAGCACAAGATGATATGGAGGTTTTAGCAACAGCCAAAGATGGTATAGAAGCTTATGAGAAAATTTTAGCTATGAAACCAGATATAGTTTTATTAGATGTTATTATGCCACATTTGGATGGGATAGGAGTGCTAGAGAAATTAAATGAAGCTGGAGTTGTACCAATTTGTATTATGCTTTCGGCAGTTGGTCAAGATAATATAACTAAAAAAGCATTAGCATTGGGAGCACAATACTATATGGTAAAACCATTTGAAATAGATTTATTAATAAAAAGAATTAGAGATTTAAAAAATCAATCTAAGGGAAACACAGTTAATTTTGTTACAAAAGATAGTAAACCTAGCTATATAAATATGAATAATTCGAGAACAAAAGAGGATAATTTAGAAGCATTAGTAACTAATATTATTCATGAGGTTGGTGTACCAGCGCATATAAAAGGATATCAATATTTGCGTGATGGGATTATTATGGTAATTGAAAACGTAGATGTTCTTAATCAAATAACAAAACAATTATATCCAGATTTAGCTAAAAAACACAAAACTACTCCATCAAGAGTAGAGCGTGCAATTCGTCATGCTATAGAGGTTGCATGGAATAGAGGTCAAATTGATGTAGTGGAAAGTATATTTGGTTATACAATTAATGCAAATAAAGGGAAGCCTACAAATTCAGAGTTTATCGCAATGATAGCTGACAAGCTAAGATTAGAAATGAAAAGTGCATAAAAAGTTGTTTTTTTGTATTCATTTATTGTTGAAAAATAATATAAAAATTAAATAAAACCTTGTAATTTGTGAAATTATAATGTATAATTTTAGTATTACAGGAGGGTATATTATGGATGATGTCAATTTATCTATTGCAATTAATATCCTTAATAAAAAAATAGCTGATTTAAATGTGAAAATTGCTAAAGAGAATAACAAAAAATTAGAAGATGATTTAAACAAGTTATTAGAAATAAAAAAAGAAATTTATAAAGGTGATAAATCGTTAGTTAAGTATGTAATTGATGATGTAAAGAGAAAATAATGATTGATTTGAGTGATAATATAAGAAATGTAATAAAAAACGAGGTTAATAAAAATCATTTTTTTATTTTGGATGATACGTTTGTTCCTTTAATAGAACAGATTTTTAAAAATTATGAAAAGTTGAATGGATTACATCAAGATTTTCATAATATTCCTAAAGAAGCAGAAATGATTTTTGTTGCTGCCCCAACAGGTGCTGGTAAAGATAGTTTAGTTGTAAAATTGAATGTTTTAAATCCAGAAAAAAATTATATTGAGTTAAATATGGATATGTTTAGGCATTATTTTTCAATAGTAATACCAGATATGTCAAAAATTACAGATAAAACTTTTGCAGAACAAACTAATGAATTTTCTTATGAAATGTATTACACAATTCAAGAGATATTATTATCCGAGTTTCCTGGTACAAATATTATAATTACAGGAACTTTATGGAAAACAGATTGGGTTGAACAAACATTTAAAAAATATAAATCAAATCAATATACAAATTATAATGTAAAATTAATTTCTTTGGCAGTTCCATATAAAGAAAGTGCAATTTCTATTATATCACGATATGCTAATATAGTGGATTTACATATAAATGAACCAGGTACAGCAAGATATACATCAAAAGATTATCATGATGAAACTTTTAAAAGATTTCCTATTAATTTAAAATATTTTGAAGATTTATATTTAAAAAATCCAGGTGAATTGATAGATAGTATGGAAGTTTATAGAAGAAGTAAAGATATGCATGATTATTATGAAGATACATTGGTATATTCATCTACAAGAAAAACTAATGAAAGTCAAAATGCAGTAGATGCTATTTTGAAAATCAGAGAGAAAAATACTGATTTTAATAAAGATGATATTTTAGAATTAATGTATATAATTAGTAGAAATAGAGAGTATTTAAAAAATCAAGGAGTATTTAACGATATAGTTATTGATATAGGTCAACTTTTAGGACTGATTAATGAAAAAATTCCAGATGGTATAGAAGATACACAAAAGTAATTTTGTGTATTTTTATATAAAATGTTACTAAATTTTGAAAAGGGGAATAATTTATGGCAAACGAATATAGAACTCATAGTTGTGGTGAACTTAGAAAAACAAATATTAATCAAGAAGTTAGATTAGCTGGTTTTGTTCAAAAGATTAGAAACTTAGGAAAGATGCAATTTATAGATTTAAGAGATGAAGCAGGTATTACGCAAATAGTAGTAAATGAAGATTTATCAGAAAAATGTAAAGATATTTCAAATGAATGTACATTAACAGTTTTGGGAAAAGTTGTGGAAAGAAGTAGCAAAAATGAAAAAATTCCTACAGGAGATATTGAAATTATAGCAAGTGATATAAAAGTTTTAGGAAAATGTAGAAGTGTTTTACCTTTTGAAATAAATTCACAAAATTCAAATGTTAGAGAAGATTTAAGACTAGAATATAGATTTTTAGATTTAAGAAATGAGAAAATTCATAATAATATCCGTATGCGTTCAAAAATTTTAAAAGATTTTAGAACAGAAATGGATTCATTAGGTTTTATTGAAATTCAAACTCCAATACTTGCTAATTCTTCTCCAGAAGGAGCTAGAGATTTTTTAGTTCCAAGTAGGATACATCCTGGGGAGTTCTATGCGCTTCCTCAAGCACCTCAACAATTTAAGCAATTACTTATGGTATCAGGCTTTGAAAAATATTATCAAATAGCACCATGCTTTAGAGATGAAGATCCTAGAGCGGACCGTTCTCCAGGAGAATTTTATCAATTAGATTTTGAAATGAGTTTTGTAGGGCAAGAAGAGGTTTTTAAAGTTTTAGAAACAGTAGTACCAAATGTTTTTGAAAAAAATACTACATGGAAAGTTGATAGGGGACCATTTATTAGAATTCCATATAAAGAAGCTATGGAAAAATATGGTACAGATAAACCAGATTTGAGAAATCCTCTTATTATTTCTGATGTTACTGATGTTTTTGAAAATACAGAATTTAATGCATTTAAAGGAAAAACTGTTAAAGTAATTGTAACTAAAAATATGGAAGATAAACCTAGAAAATTCTTTGATATGATGAGTGAATACGCAGTAGAGGAGTTAGGAGCTAAAGGATTGGCATGGGTTAAAGTAGATAATGATAAAAATTTGACAGGTGGAATTAGCAAATTCATAGATGAAAGTAGAAAACAGAAATTATTTGAGAAGTTGGAAATAAATGAAAATTCTGCTATTTTCTTTATTGCAGATGAATTTGAAAAGGCTCAAAAAATTGCTGGTGGTGTAAGAATTAAACTTGGAACAGAATTGGATTTGTTAGAGAAAGAAGTTTATAGATTTTGTTTAATAATAGATTTTCCTATGTACGAGTTATCAGATGAAGGAACTATAGATTTTAATCATAACCCATTTTCTATGCCACAAGGTGGAATGGATGCTTTAATGAATAAAGATCCATTAGATATTTATGCATATCAATATGATTTAGTTTGTAATGGATATGAAGTATCTTCAGGTGCTGTAAGAAATCATGACCAAGAAATTATGATAAAAGCATTTGAAATTGCGGGCTATACAGAAGAAGATGTGAAAAATAAATTTGGAGCTTTATTTAATGCTTTTAGTTATGGAACACCGCCACATGCAGGTGCTGCTCCAGGCATTGATAGACTTATTATGTTGCTTGCCCAAGAAGATAATTTGAGGGAGGTAATTGCATTTCCAAAGAACAAAAAGGCAAGAGATGTTATGATGAATGCACCATCTAAAGTGTTTGATAAGCAATTAAAGGAAGCTCATATAAAAATAGAGTTAGACGACTAAAGAAAGGATGCTTGTTATATGAAAAATAAAAAAATCAAAATATTAGGAATAACTGGAATTATAGCTTTAACATTTTTTCAAAGTTCATCATTTGCAACTACTGGAATTGCACAAGGAACTGTAAGAATTAGGGAAAGTGCAAGTACAAGTGCGAATATTATATCAGTTGCATCAGATGGTGAAAAAGTTGAAATATTATCTGAGGAAGATGGATGGTATAAAGTGAAATTTGAAGATGTAACTGGTTATATGAGTAAAGAGTATGTTAAAAAAGAAGGAGAATCAACTTCTAATGAAGTTCCTACAAATAATTCTTCAAATGAAACAACAAATAATACTAATAGTGCTACTTCAAATTCAGCAGAAAATACGATAAATAATACAGCTTCAAATTCAGCAGAAAATACGATAAATAATACAGCTTCAAATTCAGTAGAAAATACGATAAATAATACGGCTTCAAATTCAGTAGAAAATGCGATAAATAATGTAGATTCAAATTCAGTAGAAAATACAGTAAATAATACAGATAATACTGTAGATAATACAGATAATACTACTGAAACACAAGCTGTAGAGAACAGTATTATAGTAGGTTCACAAATTAAATTGGAAAGTGAAATTTCATTGAGGAGTGTGCCAAGTTTTTCTTCAAGAAAAACTTCTAATATTGCAAATGGAACGCAAGTAACTGTTGAAGATAAATTAAATAATTGGGTAAAGATTACAGACAATAATGTTTCTGGATGGGTATTGAGTGTAAAAGTATCTTCAAATGATAATACTGTAGCTACACCAAATCAATCAACTCCACCAGAAGATAAACAGCCTGATGAAGTAACTCCATCACAAACTCAAACACCTACTTCTACTCCTGCTCCAGAAGAAACGGAGCCATCTACATCTGATACAGCTACACCGTCAACTTCTGAATCACCTGCTACAACTGATAATACAAGTAAAAAAGGTGTTATAAATGTTGATTCAGCTAGAATAAGAAAATCTCCAGATGGAGAAGTAATTGATGTTGCTGATATAAATGATAGTGTTGAAATATTATCAGAAGAAGGCGAATGGTATAAAGTAAATGTTGATGGGCATGAAAGTGGATATATTGCTAAAAGATTAGTAACAATTAAAGAATGATTTTTTATTGAATAAAAGCGGGGGATAAATGAAATAAAGGAGGATTTATTCCCCAATGTTTTTATTTACATTACATTTAATATTAGGGATTTGTTTAGGATTATATTTTAAAAATATAGCTATATTTGTGTTTATTGCAATAGCTATAATTTATATATTAAAATTTCAAAAGTATAAATTAGTATATATATGTTTCATAATTTCTGTTCTAATTTATATACATGTTTTAGATGCTGAAACTAAATATGAAAAATTATTTCCTCAAGATTTTAAAATAAATGGAGTATGTGAAGTAATTAGTTTTGCTGAAGAAAAAGAATATACTAATAAATATATAGTAAAATATAATAAGAAAAAGTTAATAGCTTATATTGATAAAGAAATTTGTTTAGAATATGGTGATGTAATTTTTTGTGATGGAGAATTTAAAAAAGCTTCATCTAGTAGAAATTTAAAAGGTTTTAATTATGAGCGATATTTAAGACAAAGTAAAATATATGGAATAGTAAATGTTGAAGATGTTAAAGTTCTGTCTAAAAATAGAGGAATTTTTTATAGTTTTTTTAAACTAAAAAATAATTTGAAAAACAGAATAAATGAATCTTTTGAAGAAAAAAAAGCAGGTTTTTTAACTGGAATATTACTTGGAGATAAAGAAGAAATTGATGAAGATATAAAAGATGATTTTAAGAATAGTAATTTATCTCATATTCTAGCAATTTCAGGAATGCATGTTGTTTATATAATGACAATGATGGAATTTTTAACTTCAAAATTTATAAAATTTAAAAAATTGCAGAATTATATATTAATAATTTTTTTAGTATTTTTCATGGTTTTTACTGGTTCAAGTGCGTCGTGCATGAGAGCTTGTATAATGATGATAATAGGTTTAATTGCTAAAAATTTATATAGAAAAAATGATTTTTTTACAACTTTATGCTTAACTTTAAATATTATCTTAATTTTTAATTATTACAATATAGAAAATATAGGAATGTGGCTCTCTTTCTTAGGGGCATTTGCTTTAGGGAGAATTGATAATAGTAAAAATTTTTTAATTTCTAATTTAAAAAGTAGTTTTGCAGTTCAAATGATGATATTTCCTATAATTTTATATTCATATAATACAATTTCATTTACATTTTTCATTTCAAATTTTTTTGTTTCATTTTTAATAGCTCCTATATTGATATTGGGATATGTGAGTTTATTTTTAGGCAAATATTTTAAAATTCTAATTTTGATTGAAAATTTACTTATAGAAATATTATTTAAAATAGCTGAGTTTGTAGGTAATTTTAAATTTTCAAAAATTTATTTTATAACTCCACATATTATATTTTTTATAGTTTATTATGCTTTAATTTTAGTTTATAAATTTGCCAAAAATAAAGAATTTATAAAAAAATGTTTTATATTGTTAATAATTATATGTATAATTTTTTCTAAGTTTAATTTTCAGCAAGCTTTTAAAATGTATTTTTTAGATGTAGGGCAGGGAGATTGTTCTTTAATTGTCAGTAAATCTGGAAAAAGAATATTAGTAGATGGTGGAAATGATATTGGATATGATTATGGCGAAAATGTAGTGTTACCATATTTATTAAAAAACGGTATAGGATATTTAGATTATGTAATAGTATCACATTTTGATAGCGACCATTGTGGAGGATTGTTTTATATTTTGGAAAATATTAAAGTTAGGAATGTGATAATTGGAAAACAATTTGAAAATAATGAAAATTTAAAAAGATTTATTGAGATTGTAGAGAAAAGAAAAATTAATTTGATAATTGCTAAAAGTGGCTCAAGAGTATATATAGAAAAGAATTTATATTTAGATATTTTATGGCCAGAAATTCATAAAAAAATTTCTAATAATTCTATAAATAATAATGCGTTGGTTTTTAAATTGAATTATAATAATTTTTCTGTATTATTTACAGGAGATATTGAAAAAGAAGCTGAAGATATATTAATTTCGCAATATAAAAAAACTTTAAAGTCTACTATATTAAAAGTGCCACATCATGGTTCTAGTACATCATCAACAGAGAATTTTTTGAGAGAAGTAGATTCGAAAATTGCTTTGATTGGAGTAGGTGAAGATAATAATTTCGGACATCCAAGTGAAGATGTAATACAAAGAATGAAAAAATTACGGGATACAGATTTTTAGAACTGATAAAGATGGAGAAATAATTATTGAAGTAAGTAATAATGGAAAAATAAAGATAAATAATTTAATAAAAAATGTATATTTTTACTAATTTATACCCATAATAAAAAAAAGATATAAGGAGAGATTATTTATGGGTAAATATATAAAATATGGTTTGATAGTATTTGTAATTTCGATTTTAATAGGTTTTTTAATAGGTAAATTTTTTCCAACAGCTAAAAATGATAATTCACAAGATGTAGCAATTGAAAATATAGTAGGTAATACAACTAATGTAGGAACAAAACTAACTGTGCAAACAAGTAGTTCAGAAAAAAGAGTTTCACCAGATGCAACTTTAGTAATAGAGAAAAATTATAGAGATTGTAAACATGTAGTAAAAAATGTTTCAGAGATTCCAACAGAAATGATAGATTTAACTAAAGCAGAGATAGAAGAGAATTATTCTGATTGGATTTTAAAAAGTTTTTCAGAAGACGAAGTTTCCTTATATAAAGTAATGGACGGAATTTGCAATGAGCATTTTATAATAACTGATGAATCTGGTAAAATTGTAGTTTATAAATTAGAAGAAAATTATGATAAAAATTTGTATGAAAAAACAAATATAAGTACAGAATATTTAACTGATGAAGATTTAAGAAAACTAGAAGAGGGGATATATGTTTATGGAGTTGGTACTTTAAATTCTACTTTAGAAAGTTTTGAATAAATATGATAATAAAATCCCACTTTTTTATCAAGTGGGATTTGCTCTTTATTTTATTTCAAATTCTAATTCATTTTTTTCTTTGTTGAAATGAACAAAAATAGTATTTCCTGCTTTAAGTTCATTTCTTAAAATTTTATCTGCAATTATATCTTCAATGTAATTTTGAATTGTTCTTCTAAGTGGTCTTGCACCATATTTTAAATCTGTTCCTTTTGAAAGTAAAAACTTTTTGCTTTCAATGTCTACATTTATTTTTATTTCTTTGGATTTCAAACTTTCAGAAGTTTGTTCTAATAATAAATCAATTATTTGGATTAATTCATCTTCAGTTAAACTATTAAATGGAATGATTTCATCAACTCTATTTAAAAATTCTGGTCTAAATAAAGTCTTTAAAGCATCTACCATTTTGTTTGTATCTTGTAAAGTTTTATTTCCAAATCCAATTGAGTTAGTATTTAGATTTGAACCAGCATTAGATGTCATAATTATAATAGTATTTGAAAAGTTTACAGTATTTCCTTGAGAATCTGTAAGTTTTCCATCATCTAAAACTTGAAGTAATATATTAAATACATCTGGATGTGCTTTTTCAATTTCGTCTAAAAGAATAATTGAATAAGGTCTTCTTTTGACTCTATCTGTTAATTGACCTGCATCATCATAGCCAACATATCCTGGAGGAGAGCCAATTAATTTAGAAGTTGAATGACTTTCCATATATTCAGACATATCAATTCTAATAATAGAATCTTCATTTCCAAAAATTTCTTTAGCTAAAGATTTTGCAAGTTCTGTTTTTCCAACACCCGTAGGTCCAACAAATATAAATGATGGTGGACGTTTAGTACTTTGTAAACCAACTCTATTTCTACGAATTGCACGAGAAACTGCAGAAATTGCTTGTTCTTGTCCAATAACATGTTTGTGAAGATAACTTTCCAAATTTAATAGTTTTTCAGTTTCAGCTTCAGTAATTTTAGTTACTGGAATTTTTGTCCATCTTTCAATAACTTCTGCAACATCTTGTACAGATAAAACAGAAGGTTTTAAAGTTTTTTCGATTTGTTCTAATCTTTCTTTTAAGTTACATTCTTTTGTTTTTAAATCAGCAGCTTTTTGATAATCTTCGATAGAATCAGAAGAAACAGCTTCTTCTTTTTCACTTTCTATAACACTAAGCTCATTTTTTATCATTTCTAGTTCATAAAGAGCTTTATTGTTTAGGTTGATTTTTGAACAGGCTTCATCAATGATATCAATTGCTTTATCTGGTAAAAACCTGTCATGAATGTATCTTTCAGACATATTAACTATTTTTTCGATAATGTCATCTGAAATTAAAACTTTATGGAAATCTTCATAATATTTTTTAATTCCTTTTATTATTTTAATAGTTTCATCAACACTAGGTTCTTCTACCATTATAGGTTGAAATCTTCTTTCTAAAGCAGAATCTTTTTCAATATATTTTCTATATTCTTTTAAAGTTGTAGTACCTATAATTTGAATATCACCAGAAGATAGGGCAGGTTTTAAAATATTTGCGGCATTCATAGAATGTTCAGCATCTCCCGCACCAATAATATTATGAATTTCGTCTATAACAAGTACAATATTTCCATAAGTTCTACATTCTTCTATTAAAGATTTCATTCTAGCTTCAAATTGACCTCTAAATTGAGTTCCAGCAACAATAGCGGTAATATCTATTAGATAAACCTCTTTATTAAGAAGTTTCGCAGGAACTTCTTTTCTAGCAATTTTAAGAGCTAAACCTTGAGCAATTGCTGTTTTACCAACACCAGGCTCACCAATTAAACAAGGATTATTTTTTGAACGTCTATTTAATATTTGAGTTACTCTAAGAATTTCTTGCTCTCTGCCAATAACTTCATCAATTTTACCTGAAGAAGCAAGAGCAGTTAGGTTTGTTCCAAAAGTATCCAAAAATTTCTTTTTATTATTTTTTGCTTTTTTCTCAACTTTTACAGTTTTCTTCTGATTACTGTTATCAGAGCCTCCAACTGTTGATTCATTATTGTTATTATTATTTTTAAACAAATTGAAAATGCCAGAAAAAGGATTGTTTGGATTATCTTCATCCATTTCATTCAAATTTCCATCAGATATTTCATTCATGAAATTTCCAAATTGTTCAGATAATTCTTCAATGTCGTCATCTGAAATGTTTGCATTTTGTGTTAAAACTTGAAGAGGATTGATTCCTTTTTCTTTAGCACAATTATAACAAAGACCTTCAACTGAAGTTTTATTATTTTCTATTTTATTAATGAATACAACTGCAGGATTTTTTTTGCATATTGAGCATACCATATTCATAGTTATATCTCTCCCTTATACTTTATAATATAGTATAATATAATATTTTGAGCAGTTAGTCAATAGAAAATTTATCTAAGTTTCAGTGTTTTAGTTTAGGCATTCTGCAAATTACCAAAAATACGTTTCAAGAAGTTTTAATATATGTTTTATTCATTCTCCCAACTGCGTACAGTCTGTAAAATATAAAATTTAACAGACTGTAACTAGTCGGTCCCCACGAAGCTCATTCATAAAACATATATTTTTAGTAAAAAAGGATTTATGTAATTGAAGATGATGAAGAAATGCTATAGAATTTGTGGAATGTATACAGATTTGAAAATTTGCAATATATATGATATTATAAATATAGCATTTAATTTTGAAAAGAGCTTTGATACAGAGGTTTATATATAGAAATGTTTTATAATTAAAACATGAGAGGAAGTGATTTTATTATGAAAAAGAAATTTTTGAAAATAATATTAATTATTATTACTATTTTATTGATAGTATATTTGGCTATTAGTTTTCGTAAATTTTATATAATACATAAGATCCAAAATAAAAATAATGAATATAAGAATAGTAATAATTATTATTTTGCAAGTACATTTAAGAGTGATAATCATAAACAAGAGTATTATTTTAAAGATGATCATTTTAAATCTTTAGATGATGGAATTTTAACAGTGTATGGTGATAACGAAAAACAATATTATGTAGATAAAAATAATGAAATAATAGATATATCTGAGTCTGATTTTTATAGACGTTATCCAAGTATTGATACTATGTTTGAAGTGTATGAATTTGATAAGATAAGAAATCAAATACTATTTTCACTTTCTTTAAAAAATTGGATTTCGGTTGTTGAACATAATAATCAAAAATGTTATAAGATTAGTGATTCTGTACAAAATGTGTATTTTGATAAGGATAATTTAACACCTATTGAAATAGAAGTAATAAAACCTGTTGATAATGGAGCAGAATTTGATAAAATATTAGAAGTAAAATTGGATGTAGTTACTGATGAAGATATGAAAATTGAAGCTAAAAATTAAAAGTTAAAATGGGAGTTCAAAGTGGACTCTCATTTTAATTTTTGACATTCACTTAACGAATGAACATTAGTATTTGCAATGGTTTTACGGGAAAATTCAAAATTTGAAAGTAGGACGGAAAAGTGGTATAATAATAGATAGAGTGGTAAAAAATATTGAAAAAAATTGTCTATAGTATTGGTTAATAAGCGAGTATGTTTATTAATTCTTATTATAAAAATAAAGGTTCCATTAAACCAAAATTTTAGGGATAAAATAATTAATGGAGAAAGGTAAGTGTAATTGAATAATTATGCTGTACAAAAGGTGAATATTATGATGATGAAATCGAATAGTGGTATTACATTGGTAGCATTAGTAATTACGATTATAGTATTATTAATTTTAGCAGGAGTTTCTATTTCTCTAGTAGTAGGAGATAATGGAATAATGACAAGAGCAAAAGATGCAGGAAC
>CANRQI010000028.1 GCA_947632835.1 uncultured Clostridia bacterium
TGGAATAATAGATACCTCTTTTACATCAGTTTGAGTTGGTAAATATCTACTAACTACAGCATGACCTGCCTCATGATAAGCTGTTAATTTTTTGTCTTTTTCTGATACAACTCTATTATGTTTTTCTAAACCAACTGTTATCTTTCTAACAGCATTCTCAATATCAACATTTTCAATTGCTCCATGTCTTTCTTTTGTAGCAATGATTGCTGCTTCATTTAACACATTTGCAAGTTCGGCTCCTGTAAATCCAGCAGTATCTCCAGCAATTGACCTTAAATCAACATCATCTGCTAATTTCTTATCTTGACTATGAAGCTTTAAAATTGCCTCTCTACCATTTAAATCAGGTGCTGGTATTGTAATTTGTCTATCAAATCTTCCTGGTCTTAATAATGCTTTATCAAGCATTTCAGGTCTATTAGTTGCAGCTAATACTATAATTGTTTCATTTGTTTCAAAACCATCCATTTCAACTAATAATTGATTTAAAGTTTGATTATTTTCACTTTCTGCACCACTATTGCTTGTTCTTCTTGAACCAATTGCATCAATTTCATCAATAAAAACTATACAAGGTGCCATTTTTTTTGCCTTCTCAAAAAGCTTTCTAACTCTTGAAGCACCTAAACCAGCAAACATTTCTATAAATTCTGAACCACTCATAGATATAAAAGGAACACCAGCTTCTCCAGCAATTGCTTTAGCTATAAGAGTTTTACCTGTTCCAGGTTTTCCATATAAAAGTATGCCTTTAGGAATTTTTGCTCCCATTTTAATATATTCAGCTGGTTCTTTAAGAAAGTCTACAATTTCTACAAGTTCGCTTTTTTCTTCTTCAAGACCAGCAACATCCGCAAATTTTACTTTACTCTTTTTACTATCTTCACCATTTCCATAAACTTTGCCTTGCTCTCCACCAAAGCCTTGCATTTTAAAAATTAAAATAATTAAAGTAATTAGCAAAATTGTAGGTAAATAAGCAAATATATTTTCTGCAATAGTAATAAATGCATTTGGAGATTTTTGATTTAATTCGAAATCTTTAATTTCTCCTTTATCAATTTTATCATTTAACCATTCCATAAATGCTTGTAAACTAGGAACATTAACTGTTTCTGTTCTTTCTTTTTCAGGTTTATCTCCTTTTAAAATAACAGATAAAGCTACACTTCCTGTTTCCATCTCTATTTTTTCTACTTCGCCTTTTTGAATTAGTTCTATTAATTTATTATAAGATAAATTATCTTCTTCTTTATTATCAAAATAACTATATAAAACAAAGCTCAATATAATTGCTATAATCAAAATTGGAAATATTATTAGAAAACCTTTTTTATCATTATTCTTATCATTGTTATTACTATCTGTCATTTAAAATTTCATTCCTTTCTTACTTCTCTTAAAAGAAACAAATAATTAAATCTCTGAACCTTTTGGCTCAGTATCTATATTAGTTTCTTCTTTTCCCTCTTTTTTCTTTTTCTTCTTATCTTTTTTATCTTCCGTATCCTTTTCTTTTTTATCTTCTTCCTTTTCTTCCTCTTCAGGTAAATCTTCATTTTTCTTCTTAGGAGGCTCTATTTCAATTGGTATTGCTTCACCAGCAGTTTTATTCAAATCCACCTTTAACATCATAATAGCAGCTATTATATAAATATAAGCTACTAACATATACATTAGATTGAAATATTTAATTCTAAAATCTGTTAAATTGCTAATTACTGAATATACCGCACTCAATATTATAGACAAAGTTAATGAATATACTGCTAAATTTATAGACTTTGACAAAGATAAAACAATTTTGCAGATTTTTGATGCTACCCATCCAAATAACGCTACTATAAATGCATCTAATAAAAGAGTTACTGTATTTTCAATAAATAATACTACAAAAATATATATCCAAATTAATATCATAGCTTGAGGAATCATGTCATCAGTTATATATTTTTCAAATATTTCTTGTTTATTAAAATTTGTTAATTTAGTACTACTTAAAAGATTCGTATAATTAGTTTCATATTCCATACCATCAATAATTGCATATACCTTATCATTTAATAGTACTACCGAATTTGCACAATTTCTTGCCTCTTTTCTGTATTCAGCTATAGTTTCTTCTGGTAAATTATCCGATGTATCTGCTATAAGAGTTGCATCATATTCTTCATCATATGCTTTTACTTTTTCTGTAACATTTAATTTTCCTTCTGAATAAGCAAAATTTGGGAAATCATTTTTTACATAAGAAATCAATTTCGATATTTTATTTTTTGCTTGATAAACATTTAAAATTGACAATATAATTGTGATAATTGCAACTAATGTTAATAAATATTTAAAAGCTTTGGAAAATTTCTCATCAATAAATACTTTATATTCTTCTAAATTAAATATCGAAATTTTTAATCTTTTAAAAAAACCTATTTTTTTCTCCTTTTCCACTATTCAAAACTCCTTTCTATACTTGCATTTATATACATAGGAGAAATATTAAAATAAACTTCATCTCCTACTTTTATATTTTCTCCTTTTGTAATATCAATTATAGCATGATACATACCTAAACGTCCTATAACATTATATTTTTTTTCATTAATTTTAACAGTTAATTTAGGTATTGTAAATACTTTTTTTATTTCCATCAAAACAGATGTAATATTATCTTTAAAAGTAAAATTATCTCTTTGATTTCTTAAATTAAATCCATCTATATATCCAACTGGAACAACTGCTACCAAAGTATCTTTTTTTAATTTAAAACAATTACTATAACTAATATTATACCCCTTTGGTAAATTTTTTATTGTAACAATATTAGACATAAATTTTCCAATTTTCTTAAGTCCATTATTTTTTACTAATATTCTTCCTTGAAATGCAGAACCAATCCTAACTGCATCTAAATTCATATCTGGATATAAAAAAGTAGCAGTTGAATTTGAAGCATGAAAAATTAAATTTTCATTTATTTCCTTTATTTTAGGTATAAATTTTACAAATCTATTAAATTGTATATATGTTATTTTTTTATTTATAGCTTTTGAAAAATGTGTAAATACTCCAATTATTTCAATATTTTCAGTATTTTGAACAGCATTTAAAATTTCAATTTCATTAAAATATACGAAACCATACCTACCAAAACCTGTATCTATTTTAACTTGAACTCTTGCTTTTATTCCTTTTTCACAAGCTATATTTTCTATTATTTCTTTTTCTTCTAAATTTCCAATTGTTAAAATAATATTATTATCTAACAAATTAGCAATTTCATTTTTATCATAAACCTCTGAAAGAAGCATTATTTCTTGCTGAATTTCAGCTTCTCTTAAAATCAATGCTTCTTCATAATTAGCTACTGCTAAATATTCAATTCCATTTTCTATCAAAAATTTAGAAAACTCTATTAATCCTAAACCCATTGCATTTGCTTTTACAACTGCAATAATTTTAGTTTCTTCACCTACTTTGCTTTTTATTAAACTTAAATTATAAAGTAAATCTTCTTTACTTATTTTCAATTTTTTCATATTTTTCTCATTTCAAAAATTTATAAATAATGAATTTATTTCTTAAACTTTTTCTTTATTCCTCTTAAAGTTCTAAATGTTTTCTCAGCTAACTTGTACATTTTATATTTTAGAGGTTTATAAGGAATGTATACTTCTCCTATAAATTCCACAAATCTAGCATTAAATCCCTTTTTAAATCTATATAAACCGGTATTGAGGATGATTTTCATCTACAACTCCAGAAACTCCTCTAAAATCATAAACATCATGTTTATTATCTATTGCTTCTTGAATCATTGTCCATTGTAATAAATAATTTGGCATAAGATTTCTATCTGTATTACTACTTGCTCCATATAAGTACCATGTTTTTCTACCATACATTATTGGTATTATACCAGCTATCGCTTTATCTCCATGATATGCCATAAGTAATTTCATGTGTTTAGGCACAAGTTCATCATACATTTTTTCAAAATATGATAAAGATCTAATAAGAAAATCATCTCTTTTTCCTGTTTCTTCCATAATTTTATGAAAAACTTTTAAATCTTCTTTTGTACCTTCTTTTATTACAACACCTTTTTTAGTTGCTAATCTAATATTATATCTTGTTTTAGAGTGAAATTCATTAAAAATTGTATTTTTATCTTTTCCCTTTATATCAAGTTGAAATACAAATCTTGGTTGAATTTCATCTTTAAAATCCTTACTATCATCTTTAATTTTAAAACCTAAATCAGTAACAATTTCCCTAAATTTTTCATCAGATTTCTCAACATCTGGCTCCATTCTAAGAGCAAAAGCTTTATATTTTTTTGCAAGTTCATCTGCTCCATCACGTAAATCCTTTAGAACTTCTTTATTGTGAATATCACAAACAGGTCCTCTTGCAACATACATTATATTTCCAAAAAAGGGAATTTTACGAATCCATACACATAAACTTCCTCTAATTTTACCTTTTTTGTCTTCAGATAAAATTACTTCTTTTATCCAACTTGATTTTACTTCTCCCCATTCAAGTGATTGCTGAAAATTACATCTTTCATGATTTTCTAAAAACTCTTTATACCTTTTTTTATCTTTTTCCTCTAGTAACTTCATAAAATTCCTTTCTTTATATATCATCAAAATCTTAAAATATTATTAAAACTCAAACTTTTATTTAATTAATCTGGATAATTATAACTATCCGCTGTATGTGGACAAACCTCTGATGGAATATTAAAATTACTTCCTGCATACGTTGTTTTCCATTTTCCTAAATCTTCAAATGGAGATGTTACTCTATATGATTGCATTCTATAATTTAAACAAAATTCACTAGCTAATAAACCTGTTTCATTACATATTTTAAGTGGTGTATGTCTATCACATTTTTCAGGAACTGTACCTTTAACAAATTGTTCTGTATAAACATTTGTACACTTTTCTGAAGCAGATAAACCTGTATCTGCACATATTTGAGCTGATACAATATTATTTGGTACAGCAAATTCTGAATTTGGTAAATCTTTATGAACTTTTTTCATAACATGAGACCATATTGTACCTGCTGGATTTTGTAATCCTTCCGCATGAACTTGTGCAGATTTTTCAAATCCAACCCAACATGCTGCTGCATAATAATTAGTATAACCACAAAGCCATCTATCATTATTATCATTTGTTGTTCCTGTTTTAGCACAAACATCTATTCCAGGAATTGCACAATATGTAGCAGTACCAGTAGCAACAACGTTTTTCATAAGATTTTTTACAATATATGCGTTTGATGCATTCATTACCCTAGTAGAACGTTCTTCAATAGTTTTTGGTTCTATATAAGTATTTCCGTCTTTATCTAAAACTTTTGTATAAAATGTAGGTTCAATATAAACTCCATCATTTGCAATCATTGCATAAGCTGAAGCCATCTGCATTGGAGAAACTCCTCGTGATAAACCACCCAATGCTAACTGTAATCCTTCATCACCTACAATATTCAATCCTAATTTATTAAGAAATTCAACAGAATTATCTACTCCTAAAATTGACATTGCTTTAACATGAGGTATATTTTGAGATTTTGCAATCGCAGTTCTTAAAGACATATTTGTATTAGTATATGCACCTTCATTTTTTGGTTTATAATCTCCTGGAAATACAGTATATCCATCATAAAAAGTTGATGCAGCATTTAATTTTCCTAACTCCAATCCTGGAGATAAGACTGCAAGTGGTTTTATAGATGAACCTGTTTGTTTCTTTATTTCAGTAGCTTGATTAAAATATCCTAAAAATGTTTGTGTAGTTCTTTGGTCTCCCTCAGTTTTTACAGCACTTGTTGCAACAACATTACCAGTTTTTGGGTCTACTATAGTCATTGCTGCCATAGATTTTTGACCATTTCTACTAGCTTCGCCTTCTCCTCTTGAAGTAAATACTCTTGACTCTTGTAATTCTCCTTCAACAATTGCTTGTAAATTAGTATCTTGAGTAGTATATATATGATAACCTCCACTATACAATTTGATTTCAGCTAAATCTTTTGACATTCCTTTTTCTTCAACCATTTGATTTACAATCTGCTCTAATGCTGCAGAAGTTTGATAAGAAATCATTGTTGTAGTATTTGTATCTCCATTTGAAAAAGCCAAACCTGCATCTAAATCTTTTATTCCTGTATCATATTCCTCAGAATTAATATAACCTAATTCTTTCATTTTATCTAAAACTTTCTTAGCTCTATCTTGGCCTTTTTTTATTCTTTCTTGATTCTTCTCTGCATCCTCACTAAAAGGATTATAGCTATTTGGAGTATTGTTAATAGCTGCCATATATGCACATTCAGCAAGTGTTAAATCTTTAACATCTTTATTGAAATAATATATTGCTCCTAAAGCAACACCATTTACATCTTTTCCTCCAACAAATATTAAATTCAAATATAATTCCAATATTTGATGTTTAGATAAATAATGTTCAACTTGAAGCGCTTTTGCCATTTCTTTAACTTTTCTCATAGCAGTATCTTCTTTATCACCAGTTATATTTTTTACAACTTGTTGTGTTATTGTACTACCACCAAATGAAGATTTTCCTTTATGAAAAATATAATTAAGAGTAGCTGCTGCCGTTCTTTTAAAATCAACTCCACTATGTTTATAAAACCTTTCATCTTCTATAGCAAGATATGCTTTTGGTAAATATGGACTCATTTCATCTAAGCTAACGCTTTTTCTTTTTGTTCCAGCACTTAATGTACCAATTGGATTTCCATTAATATCATAAGCTGTAGAATTTTCATAAGGTATAACTAAATCATCCATATCTATTTTATAATCGTTACCTAATAAATCAAAGAAATTATATCCTCCCCATAAAGCTCCTGCTAAAATTCCCGCAAAAATAATTATCAATAATACAATTAAAATAATTATTATTTTTATTATTGTTGCTATTCTAGGATGTCTTTCTTTAAATTTTTTCTTTTTTTTGCCATTTTCCTTTTTGTTCTTTCCATTTTTGGCGTTCACTTTTCCAACTACTTGAGTTTCAGCATTAGAATTTTTTGTTTTTTTATTTCTTGCCTTCTTATTTACTTCTTCTGAACTTACCCTTCTAGTAGCTTTCTTTTTATCTTCTTTTTCATCACTCATATGAATACCTCTAATTCTAAAATATTACTAAGATATTATATCATATATTTTTTAAATATAAAGTCTTTTTTTTAATTTTATTTTTATATTAAGAAAAATATACTTTATATAAAATGAATTTATAAATTTACAGAGATTTCCGTAAACGAAAATCTCCTCCAAAATTAATTTATACAAATCAAGAATCTCTTTTATATATATTATCTGCTTCTTCTTGATTCAAATATTTATATTTTACCATTTTAGCTAAAACCTGTCTTTGCCTCTGCCTAGCAAGTAATGGATTTTTAGTAGGTGAATATACTGATGGCGCATTAGGAATTCCAGCAAGTAAAGTACATTCATAATCGTTCATATCAATGGGTTCTTTATCAAAATATCCCTTTGAAGCTTCCTTTACACTATAATAACCATCTCCAAAATAACTTGTATTCAAATACAATTCCAAAATTTGATTTTTATCACAATTTTTTTCTATATTCCAAGCCATAAACATTTCTGCAATTTTTCTAGTAATTTTTTTATCTTGAGTAAAATATGTGTTTTTAGCTAATTGTTGCGTTATAGTACTTCCACCTTCCACTAATTTCATCGCTTTTATATCATTTACAACTGCTCTACCAATTGAAATAACATCTACTCCATTATGATCTTTAAATCTATGATCTTCAACTGCAATAACAGCATCTAAATACATCTGTGGCATCTCTTGCAATTTAGTATAATTTTCATCTTCTGATATTTCCTTGATTTTTTTATCTAATGAACATTCTTCTAAAGCTGCTTTATACATAACATATCCACTACTAGTTAAACCAACTGCTATACATATAAAAATAATTCCTAGCACTAATAATACTCTTTTAAATATTTTCATTATTTTATCACCTCTTTTTAAATCTCTATAATTGAAATTTAAAACATACATTTATTATAACATAAATTTATAATTTTGGAACTATTTTTGTAAATTAAAGTATGATCATTTGGAATACTTCTAATTCAAAATTTCAAAAATCAACTCTACTTTAAACAAATCTCCATCAATTTTTAAATTAAACTCTCCATTTTGCAATTCTGTTAAGCTTTTCGAAATTGATAAACCAAGTCCACTTCCATCAGTACTTCTAGATTTATCACCTCTAATAAATCTCTGCATTAACTCATCTTCAGAAATATTAAGCTTATCTCTTGAAATATTTTTTATACTAATTCTCACTTTTTCGTCTTTAATAACATCAATATAAACTCTTGAACCTTCCAAAGCATACTTAGTAATATTACTAAATAAATTTTCTATAATTCTAAACATATATCTACTATCTGCATTTACATAAATATCCTTATTAGAGCTTAAAATTATTTCTAAATTTTTGTCTTTAAATTTATCTTCAAGCTCGCCTACTGATTGATTAATTAGTTCATTAACATTTATTTTTTCAATATTTAATTTTACATTGCCTGAAGATGCTTTAGAGGCTTCTATTAAATCTTCTGTTAATTTTTTTAATCTTTGTGATTTATTTTCTAAAACCTCAATATACTCTTTTACATTCGGATTTTCTATTTGTTCATTTTTTAATAAATCTATATAATTTATTATTGAAGTAAGAGGTGTTTTTATATCATGAGATACATTAGTTATAAGTTCTGTTTTCAATCTCTCACTTTTCATTCTTTCTTGAACTAAAACTTCAAATCCATTAGAAATATCATTTATATAATTAACCATATTTTCAAATTCTTTTGTAATATTTAACATATTTAATTTATCATTTACATTACCTTCGCACATTTTTTTCAAATGTAACTCTATTTTTTTTATGGAATTAATTCTTTTGGCGATTTCATATAAAATTAAAATTCCAAGACTAATCGACAAAAGAACTCCACATATATTAAAGCAAAATATCAAAAAAATTGATATTAAAACATATATTGCAAAAACCAATATTAATCTTGTCATCAATCCCATTACATTTGTAATCTTTGTTAATTTTTTTGAAATAAATTTTAAGAATTTATATAAAATTGTGTTCTTAATAAAAACTTTAGCTTTAATTCTTTTTATAAATGTAGTTGCCATAATAGCACATATAATATAACAAATAAAATACAATGAAAAAATCATAACGATTCCATATATATAATTATTATTATATATAAACTCAACTGAAATTTTTGCTAATATAGAAATTATTATAAATAATATAATATCGAAAAAAAGTAAAATTTCAAAATCAATATTATCTATATCATTTAAAACAATCCCTTCTTTTCCTTTTTCATGACCAATTGAATTTAGCAAATACATAGCAATTAACAATACTAATGTAAAACAAATTGGAATTATTCCATAAAGACATCCCTCTATATCTTCAATTCTATCAAAAGAATTTATTGCAAATTGTTGAATTGGCATTAAGTTTATTTCTTCTTTATATATACTATAAATTTCCAAATTATTAATATCACAATATATATATCTATAATTATTTTCATCTACATAAGTTTCATCAGTATAATATCTCATTTTAAAATTTTCTAAATATTTTATCGCTTTACTATTAAAAAGTTCATTATCAGATTCAACATTACCTGATATAATATTAACGTGTTTTACATTTTCCATTTTAGCAATATAATTTTTTATAGATTCAATTGTATTAGTTGTACTTGTTAATTCAACATTAGTAAATGCTAAGTTTTCATAAATTATTAAATAATAATGTTCTGGTAAGCTAAATTCATCATAATTATTATTATAACATATCTTCATATCATCATCTTCAATTTGACTATAATACATATTTCTATGAATTAACTCATACGCATTAACACTTAAATTACACATATATTCTTCAACAAAACTATCTGTAAAAAAGTATTTTTTATCTCTTAAATTTTTAATATCTTCTTTATCTATTGCATAAATAACTGATAAAATTATTATACCTACTAATATAGGAAATAAAATATAGCTTATTATTTTTAATATTTTACTCTCTTTCATTTTTCTCCCATCAACTATTTTTATTCGTGAATATTCTCAACTTTATATCCAATTCCCCAAATAACTTTTAAATATTTTGGTTCCTTCGGATTTATCTCTATTTTCTCTCTAATATGCCTAATATGTACAGCTATAATATTTTCTGCGCCATATCCATCTTCATTCCAAACATTTCTATAGATTTGCTCTATCGAAAAAACTTTTCCCTTATTTTCTAACAAAAATTTTAAAATATTATATTCTGTAGGTGTAACTTTTATTTCTTTATCATCAACAACTACTTGTTTCAAATCATCATTTATAATAAGTGAGCCTGTTTTGTATATATTAGAACTTTCTTCTACAGCTGAACCGAAATTTGGTATATCTTCGTATACATGAATTAACTCTAGCTATTAATTCTAATGGATTAAAAGGTTTTGTAACATAATCATCTGCTCCTAAATTAAGACCTTTTATTTTATCTTCATCTTCAGATTTTGCAGATAAAATTATAACTGGCAAACTCTTATCTTTTCGTATTTCACTTAATGCTTCTATTCCATCCATCTTAGGCATCATTATATCTAATATAATTAAATGAACAGTATTCTTTTCAAGAACTTCTAATGCTTCTTTTCCATTGTTTGCTTTTAAAATATTATATCCCTCTTTAGTTAAGTAAATTTCAATTGCATTAACAATTTCTTTGTCATCATCACAAACTAAAATATTGTACATAATTTCATTCCTTTCGAATAATGTTTGATAATTATATTATATCAGAAATTTATTAATAAAAAATAGAGAATTTATTAAGATTTTGTTATTAATACAGCATTTATTAAAAAAAATAAATGCAAGCTTTTTGAACTCACATTTATTTATATTCTAGAAAACATTAAAAATCTTCTTTTGTTTTTATTTAAGATTAAATTTCTACATATCCACCAATCATTTTGCTAGTTTTTACACCATCTACAAAACTATGTCCACCAGCTAAAATGACTTTATCACCATTTTCTAATATTTGTTTTTCTTTTAATTTAGCAATTCCTGCTTCAACAGTTTTATCAATATCTTCCTTAGCTTCTACATAAACTGGAAATACATTCCATGATAAACCTAATTGACGGAAAGTTCTTTTATTATCTGTTATTGCTAAAATTGGGCATCCAGCTCCCATTCCAGATAAACGTCTTGCTGAATTTCCTGTATGAGTATAGCAAACTATTGCATCTGCATTTGTATTTTTTGCTATAACACAAGTAGAATATGCAATATTATCCTCTAAATTTTCCAATTCTACATTTTTATTTTCATCAAATCTCTTCCAATAATGAACTTCTGGTTCAACTCTTTTTGCAATTTTATCCATTGTTTTAACACATTCTAATGGATATTTTCCCATAGCACATTCGCCAGATAACATTATTGCACTTGTTCTATCATATATAGCATTTGCAACATCTGATGCTTCAGCTCTAGTAGGTAATGGATTACTCATCATTGACTCTAACATTTGAGTTGCTGTAATTGCTGGTTTATTACTTTTATTTGATAATTTTATAAATTTCTTTTGCATAATTGGTGGTTCAGTAAAATCTGTTTCAGTAGCCATATCACCACGAGCTATCATTTGAGCATCTGCTGCTTTTACGATATCTTCCATGTTTGATAGTCCTTCAACATTTTCTACTTTTGTTATAATTTGGATATCTTTTCCACCATTTTCATCTAATACTTTTCTAACTTGTGCAATATCATCTAAATTTCTAGCAAAAGAAATTGCAACAAAATCATATTCATGTTCACAAGCTGTTTTTAAATCATTAATATCTTTTTCTTTTAAAGCTGGTAAACGAATTATTGTACCTGGTAAATTCATAGTTTTTCTACTTCCTAAAGGATTTCCATGAATTACTGTACAATGAATATCTTTATCAACTATTTCATCAACTCTTAATTCAATTGCACCATCATCAATTAATATTTTAGTTCCAGGTACAACATCTTTATATAATTCTTTATAAGTAACTGAAACTTTATCTTTATCACCAATAATATCTTCATTAACTAATACGAATTTTTGTCCATCTTCTAATGGTATTTTTTCATTTTTTCCTGTTACTAACATTCCTGTTCTGATTTCTGGACCTTGCATATCAACTATCATAGGAATAGGTAAATCCATTTCCTCTCTAAGTCTGATTATTTCATTTGTTTTCCATTCTTGTTCATCATAGCTTCCATGTGAATAATTAATTCTACAAACATTCAATCCAGCTTCAAATAATTCTTTCAATATTTTTTCACTAGATGGACCAATAGTTCCTACTATTTTAGTTTTTCTTAAATCTGTTCTCATCTTAAAATACATTCCTTTCTCATTTAGATACATAATTTAAAAATTAATTTTTCAAACTATTTATCTACCTCTTTTTACAAAAATTTACACTTATAGTAGTATACCAAAAAAAAAGTTTTTATTCAAGTATTTTTCACAAAATATTCAAACTAAAATTATAAAATTATAAAATTATAAAAAATCGCAAACATTAAATTTTTATTCAATGTTTGCGATTTTATCATTGCAAGTACATTGTAGGATTTACATTTTTTCCATCTTTGTATATCTCAAAATGTAAATGTGGCACTTCTGCAACTTCAAAACTAGCACTTTCCCCCACAGTTCCAATTGTTTGTCCTTTTTGTACAGTATCTCCTTCATTTACAAATTCTGCTCCAAGTAAGTTTGAATAAACTGTTTCATAACCATCTCTATGTGAAATCGTAATTGTAAGACCATACCTTGGATCACTTTTTATACTTTTTATAGTTCCATCTTCTGCTGAAACAACACTGCTAGCTTTATTAGCTTTTATATCAATTCCTAAATGAGTTGTCCATTCTTCTAAAGTAGAAGAATATATTAAACTGTCCTCTGCATAATCTGTTAAAATATCTCCAGATACTGGTGCTATAAAATCTATTGGTTTAATTTCCTCTTTTACCTCTTCTTTTATTTCTTTCTTTTCATCTTCTTTTGAAGTTTGTACTGTATTTAAAGTGTTGCTACTCTCATTTTTACTAACTTTCTTAGCTTCTACTGTATTATCCTTTTTGTCTGATGATAAACTATTTGTTTGTTTTTCATTTAATACAGTATTATTAGATGAAATGTCATTTAATATTTCATTTGCTACTTCATTTATATTCCTATCTTCAGAGCTACTTACCACTTTGGTATTTACAGAATTATTAGGTACAACATTATTTATTGTATTTACACTAAGAAGTCCTATATCTGATGTATTTTTTAATCTTTGGCTAAACATTATAAAAAGTACAACAAATGTAACAACAGCAATTGTCAAACTTACCCAAAATGCAATCACAAGTTTTTTATATTTCTCATTTCCAAAAAATTCTTTCATACTTCTCCCTCTTTTCTTCTTTACACTTTTAGATAATAAAAGTATTATCAAATTTTTGAAAATTATTCATTTATTTCCACATTTTTAATATTATTTTCAAAATAAAAAATTACAAGTTATTCTGTTATTTCAATATCCTTATAATAGTGCTTTATAATTTCTTCACAAGTATATCCATTTTTTGCTAAACTATCTGCTCCACATTGACTAAGTCCAACTCCGTGACCATAACCTACACAAGAAAATTTTATAAAATCTCCATCTAAATTTACTTCAAATTTTGCAGATTTAAGTCCGAAAATTTGTCTTACATCTGTTCCAGAAATTTCTTTATTTCCAATTTTTATTCTTTTCACTCTTTGACCTTCAGTATTTTCTAAAATTTGTATAGCATTTTCTTCTTCAAAATTAATTCTAAAATCACTATATTTATCTAACATTTTTTGTATTAATTCATCTTTACTAACAACCACTTCAGAATTATATGAACTATAAGCATCTTCTCCACTAGTTTCTACAGCTTGTAAGTATGGATAACTACCTCCCCATACATTAATTGGTAATTCTGTATATCCTCCGACTATTACTATGAAAAAAAGCATTTATTGGTTGCCCATCATAAAGAATTACTTTTCCAATTGTAGAATTAACACTATTTTCTATTTTTTGCCAATTACTATCTCTCTTATCTTTTTCCCATCTTGCTAAACGATTTTCTTTACTAATCCATGCCTGACAGCATAAAGAACTATCACAAATATCTGCATTTTGCTCTTTATGTTTACTTCCATTCATAATTTTAAAAATTGTATATGTTCTTGCAACAATCGCCTGAGCTTTTAATGCTTCCATTTCAAAATCTGCTGGCATTTCTCCAGCAACAACTCCATATAAATAAATGTCTAATGGTATTTCTTCTACTTCTCCAGTTGCTGTATGCAGTAATTTTATATTAGTATAATCTCCATAATTAAATTCTTTATATAATATTTTTTCATTTTGCTCACTAGATGTTTGTATGAATTTTCTACTATTAAAAACTACTTCAAAACATCTTACAAATATAATTAAAAAAATTATGTATAATATAAGTTTCTTTATTTTTTTTAGCAATTTATCATCACCCTACCATTTTCTCCTTCATTTGATCTAAAATTTTTTTCTCAATCCTTGAAACTTGAACTTGTGAAATTCCAAGTATTTTAGCTACTTGTGTTTGAGTTTTTTCTTTGAAATATCTCAATTTTATTATAGTTTTATCTCTAAAACTCAAATTTTCAACCATATCATTAATTGTTAATTTATCCACTATTTTGCTTTGTTCATCTACTCTTCCAATTACTCTTTCTATTTTTTCTTCTCTTCCATTTTCGTATATTTCTTGATTTATAGACTCAACACCTCTTCCAGCATCAATTGCTATACAAATATTTTCTTCTGAAACATTTAAAATTTGTGCTAACTTTTTTACAGTTATTTGTTCACCTGTTTCATCAAAATATTCCGAAGCTATTTCATTTATTTTTATGTTTAATTCTTTTATATTTCTACTAACTTTTATCATTCCATCATCACGAAAAAATTTTTTTATCTCACCCATTATATATGGCACTGCAAAAGTTGATAATTTGTAATCGAAATTCAAATCAAATCTTTTTACTGATTTTATAAATCCAATACATCCAATTTGGTACAAATCTTCTCGTTCATATCCTCTTCCTAAAAATCTTTTTACTATACTCCAAATAAGCCCATTATTTTTGTTTATAAGTTCTTCTAATGCCTCTACATTACCTAATTGTACCTCATACATAAGCTGACGTTCTTCCATGTAACACCTTATTCCTTTCCAATATGCTTACTCATAGTAATTTTTGTTCCAAGACCAACTATTGATTCCACTTTCAGCTTGTCCATAAAATTTTCCATAATTGTAAATCCCATTCCTGAACGTTCTAAATTACTTTTTGTTGTATATAATGGTTCTCTAGCTTCTGCAATGTTCTCAATTCCTTCACCTGTATCAGAAATTTCTATTTCTATTTCATTTTCATATAATTTACTATGTATTTTTATAATACCTTCCGTATTTGGATAAGCATGAATAATAGCATTTGTAACTGCTTCTGATACAGAAGTTTTTATATCTGCAATTTCCTCAATTGTAGGATCTAACTGCGATACAAAACTTGCAACTGCAATTCTAGCAAATGCTTCATTTACAGATTTACTAACAAATTCCAATTTCATTTCATTTTTTATATTTTCCATAATAAAAATCCTTTCTAATTTATGTAAATTTTAAAATTACATTTTAATTGATTCTTTGATACTAATTATATTTGTAATTCCAGACATATCAAAAATTCTTTTTAATTTTGGATTTACATTTTCGAGCTCCAAAACCCCACCATAACATGCTGTAATTTTATATCTACCTATTATTAAACCTATTCCAGCACTATCCATAAATCCAACTTTTTCTAAATCAATAACAACTTTTTTGGGCATAAATCTTTGTATTTCATAATCTAATCTGCTTCTAATTTTTTCGGAAGTATGATGATCAATTTCCTCTGTTAATTCAACTAATATTTTTTTCTCATCAATAAAATGCTTTATATTCATTAATCTAAAAAACTCCTTTAAAATATTTAGGTTTTTATACAAAAGGTTTTACCTATAAACCTTTTTAAATTAATATATTATTCAAAACATTTATTAAATATTCCTTCGATGAAAAAATTCTAGTTTTGTCGAATTTTGCTAATCTTTATGACACACAAAAAACAAGCCATAAAAATTTATTTACTAATTTAAACAAAATTTTTACGACTTGTTTTTCATATAATTTAAAATATTTAATTTTTAAGCCTCTGGTTCAACTATACCAAAGTTTTTACCATCTGGCATTCTATATAAAACATTTACTTTTTGTGTATCAATATTAATAAATGTTAAAAATAAATTGCCTTGTTTTTCTTTTAATCTTAATTTAGCATCTTCAACTGACATTGGTTTAATTTCATAATGAATTGTTTTTATAACTTCATCTTCTACCGTTGGACTTTCTTCTCCATTAAAAGTCATTTGCCTAATAGAAGCATCTTTTTGCATCTTTTCTTTTTTAGTTTTAGTTTTTCTAATTTGACCTTCAAGAATATCAATATCTTTATCAATTGACGCATATAAATCCCTATCCTCTGTAACAGCTTTATAGCTCATCCCAACTGTAGAAATATACATTTCAGCAATTTGATAGTTTTTTTCAGCTTTAATTTTTACATTTGCTTCAATTGTTTCATCTCCAAAATATTTTTCTATTCTTCCTAATTTTTTCTCAACATAATCTTTTATTGCCTCTGTTGCCTTTAACTCCTTATCAGTAATTGTTAAATTAATCATATAACTCATTCCTTTCTTAGTTTCATTTTCATGTAATTATTTGCCTATATTCTATCAGCAAAATTCAATTTTTGCAACTACTAATTTATTAGTTTTTTGTATTTTTTGAAATATACCAAAGTTATGAAAATATATGTTTTATTCGTTCTCCCAACCACGCACAGTCTGTAAAATTTTAAAATTCTGTAGAACATAAAATTTAACAGACTGTAGCTAGCCGGTCCCCACGAAACAACTTCATAAAACATATATTTTTCATAACATAGTATTTTTCATAAATTACAATTAATTTAGTAAAAATTTTTTATTTTTCACAAATATAGCAAAAATTAATTTAACTTTTCTCCACACTCTGGACAAAATTTATTTTCTTCTCCTACTTTAGCACCACATTTAGGACAAACTTTACTTCCATCTGGTTTTGAAGCTCCACATTCTGAACAAAATTTACCTGTATTTTCTTTACCACATTTTGGACATTTCCATGTGTTTTCTAAATTTGCTTGAGCTTGCGCAGTTTGTGCTGCCACATTTGCTGTATTTGCTGCTGCATTATTTGCTGCATTAGCAGTTGTAGCTCCAAATACACCTCCACCTGCCATATTCATCATACCAATTCCCATGAAGCCATTTGCTGCTCCATTTGAATTAGATGCTGCATTTTTTACAGCTTCAGCATAAGCACTTGTTAAAGTACCTTGTTGCATATTAGCATTTGAACTTAAAATATATTGATTAATATATTCTTCTGATTTTTCATCTAATGTAACTGACTCTACTGCAAATACAACTATATTTAAACCTCTTTTTCTAATAGGCTCATCATATATTTTTTCATCCATTAATTCTTTTATTTCATCTGTTTGACTTGGTAACTCTAATACTGGAACTTTATATTTCTCTGTTCCAAGCTCATTTAATACATTTTGGAAAACACTCATAACTTCTGTTCTCATTTGCTCTACAATTTGCTCTTTTTTATAAACATCAGCTGTACCAGCTATTTCTTTCATAAATAATGCAGGGTCTGCAATTTTGAATGTATATTTTCCATAACATTTTACTTTTACTGATAATGGAGTAAGTCCACCTGTCATCTGATTTGGAACTGGATGTGACCAATCTTGAAAAGGTATTGGTGTAGCTGTTCCAAATTTATTATCCATTATTTCTTTTGTATTAAAATAGAAAACTGCTTGTTGATTTAATGTTCCACCACCATAAGTAAATCTCTGCCACATTTCTTTAAAAACTGCTCCAAAATTTCCAGCAAAGAATGATGGTGCTGTAGATTCATCAAATACATAATCTCCTTCCTCAGCTGACGCATCTAAAACTTTACCATTTTGCATAATTATTGCACATTGTCCAGGCATAACCCTGATAACACTTTTCTTTGATATAACCCCTGTATCAGTAGTTTTTTTCATCATAAGTACATCATTTCCCATGTTTTCACAAGAAATTAAATCCTTCCATTGATCATGAAGTTCTGAACCAATTGCATTAAATGCTGCTTTAATTAATCCCATATTTTTTCCTCCTATATTAATTTTTTCTATCATAATTCATTATACACCAGTAAATCTTTGTAAATTAGATAATGACCAATCATGATTTTCAGTTGTAATAATACTTCCACAATATGGACATTTACCAGAAGAAGTAACCTCAGTAGGAGCACCACAATTTGGACAATTCATAGTTTTTACAATTTTTCCATCTGATGATTGTGTTCCAACTTTTCTTACAAAAGTTAATTTGTATGTATTAATTTTATTTTCAGTTTTGCTTCCTTTTATAACTACTCCAGATTGTGCATCAATTATATAATCTATCATTTTAGAATTTAATAAAATCGTCAAGCTCTCTTTTTCTGCATCTCTATCAAAATCATATAATTTTGCCCAATTTACACTTACTCTTTCCATCTTATTTATTTGTTTGTTTTCAATATATCTTTTTAGTTGAGTAGAATGTTGTTCAAATAACTCAGGTGTTTCAAAACATCTTATAACTTCCCAATCTCTGTCAGACCATGCATATTGTAACTTCACAAATAAATCTCTAGCCCATGGTAAAAATTCATCTGAACTAAATGTTGGATCTTGCTCTTTTATTAAATCCTCTATTTGTTGTTCTGTTAATTGTGGTTTAGGAGGTTGATAGCTATTATTATTTAACTTTCTTCGCATCATCATATTTCTAGTTTTATCGCTTTTTTTAGTTAAATAACATATTATTACCATTATAATAATAAAAATTAACATTCCAGTAAAGCCACCAGAAATACTAACGCCTCTTCCACTACTACTTCCCCAGCTACTACCACTATAACCATAATCGCTGTCCCAACTACTTCCGCTGTCCCAACTGCTACCACTATCCCAGCTACTTCCACTATCCCAACTACTTCCGCTGTCATAAGATTCAAAATCTCCAACGTCAGCAAATGAAGGTATCTTAACAACAAAAAACATAATTAAAAATACTATTATTACACTAACTAAAAACTTCTTCTTTTGCATTACTTCCTCCAATTCAAATTAACTTATAATTTTATTTACAATATTATCTTATCACAATTTGACTAAAAATGTCTATATGTTTTTTAAAACATACTAAATTGTAATGATGTTTTTAAAAGTATACTGAGTTACGAAAATATATGTTTTATTCATTATCCCAACTGCGCACAGTATGTAAAATTTAAAAATTTAACATACTGTAGCTAGCTGGTCCCCACGAAGCTCATTCATAAAACATATACTTTTCCAT
>CANRQI010000029.1 GCA_947632835.1 uncultured Clostridia bacterium
CTTTGTTGTCCCCCTGAAGCACTTCCTCCACTTGTTCCTGGATTTTGTCCTTCTCCTGAACTTCCACTTGGTGTTTGAGTACTGCCTGTTCCTGTTGATGGTGTACCTCCTGTGCTTGGACTTTGCTGTTGATCACCTGCACTTGGGTTTTGTTGTCCTCCTGAAGTACTTCCTTCACTTGTTCCTGGATTTTGTCCTTCTCCTGAACTTCCATTTGGTGTTTGTGTGCTGCCTGATCCTGTTGATGGTGTACCTCCTGTGCTTGGACTTTGTTGTTGACCACCTGCACTTGGGCTTTGTTGTCCCCCTGAAGCACTTCCTCCACTTGTTCCTGGATTTTGTCCTTCTCCTGAACTTCCACTTGGTGTTTGTGTGCTACCTGTTCCTGATTGCTCCTGACCTGATTGATTTGGATCAAGTGCAGGACCATTTTGACTTGCATTATTTGATGATGCGTTTATCCAACTAACTGTAGCTTTAACTGGCTCTCCAGCATTTCCAGCAAGATCCTGATACTCAAATGTAAAATCTCCATTTGTAGTAAATGTATATTCTTTACCATTATTGTTATTGTCATTATGAGGGTTATTTGTAACAACAATTTCCTCATTTGCCACTAATGTTGCTACAACTTCACCTGTAGTTAAATCTGTTGTACTATATTTTATTTCAGCCTTTGGAGCCTCTTTGTCTATCCAAGTAACATTAGCTGTAGCAGTTCCTATATGACCTGTATCTTGATTTTTAAATATAAATGTATATTTATCATTATTTGTAAATGTAGCAACTGTTTTATCTTCATTAAGTGTAACATATTTTGATGTATCTCTTAGTTCTTCAATATTTTTAATATCTTCACTAATAATTTCTTGATCAGTAATATCTTCAAAATCAATTATTTCAACATTATCTGCACTAAAGTTTGTAATTGTTGCTACAACATTATCTGCTGTAGGATTTGATGTATTAAACTCAACACTAGCTGTTGGATGTGGATTCAATTTAACATTTTCAAATATATTAAACATTCTAGCTGTAAACCAATTTCCATTTGTAGCTCTTTGAGCCCATATCTTAACATATTGAATTTTTCCAATTGCTTTAAGTTCTTCATCTGTTTTATCTAAATCAAATTTTTTAATATTTTTCAAACCGAAATCATAATCATTCGCTTTATTCGTATCAACATATTCCAAATTATTTGCAGTATAAACATCTGTCCAAGTTCCATCTTCACCTGTAGCACTTACAGAAATTGATACATCTAATAATCTACCATTTCCTCCACCACCTGGAACATATTCAACACCAGCTAAATAAATTGGTCTATCAATTTTGATAATCATATATCTTTCTTTATCTCCACCATTCCAATCTGAATGATAGCTTGTATTATAATTACCATCAATTGCATTTTTTGCATATCTTCCTTGACCAGTAGCTTCTGTAGAAACTTTTTCAATTGATAAATGAGAAACAGGAACATATCTTCTTTCTATGTCTTTTTCATTTTCTGAAGTAAATGTATATGTAGCAATATCACTTGAAAGTTTTGTACCAGTAGCTTTTTGTCTCAATTCAATTTTAACATCTCCTTTTAAAACTGGAGTGCTTGTTGCAAATAAAGTCCATTCATTTCCATCTGAATTTTCAGACTGAATTTTATTTGCAGATATTCCTTGTAATGATAATGTAGAAATTTGATTGTTCTTTGCATAACGCCATTCTGTAAGGTTTGCATCAATTCCCATCATACGATTTTCTAAATCATTAGCATAAACATTACTTGAAATTGTTTGTGGTAAAATATCTATTTTATATAAAGTATCATCTGCATAATTTGTTCCAACAATATGAACATATATATCATTATCAGCTGTAATTTTAGCTATTTCTTCATCAGACAATTTAACTTCATTTGCATTAGTTACTTTTGTATATTTGCTTTCGTCATAAGATTTTCCATCTAAAGTATAATCCCAACGAACTCCAGAATCTTTAAAACGATCTGATAATTTTAAAGTTCCTGCTTCAGTAACTAAAACTTTATCTTCTTCTCCTTCTTTTTCAGCTTTAACAACTGTTTCAACTTTATCAAAAGAGAATTTTGCAAGTTCAGTATCAGTTTGACCTAATAAGAATTTAGCAACAGCATTTGTTACTCCTGGTTGATATACCCAGTTTGTATAATAATTATTTATACTTTCTGTAGTTTCTCCTTTTGCAGGTCTATCTTTTGAATTAGTCCATGTACTAGCAGTATCTAATATGCTAGTTTGGAATAAAGTAAATTTAAACATATATTTTGTATAGTTTTCTTTATCGCTAGTATCAAAATCTTTCTTAATTCTATTAGTTAAGTTATACATTGGTAATGGATAACATTTTAAAGCATTTCCAACTTCTTCAGCCAATTTTAAATATTGTTCATCAGTTGTGTTTGTATCTGCTTCATAAAGTTTAATAATTCCATACCAAGCATCTATGTTAATTGGCATAACTTTTAAAGCATCTCTATATAATTCCATCTGTTTTTGAGTATTATCTGAATAAGAATTTGCTAAGTAAACATATCTCATTGATTCTGTATAATCATCAAAGTTATTTATAGCATCTTGTGCAAGTGGAACATACGAAGCAAGCCAACCTTCAGCATAATCATCATCACCCCAACCTAAAGGATTTCTTAATGATAATCTTTCAGTTTTTCCTGATTGACTCCATCCACTAACATCATTATCTATATTCCAATAACCATTTCCTTTATCATCTTGACTATAGTAGATTAAAGCAGCATGACCTGGCTGACTAATAACTGATGAAGGAATTCCATTAACACCTCTTATATTAGAACCAATTTTTGAAATACCTCCACAAACTGCTCCTCCTTCAATGTTCATCCATAGTTTATAAAGACCTGGTCTCCATGTTACTTTATAATCTGTAAATACTCCTTCATATTTTTCATTCCATTTATCTTTTTGACTTGGATCATGAAAATCTGCTCTAGCATAGTTTGGATCAATATATTTCATGTATGGATGTGGTGTTAAGTATTTTCCAACTTCTTTAGGATGTTCATTAATTCTATTATGAACGTAATCATTTAACCAATATATTGATTCATCATCAATAATATTATTTAAAACGAAACGCATTTCTTCAACTTCTAGACTTTCAAATAATGGAGTATAATCAACTTCTATAGCATTTGTTTCTGAATTTCTTAAAGCTACGAATTTATCTTTTTTATGTAAATCTTTAAAAATTTCATAACGTGCAAGTGCTGTTGATTGATTTTCTGGTGTATCTGTTTGCATCCACAAAGAAACTTGTGCTGAATGTGTTAATGAAACAGTTATCATCATTTTTCTATATAATTCACCATAAGTAATTTTTTGTGTTCTAGTTTTTTCTTTATTCTCTAAATCTGCTTTATGAGCTTGATATACAGAATTTAAAGCTTTCATTGATGCAATATAGTTACCATCAGGCTCTCCACCATAAATGTATAATCTCATATTAGTTAAATCAGTCATTAACCATTTAACTGTATCTTTATATTCATCTTTGCAGTTTACAAAGTCTAGTAAAACTTCATATCCAAAATTATTTACAAATTCTCTCTGCAATAAAGTAAGCTCATATTTATCTGTATTTGTTTGATTATTTTCAACATAACTTTTTAGTTCATCATCATATTGTTGTACTGTTTTAATGAAATCAACTGGTTTAGACTCTTCTTCTTCATAATCATTTGTCAATAATTTTGCATCAGCAAATATTGTTTCATCATACCATTCAGCCCACCAGCTATTAGAGTTTTTATCAGTAACTAATTTTAAATATCTTGCATTGTCTAAATTAACCTTAATTTGTTCAGCATTTGACCAACCATAAAAAACTGTATTTGTTGTAGGTTTTTCTGTCCAGTTTTGACCGTCATTTGAAGTATATACTTTAAATTTTGCACCTGTGTTATAATAAGTACTTTGTTCACCAATATCTACACCAACATACGCAGTAAAGTAATCATAACCTTTATAATTTTGCAAATCATATACAACTTCTGATGAAGCCCAAGCTGTTATACCTTTAACAAATGTTCTTGTTTCAGTATCACTTATTTTTAAAGTTATTAACTTATCACTGTCATTTCCATCTTTCTTTAATATATGTCCACTAGACATTTTAGTTTTTTCTACGTCGTGTTCTATGTCAGATAAATAAAGTTTTTTACCCGTTGATGCCATAGTTTTATTAGGTATAATTTCCGCCAGTATTAAAGAAAAAACAAAGCAAAAAAATAACTTAATAATTAAGTTTAATCTTGCTTTGTTACGTGTTAAATTAATTCTCCCCATAAAATCCTCCATCCATTATATATATTAATATTTTATATCTTTTGTTAGTTAAGTTTGACTTTCTTTTCTATTATACCATAAAAATTCAATTATGTAAATCATTTTTTGCATTAAATTTCAAGTTTTTACATATTATAGCAATTTTAAGTTTCATTACTTTTCAGTATGTTTTAAGTTTTAATATATTTTTTGGCTATGGTTTGTGGGGACCGTTTTAGCAAATGTTACGAACGTTAGTGAATTACATTTGCTTAAATGGGGAGAATAGCTAAAAACATATATTAAAACTTATTTAAGCTATATTAAAAATTAAAGTTAAGAAAAAATATGTTTTACTCATTATCCCAACAACGCACAGTCTGTAAAATTTTAAAATTCTGTAGAACATAAAATTTAACAGACTGTAACTAGTCGGTCCCCACGAAGCTCATTCATAAAACATATTTTTTTCATAACTTTTGTATCTTGCAAAAACTGAAACTTAAATAAAAATATATTGACTTTACATAATAAAAATGATATTATTTTGTGCGTAACTGGCAGAAAAGTCAAATAAAGGAGTGAAAAAAAAGTGAAAATTTTAATTGATTTGTCCGAAATCTCCCTTGAAGAACGGATACGGATTGTAAACAGTACCAGCAATACAAATGTATTAAAAGTACTTGCACAAGACGAAGACTTCAAGGTGAGACAAGCAGTAGCTGAAAACCTTAATACACCGCTTGATGTCCTTCAGAAGCTGTCTGAAGATGAAAACTGGCGTATCAGACAGGCAGTAGTAAATAATCCAAATACAAGCTTTCAAATTATTTTACAACTGTCCGATGACAAGGATTGCGATGTAAAAATAGCCGTAATCAGAAATGCTAATGTAACCGTTGACATCCTTGACAAATTGTCTAAAGATATAGACTGGAATGTTAGAGAAGCAGTGGCAGAAAGCACAAAATCAACTGTTGATATTCTCTTACGTCTTTCAAAAGACGAGGATGAAAAGGTACGACGAGCAGTAGCAACTAATAAAAATTCAACTGCCGAGATTCTCCTAAATTTGTCGGACGATGGGGATTACAACGTAATGAGGATTGTAGCAATAAATCCTAATGTAAATTCTTACATTCTTCTGAAATTGTCAGAATATCATTACTGGAGAGTAAGAGAGGCCGTGGCAAAAAGTTCTAATGCCACTAATGAAGTTCTTTTGAAACTCTCAGAAGATGATGATTGGAATGTAAGGGAAAACGTAGCTAAAAACGTTAACGTAACCTCTCAAATCCTTTTAAAGCTTTCAATGGATAAAGATAGTGATGTTAGGAAAGCTGTAGCGGAAAATCCTAATGTAACATACGAAATCCAATCAAGGCTTTCTAAAGACGAAAATTATTATGTGCGGGAAGCTGTAGCCAAAAATGTTCATACTGATATTAAAATTATATCTGAGTTACTATTTGACGACAATCTTGCAATAGCGAAACTTGCTCTCAAAAATTATAGAAACAGGCGAATGTCCATTAATTAATTAATTAAAATTTTATCTTTTCCCCCATGCTTGTTGCTAACAAGTGTGGGGGTTTTCATTATTATGTTGCAAAAAATATCCCAAAATATATGGCACTGTTACTTTTCGAGAAACTAAAAATGGCGTAATTGTTACTGCTAAAATTAACAATTACGCCACCATTAATTGAAAATAATGGTTTTGCTTATATGAGTGTTTTGATAAACAAATTTAAATTTTATCATTATATCTCCATTTTCTTTTCCCTATGCTACCTTTAATCCAGTATTTTTAATTTCATCCACAAATGGATTTCCAACTTCAAAATCATTTGTTTTTATTGGATGTGGTTCTATTCTTAAATCAACATCTTGTGTTAATATCATTAATTCTACCATTAAGTCTATTGTATCACTATTACTATCTAATATTACTGCAACATCTATATCACTATCTTCATTTTCTGTTCCTTTTGCATAAGAACCAAAAAGATATACTGCATTTATATTGAATTTTTTTGATATTTTTTCTACATACTTTTTTACAATATTTAAAATATCTGTATTAACTTTTTTTACTGTCATACTCTATTCCTCCTCATTATCTTTACTTTCTTCTATAATATTTTTAAAATATTCTCTCATAATTTCTATATTTTTTATTTGCTCTAAAGTATATTGTTTTGTTTCATAGTTTTTTATCATTGATATATAATCTCTATCAGAACTTTCAATCAAAAATTTCATTAAATCTATATTGTCCATATTTTAATTTTCCCTTCTTTCAATATATACTTATTATAGCATCTTTATTAAAATTTTACTACACATTTTAATAATATTTATATTGATGGCATTTTTTACTACCTAACATTCGCCAGCATGGTATGTTGCTAAAATTATCCACGCACCTCCTTGGTGGCCCCCCTCTCCAGTTGGATTATAAAGTGTTATTAAAATTGTAACTTGTGGATCCTCTACTGGAGCTACACCTATAAATGATGTTACATATTTTCCAGTATTTACTCCATCCTCTGAAGTTCCCGTTTTTCCTCCAACTGTATATCCTACAACTTTTGCATTTTTTCCAGTACCTTCTCCAACAACAGAACCCATCATATTTAAAACCTTTTTAGCTGTTTCTTCTGAAATAACTCTATCTTCATATATTGGCTCTATTTCCGTTTTCTTTCCACTTTTATTATCAATTATTTCAGTAACCAATCTTGGCTTTACATAAACTCCATTATTTGCTATTGTTGAAACCATTGTTATCATTTGAATAGGAGTAACCTCAAATCTCTGTCCAAAAGATATTGTTGCAAGTTCAACTGGTCCGACCTTATCCTCCTTTAAAAATATACTTCCTGCTTCTCCATAAATATCAATACCTGTTTTTCTTAAAAACCCAAATTTATCTAAATATTTATAATATGTACTTACTCCCAATTTTTGCCCCAACCCAATAAAAACTGGATTGCATGAATTCATCAATGCCTGTCTCAAGCTTTCTCCACCATGAGGTCTATAATATCTCCAACATTTTATTCTGACTCCTGCAATTTCAATTCCACCTGTACAAGAAAATTGCCCAGCTTTATCTATATCTGTAACTAATCCTTCTTCAATAGAAGCCGAAGCAGTAACCAATTTGAAAGTAGAACCTGGCTCATAAGTATCTGAAATTGCTTTATTTCTCCACATTGCCTGTAAATTTTTAGTTTTCTCACTACTTTCTAAACTATCCCACACATTTTTAAGTTCTTCACTATTAATTGTATATGGATTGTTTAAATCATAATCTGGATAGTTAGCTAATGCCAAAATATTCCCATTTTTAGGATTCATTACTATTATTGATGCTCCATCTGTACAAACATTATCAATACAAGCCTCCTCTAAATACTTTTCTACAATAGATTGAATCGTAGCATCAATTGATAAAGTAATATCCTTTCCTCTAAGAGGTGCTTCATACTTTTCCCCATCTTCTCCAATATTACTGCCTTTTCCATCTTGAGCTTGACTAATGCTTCCACTTTCACCTTGTAAAATGTCATCATACTTTGCTTCTATGCCATCCAATCCTTGATTATCGCTTCCACAAAATCCTATAACATGTGATGCTAAATTTCCATAAGGATAAAACCTTTTCGTATCTTCATCTATATTAATTCCACTACTAATTCCAGTTTCATCCATCCACACTCTTAATTTATCTGTAAGCTGTTTGTCAACTTTCTTAGCAATATTAACTATTGAAACATTTTGCTTAGTTTTTTCTAAAGTTTCTTCATAATCGAGCTCAAAAATTTCTGACAAAATTCGCGCAACACTTTCCTTATTTTCAGCTAAGATTTTCACAGGATTTAAACTAACTGTGTATACTGTACTGCTTTGTGCTAAAATATTTCCAGTAGCATCATAAATAATACCTCTATTTGCATTTATAGTTCTACTAGCATTTAATTGTTCTATTGCCGACTTTGTATACTCTTTTCCCTTTATAAATTGTATATACGCCAATTTAATACTAACTACCAAAAAACCTATTAAGAACAATATCAATTCTATTTTCATTTTTCTTTTTAATTTCAAATTACTGTTTTCCCTCATAAAAATATCATCCCTTTCTTGCTAATTAAAGGTATCTTTCAAATTAATTACCTAACATATTTTATTAGATAATTTTTCTTTTATTACACGCAAAAAAATAACACCTCATTTTTCTATAAAGTGTTATTTTAAAATAATTCACATATTTTATTCCAAATTTTCTTAAAAAATCCTTCTTTTTCTTCTTTTATTATTTTTTCAGAAGAAACTTCAACATAATCTTTAGCATCTAAAGTAATATAAATTGTTTGTTTATTAGAAAGTTTTTGCATTCCTAAAGTAGATGTTGCCATACTCTCAATATTACTTAAGTTCAAATTATTTTGAAGATTTACAGATATTTGACTATTTTCTTTTTGAATATCAGAAACTACTTTACTTAATGATTGTACATCTGTAAAAGATTCGTCTATTTTTACATTTCTATACATCATTAATAGAATACACCCTAAAAATGCCATCATTATAATTACAAAATGTACCCTTGCTACTTTTAAATCTTTTTGCTTATTTTTTGCTTTTTTAGTAGACGTTTTCGGCTTTGCTTTTGCAACTTTTTTTGATACTTTTTTAGAAGGTTCGTATTCTGGCTTTAATTTTCTAGCACTTGTTCCATATTGATAGCCATAACTACTCATACAAATTCTTTCCTTTCTATTCTCCATTTCTTTCGAATATTCTAAGTTTAGCACTCTTGCTTCTTGAATTAATATTTTGTTCTTCTAAACTTGGAAGTATTGGTTTCTTAGTAATTATCTTTCCTTTAGATACTGCACCACATACACAATACGGTAAATCTGGTGGACATGTACATTTTCCAATACTATCAATAAATGCGTTTTTTACTGCTCTATCCTCCAAAGAATGAAATGTTATAACACATAATCTTCCATTTGGCTTTAATGCATCTATTGAATTTATTATTGTATTATATAATGGTTTAATTTCATCATTAACTTCTATTCTTATTGCTTGAAATGTTCTTTTTGCAGGATGACCATCACTTTTTACTGGTACTGATTTTTGAATAATATCAACAAGTTCAGATGTTGTTTCTATTTTCTTTTTCTTACGTTCTTCACAAATTTTTTTAGCTATAATTTTTGAAAATTTTTCTTCACCATATTCAAAAATAATTTTAGAAAGTTTTTCTTCTGAATAAGTATTAATTACTTCTTCGGCATCTAAATCTTGAGATTTATCCATTCTCATATCAAGTCGTGCTTCACTCATATAACTAAAGCCACGATTTTTTTCATCTAATTGATAAGAAGAAACTCCCAAATCTAACAATATTCCATCTGCACCAAATATATCAAGATTCTCTAATATCTCTTTAATATTATCATGATTATCATGCACAAATTTAACATTGTTATATTCAGAAAGTCGCTCTTTAGCAACACAAATAGCTTCTTCATCTCTATCTATACCAATAAGAAGCCCATCTTTAGATAATTTTTTTAATATTTCTTTACTATGCCCTGCACCACCCAATGTTCCATCAACATAAATACCATTCGATTTTATATTTAATCCTTCAATACATTCATTAAGCAATACTGGCTTGTGGTTAAATTCCAAAGTCATCCCTCAATTTACTTTATAATATCATTAGGCGGGTAACATTAGTTTTTGTCCAATATTATCCGCCATTTTTAACTATTTACTTGCAGATTAAATCTACAAGTTTATCATTTGTAAATTTTAATCTTTTGTACTTTTAAAAATCTTTTGTTTTTATATAATTTTTACTAATGTAAATTATATAGCTTTTTCTTTTGTAAATTACTTCATTCGTAAATTTACAATCTTTTGAAATTTGCAGTAGCTTTATCTTTTGTATTTTTTAAAATTTTATCTTTTGTATGCTTCATCTTTTGTATTAATATATAATTAAATTATATACCTAGCATCTCCATTTTTTCTGCTATTTCATCAGCAGAAATATTATCCTCACATTCTTTCCATTTTTCTTTGCTCCAGATTTCAATTCTTGAATTCATACCAACAATAATAGCATCTTTTATAAAACCAGCAAATTCTCTTAAATTACTAGATATTAAAAATCTCCCTTGCTTATCGATTTCACAATCAATAGCTCCTGCAAAGAAAAATCTTGAAAATGCTCTAGCATCTTTGTTTGAAATTGGAAGAGTAGCAAGTTTTTCTTCAAACTTTTCCCATTCTTTAGTAGAAAATGCAAATAAACAACCGTCTAATCCTTTGGTTATAATGAATTTTTCGCCTATATCCTCTCTAAATTTTGCTGGCATTATTAATCTACCTTTAGCATCTAGAGAATGCTCATATTCGCCAATTAGCAACGATTATTTTCCTCCTTCCTTTTCTACCACTTTGTGGCACTTCTCTCCACTTCACTTAAATTTTAATATATAAAATTTAATTTTGCAATAGTTTTTTAAAATTTTTTTAAATTTTTTACGCAACTATTTTACAAATTATTTATCAATCTCCTAAATATTAAGCATTATAAAGACAAAAAAATTGAAATATAAAAATATTTCAATTTTTTTATAAACATAAATCATTAATTTTTCATGGTTAAATCAAAACAAATTTTAGAATAATATATTAAAAATATAGCATCACAAATTGGTTTAGCATAAATAACACATGAATAATTATATTTAAAATATAATATAAAACTTAAAATACAATACAAAATAATTTTAGATATTAATATTATAACTGGTTTTTTTATATACTCAATTATATGAAAATATTTTAAAATTGTAATTTCTATTCCCATTATTGGCATAGAAATAAACCAAATTTTAGCCGAATATACAGCAAAATTTACAATACCTATTCGAATATTAAATAAGTTTAAAATATCTTTAAAAAATCCATAAATTACTATTGACGAAAAAATTGTAATTACAGAATTTATTATAAAAGAATTCGAAATATAATTTGCTAAACTCATTTTAAAATTATTTTTATCTATCTTGCTTTTCTTTAATAAAATATTAGTTGCAATAACACACAAAAATAAAATTAAAATATTTATAATAATTACAATATTTATTCCTATAATACTAGAATATGTATCTAAACTTATTTTGAAAAAAATATTAATTATTAATATAAAAATAAAAATTATCACTAAATAAAATATTTTACTTTTCATCTATTTGTTTTCTAATTTTAGAAGCTTTTTTTCTAATTCTTTGAATTGCTGTATCAACAGATTTTACTTTGCTTCCAACCTCTTTTGCAATATCTATATAAGTTTTTCCTTGCTTATAATGCAATAAAACTTTTCTTTCAAAATCACTCAAATTTTCATCTATTTTTGTTTCAATTTGTAAAAAATATTCTTTGTTCGCAATTGTATCTAATGGATCCTCCACTAAATTCAAATTAAGTACTTCTATAGCATCTAAATCGCTATCTTCATAAGCAGGTGTATTTAATGAAAAAGCTGAATTAAGTGGAATATTCTTTTGCCTATTCGCACTTTTTACAACTGTAATTAATTGTCGCTCTATACATAAATTCGCAAAGCTTTTAAAAGAATTTTGCTTTTCAACATTATATGATTGAGTTGCTTTATAAAGACCTATTAACCCCTCTTGAACAATATCTTCTCTTTCTATTCCAGCTGCAAAAAACTTACTTGCTTTCATATTTACAATATTGTTGTATTTATCCATGATAAAGTCAAGTGCATTACCATCTCCAAGTTGAATGAGTTCAACAACTTTATCATCTGTCATATTTTGATATGTTTGCATTTTATCTAAATCGCTCTGCATCTACTTTTTTGTACCTCCATTGTTGTTTATACGCATATTATATTGACAAATTTCTTTGATGTCAACATTTTTTATAGATAAAACGTATTTTTCCCGTCAATTTAATATTTCTGAAATATTATTGAAATATAATTTTAATATTACACTTCTGGATTTTCATTTATTACTTCAGGATTAGTTTCTAAATTGTCTGTTTGTTCTGGAGTTTGTTCTGGAATATTTTCTTGAGTATTCTCTGGTGTATTTTCTTGAACACTTTCTGGGTTATTTTCAACTGTGCCATTCTCATTTATAGTATTTTCATCTGTACTAAATTCACTTGAACCATCAATTTTATTTGCTTCTTCATCAGAAATTTGAGAAGATTTATTATTATTTAATGTATTTTGATAACTGCTTTTCTGAGCTTCATCACTAAAAACAGAAACACTTTTTCCTGATTTATTAAATATAAAAATACCTATAACAACCAAAAGAATTAACATAATAACTATAAAAATTACTGTTTTAGTCATTGCTTTTCTAAATTCTTCTTCTGTCATTTCTATCATCCTCCTGCTATACTAAATTTTTTTTAGTTTATCATATAACTAATTTTCTTTCAAGATATTTTTAAATTTTACATACTGTGAATAGTTGAGAGAACGAATAAAACATATATTTTCAATTAAAATTTTAAGAAAATGGTCTATCTATAGTTATATTAAAATAGTACTTTCCTTTTTCTCCTTTAAAATTATTTAATAATAATTTTATAAGCTCTTTTTTAGTATAATTTTTTTCATAAGGAACCAACACATCAAAAACTATATCAATATGATTGTCTTGACTAATAATTCTAAAATCGTGCATTTTTAATGTATCATCAAATTCTTTAAATATCGCTTTCACCTTTTTATATAATCTAGTAGTTTCCTCATTATTCAAATCTAAAGGATCTACATGTATAGTCAAATCCATTCCTAAATCTTCTTTAAATTCTTTTTCAATATTATTTATTATGTCATGTGCAACCACTATATTCATTTCTAATGGAACTTCAGCATGAACAGTAACAAAAGTATTATTTCCACCATAACTATGTATAACTAAATCATGTATACCTTTAATTTCTTTATGTTTTAATATTTTCTTTTTAACTAAATCTATTTGTTCAGGAGTAGCCCCTATTCCTAATAAGGGATTTATGGTATCTCTTAATGTATTTATTCCACTCATTATAATAAATATTGAAACAATCAATCCCATGTAAGCATCAATATTTATATTAAAAACTCCCATTATAACCACAGATATAAAAACAGCAAAAGTAGCTACAACATCATTTCTAGAATCTATTGCATTTGCTTTAATTGTTGCAGAATTTATAGAATTAGCAAAATCTAAATACACTAGCATTTGTATAATCTTTACTATAATTGCTAAAATTAAAACAATATAAGTTGCTAAATTAATAATCAATTTTTCAGGTGTAAATATTTTTTCAACAGAAGTTTTAGCAAAAATAACTCCCATACTTAATATTAACAGTGATATAACAATTCCTGCTATATATTCATACCTAGCATGACCATAAGGATGTTCTCTATCAGCAGGTTTATTGGATAATCTAAATCCAATAATTGTAAGGACACTAGAAGCTGAATCTGACAAATTATTAAACGCATCCGCTATAATAGTAACACTATTTGCAATAATTCCAATGATTAATTTTATAACAAATAAAACACCATTACTAAAAATGCCAAATACACCAGCAACTACTCCATATTGATTTCTAACTTCGCTATTTTCTACATTTTTATAATCTTTTATAAATAATCTTTTTAACATTTTACCTCCCAATGTAAAACATATCATTTTTTACATGTTTTTTTATTATACTACTATTTTATTCTATATTCAACTATATAGTTTTTTTAGTTTCAGTATTTTCTTTAAGTTTCTTCTTTTTTTACTAAAATATAGCAAAATATTAATAAGTTTTTATATTCATCCTAAAAAGTTCGTTGATGATTTTGTTTATTTTTCAGTACTTTCAGAACTTTTCTAACAATTTTTTATACTTTTTTTCTGTTTTTTCATAAAAAAAATTCGTCGAACTTTTTTACCCTTTTTTATTTTTTCTAATTTATTGTGTTTTTTCCTTCATTTTCAATACTTTCATGAATTTTTCTATTAAAATCATTGACGAATTTTTTATCGTTTTTTCCCATAAATACTTGACTTATATTCTTTAGTATGGTATAAATGTATTGAAAATACAGTAATTATACCTTACTCATTAGAGATTTGAAACCATATGCTTTGGAGCATCCTTTCCTAGCATTTTCTTGTTGTACCTTACTCATTGGAGATTTGAAACATTGCTACTGCCACGCTTTCCTGATTTAATACTGAGTTATACCTTACTCATTGGAGATTTGAAACTCACATTATTTATAATTTGTCAATAGTTTATTTTTACGTTGTATCTTACTCATTGGAGATTTGAAACTGTATTCCTTTAGGAAAAACATAAGTTGTAGGTCTAGTTATACCTTACTCTTAGAGATTTAGAATTTTACTTAATATAACTTGAATTGTTATATCTATTTCAAAAAAATAAAAAATAAGATTCGCATATCTACACGAATCTTATTTTTTATTTTTATAATCATTTTTCTTATACTAATAACTTCTAACCTTTATCTGTAACATAATATCCTGAACCTCTTTTAGTAATTAATATTTTTGGATTTGCTTTATCCTTTTCAATTTTATCTCTAATTCTATTCATTGTTACATCTATTGTACGTATTGCTCCAACATATTCTTCATATTCCCATACATCACGAAGTAACATTTCTCTAGTAACAACTTGACCTGGTTGAGTTGCTAAATATTTTAAAACGTCAAATTCTTTTTTAGTTAAATTAATAACCTCGCCCTTAACCTTTACTTCAACGCGTTTTAAATCTAAAGTTAAATCACCTACTTTTATTATATCATTCTTTTCTTCTTTTGCTTGTAAATCAGTATTAGTATTTAATTCAGATTTTCTAAGATTTGCTTTTACTCTAGCTATTACTTCTCTAATTTGAAATGGCTTTGTAATATAGTCATCTGCTCCTATTTCTAAACCAACTATTTTATCTGTTTCAGAATCCTTAGCTGAAATCATCAAAATTGGAATATTAGACATATTTAAAGAATATCTAAGTTTCTTACATACAGATTTTCCATCTAATTTTGGTAGCATAACATCTAATAAAATTAAATCTGGTTTTTCTTTTAAAGCTACATCCACAGCCTGCAATCCATCAGCTGCTTCTAAAGTTCTATATCCTTCATTTTGTAAATTGAAAATTAATAAATCTCTAATATTTTTTTCATCATCAACTACTAAAATTGTTCTTTTATCTTTATCAATCATGCTCTCCACTATCAATGCCACCTTTCCTATTTCAAATTTACAATTAATTTATATCACATAAAAAAATTTATTACAAGTTTTTTTCAAATATTATACAAAAATAATACTATAAAAATTTCAAAATTTGATTACATTATAACTTCTATATTATAAATTTTTCCGTCATCTCGCAATAAAACTCTTTTATCCTTTACCTCTTCCCTATTTAATATAAATTTTTCTACACCAGTATTTTTTGAATTTTTGTTTTTTACTTTTATATTATACATACTTGTTTTATATTTATAATGAATCTCATATTCCTTCCAAGAGCTATCTATACATGGCTCGATTTTTAAATACTTATCCTGTATTTTAAAACCTAAAATATATTCTATAATTGCATCATAATACCAACTACTAGAACCAGTATACCAGTTCCATCCCCCAGTTCCAATTAACCCTTCACTATTAGAAATATCTGCTGACATAACATAAGGTTCAATTTTATATTTTTTTGCTGATTCCTTATTTAAACTATGATTAATTGGATTAATCAATTTTGCTAATTCCAGTGCTTTCTCTCCAAATCCAAGTTTAGCAACTGCAATAATTACCCAAATTGCAGCATGTGTATATTGCCCTTACTGACATTTTTTATATTACACCTATTTAGTTCTTGAACTATAATAAACTGCTTTTCTCTCATATTCCTTTTTAGCACATATAAAATTTTCATTTACTTCTTGTAATGGTTTAAAATTAAAATATATATCTACTTGTTTATTTGAATGAATTTCTATTTTTTCTATAAACTCCCTAATTATTTCTTTTGTTGGTTTTTTCATCTGAAGAAATTCTTCTATTAAATTATCTAATTTATTTTCATTTTTTGTTTTATTACTTTTTTCAGATAGTTCCTGTTCAAGCTTTTCTATATCTTGTTCATATTTTTTTACAATCTCTTTTATTCTACTTGCATTTTTCATATATTCATCAAGTGTAATAATTCCTGCTAATCTATCATCATACATTACTTCTAGTTTTCCAATTTCTTTTTCTATCGTACCCTTAAAAGAATCTATCTGCTTTCTTATAATAAGTTCTTCAGACTGCTTTGATTTAGACTGTTTTGCAATTTCTTCTAATTTTTTCGTATTAGTATATTTCTTGCAAACTTCTATTAGAATACCTAGCATTTGTTCCTCAAAAACTTGATAATTGAAATTATGTGGTGAACATACTTGAAACTTTCCAAACCTTCCATATCTTTGACATCTACCATAAATATTTCCATTTTTATCTGGACTCCTTATTCCAATATATCCCTTACAATCATAACAACGAAGTAATCCTTTAAATAAATAATCATTTTTAACAACTCGCGACCCTTTTGTTGCACGAATTACTTTTTGTGCTCTTTCAAAATCTTCTTTACTTATGATAGCTTGGTGCATATTTTCAACTTTTATCCAATCCTCTTCTGGTAAATTAATAAATTTTTTAGATTTAAAACTAACCTTTTTTCTCTTTCCTTGTATTATTGCTCCTGTATAAATTTCATTTGAAAGAATAAATCTTACAGTAGATTGTTGCCATAATCCATAAGTTAAAGATTTTATTCCTCTTGTTTTCTTGTTATAATCTGATGGAATTGGAATCTTCTGTTTAGATAAATAATCCGCTATTTGCATTGTACCAAAACCCGCTAAGTATTTCTCATATATCAGCTTTACAACATTTGCTGCCTCTTCATCTATTATTAAATGGTATTTGTTTTTTGGATCTTTTTTATATCCATAAGGTGCTGTTCCTAGATATTCTCCGAGCTTTCTTTTTGTTCCCAAAACACTATTTATCTTTTTGGATGTATCTTTTGCATACATTTCATTTAATATTGATTTAAATGGTGCTATATCATTATTTGATGTATCATAAGCAGTGTCTATATTATCTAATATTGCAACAAATCTTACTTCATGTTCTGGAAAATATGTTTCAATGTATAGACCAGATTGAACATAATTTCTTCCAAGTCTTGATAAATCTTTAGTTACTACCATATTGATTTTACCGAGATTCAATATCTGCTATCATTCTATTAAATGCAGGTCTATCAAAGCTTGTACCACTTACACCATCATCCACATACTCTGCAATATAATTTAGCTTGTTTTCTTTGATATATTGCATGAGTAATGTTCTTTGGTTTCCAACACTTTCACTTTCTGAATATTTTTCTTTTTCTTCATCTTCTTTTGAAAGTCTTATATATATGCCTACTTTATAATCAATATTATTCATTATATTAAGCTTCAATTTTCCTCCTTCCTGCTAAAATAAAAAATGAGATAATATTGATACTCTTGTTAGATATTATATCATATTATCTCTTGTTTTGCTAACTATTTTTTAATATATAATTACTAAATGCTCTTTCTATAACATTTTCTAATTTTTCTCCATTTTCATTAAATATTATATTTATTTTGAAATCGTTTCTTTTTTTATATTTTCCTCTTTTTTCATTTTCTTCTTGCATTATACTCACACCTCTAAGTGTAAGTATTTCCAAATTATGTCTTTTTATTCTTTATATCTAAAACATTGCCACTTTTCCATTATATCTATTGTATTTTCTATATATTCATAATGATTTCAATGTGAATCATCATTTTCAGTTAATAATTTTTTAAAATAATCTACTTTACTCCTTCAAATATTTATATAACATTTCTCTTTAACAAATTTTTTTATTTGTTTTTCATCTTTTCCTTCATAATATAGAATAAGTAAATTCTTAAATTCTTCTGTAAGTTCTGCTGGAATTGCTATAATTCCTTTTCCTTTTGAAATTAAATAATGATTACTATATATTACTGATGTTCTTTTATTTCCATCTATAAATACTTGCTTTTTCATTGTGTATAATAAAAGTTCTATAGCTCTGTCAACATCATCTAATTTTTTATTAAAAATTTGTTCTAATTCTTCTTTTATAATGCTTTCAATTGGTAAATCTGGTTTCCATGTTGTTCCACCTATTGTTACTGGAACATTTCTAACCTTTCCTGCTGAATAATAAAATCCTTCTTCAACTATTTTGTTGATTTCACATAATAACGCAAAATTAGTATCACTTAATATAACATTTTTATTTAATATAAATTCCCAAGCATGTTTTAAATTTAATATTTTCATTATATCTTCAGATGTCATATTATTTACTTTTCCACCTTCAATAATGCTTTCTGTATCTGCAAAAGTAGTTGCAACACCTTCTAATATAGCTTGTTTATAAATAGTATCTACTAAATGTCTCTTTGCAAAATCTATATTTTGTTCTACTTTTTGAGAAAGTTCTTCTTCTACATAATTTAATTGTTTTAACTTTCTGTTTATTTCTCTTATTTGCTTTTTCAACTCTTTGGCTTTAATACTATTGTTTAATATTAAATTATATAATTCTTCTGAATATTCCCCAACATATTTTGTTAAAGCTACTCCATCTTCTCTATAATGTATATATATATATTTATTTGAATCTTTTTCTCTTATTTCAACTGAACCATAAGCAAGCAATTGTAATTCATGTTCAAGTAATTGTTTATTTTGAAGAAGCTCCATAATTTCTATTTTTTCTTCCACAATTTTTCTCCTTATAAATGTGAAACTTTTTTTATATTTTTTCTTGATTTTGTTTCACATTTATATTATACCACAAAATAATAAAATGTGAAACATTTTTATTGTTTTTTATCAATTTTGTTTCACATTTTTTTATTTTTATCACTATGGTTTTAAAGCTGTGATTGGTAGTACATAAATTCCATCTGGTCTTTTTACAACTGCATCATATAAACCACAAATTACACACATAAATTTAGGTTTAACTTCTGCTAATTCATAAAACCT
>CANRQI010000030.1 GCA_947632835.1 uncultured Clostridia bacterium
GTCAGTAATTAAGAGTATATGAAAGACTTATTTCAATTAATTATTAATTTAATTGCATTTACTTTTTTAATTGAGGTATTTTTTTAGTTTAAAACTTAAAACAGTTTTTTTCTTGACACAAAAATTTATGTAATATATAATGTATAACAAGATTAATGTAGAGAAAACTATTTAATAATTTCATTTCTTTAAATAGATTATTTTAAAATATTTAAAGAGTAATTAAATTTTTGAAATTTGGGAGGTTCTTATGAAAGAATTATTAAATGAATTAGAAAATTTAATGGATGATTTTAATAGAAAAATATCTGAAATAGTAGGGAATTCTCAAATGGTAGAACAGTTTAAAGAAAAATATGAAGAAATTGCAAGAGATTATATTAGAAAAATGCAATATGTTTTAGAAGATTATGGGCTTGATAATCATGGAAAATCAATTCAATATTTAAGAGATATTATAATATCACAAGGTGAAATCAATTCTGAAAAGGAAGCATCACAGCATACAGATGCAATTGTAAAAGCATTACGTATGTTGAATATTAGAGAATGTGATGAAAATAAATCTATTATAGAAAGTGGTAATTTACCAACAGAAGAAAAAAAGGAAAACATAAATAGAAATGCAAGAAATAAAACTGGTATGTTGGATCAATTTGAACAACAATTGTTAGAAAGAAATAAAGAATCTGCTATAAGAGTTGAAAACTATTGCAAGGAAGCATATGAAAGCTTGGAAAATATATTATTAAAACGTATAAGTGATATGAATGCTAGAGAATTTCAAGATAGATATGATTCAATGAAAAGTAAAATTGCAGAATCAAAAGTTGTAATTAGAAGATTAACTGAAAAATTTGTTGAAGATTATCAAATTAATTTGAATGAGTTTGACAAATCAATTTTAATGAATGTTATGAAAGAAAATCAAGTATATGTAAGTAACGTTAATAAATCATTTGAACAGTTTGAACATGAGTTAACAAATGCTGATAAGGAAAAAAATGAGTTACAAGAAAATCCATTTGAATTATCAGATGAATATAAAAAGAAGGTAGTGGAGGTTGGAAAAGAACCAGAAAAACCTAAAGAAAATGACGATACAGATGAGAAAAAAATTGAATCATTAGAAGAGGATGTAATAATTTAATAAAAAACTTATAATTATTTTTGATAATCTCAAAGATAATTATGAGTTTTTTTCATATCCAAGAAAATTTTTATTGAAATATTAAAATTTTTTTGATAAAATAATGGCAAACATATTTTTGAGTAATTAATAAAAAGGAGTACAAAAGTGGAACTTAAAGGACAATTAACAGAAATTATATATAGGAATGATTCTAATAGCTATACTATTGCTAACTTTGAAAAAGAAGAAGGGGATAATTTAACAATTGTTGGATATTTACCATTTATTGAAGAAGGAGATACCTTAAAACTTATTGGAAAAACAGTAGTGCATCAAGAATATGGTGAGCAGTTTAAAATTGATACATTTGAAAAATTGATGCCTGAAAATAGTAAAGCATTAGAAAAATATTTAGCAAGTGGTACTATAAAAGGAATTGGACCTGCAACAGCAAAAAAAATAATAAAGAAATTTGGAGAAGATTCTATTAATATTTTTAAATTTGAACCTTTAAGGTTAGCTGAAATCAAAGGCATTACTAAAGATAGAGCTTATGAAATAGGAGAAGAATTTAATGAAAAGTGGGAGCTTTGGCAAATTGTAGGATTTTTGGAAAAGTTTGGTGTAAGTAGTAATAATAGTAAAAAAGTTTTTGATGTACTTCGGAAAAGATGCTTTAAAAAAAATAGATGAAAATCCATATTTATTAGTTGATATTGTTTATGGAGTTGATTTTTATAAAATAGATAAAATAGCTTTAGAAGTTGGTATACCAAAAAATAATGATTATAGAATAAAAAGTGGCATAAAATATGCACTTCTTACAGCAAGTTATAATGGGCATTTATGTGTTCAAAAAGAAAATTTAGTAACTTTTTTAATAAGTTCTTTGGATGTTACAAAAGAAGAAATTGAAAATAATATAGTTAATTTGAAGGTTAAAGAAGAGATTGTAATTGAAGAACGAGAAAATGGCGAAACTTGGATATATTTATATCCAATGTATAAAGTAGAAAAAAATATTAGTGAAAAATTAATTGCGTTAAAAAATTCAAAAAATATTAAGTATATTAAAAATTTTAATAAAGATTTAAAAATAGAAGAAGAAAAAATAGGAATAGCTTTGTCAGATAAACAAATTGAAGCATTAGAACAAATTAATGATAATAATGTATGTATTATAACTGGTGGACCAGGAACACGGAAAAACTACTATTATAAAATGTATGATAGAGCTTTATAAAAAGCATGGAAAAAAGGTAGTTCTTTGTGCTCCAACAGGTAGAGCAGCTAAAAGAATGTCTGAAACTACTGGAGAAGAAGCAAAAACAATTCATAGACTTTTGGAAATCGGAAAAATTGAAGATGATAAGATTCATAATGTAGATGTAAATTTAACTCCAATTGATGGAGATGTTATTGTTATAGATGAAATGTCTATGGTTGATAGTTTTTTAATGAATTATATAGTGAGAGCTATATATTTAGGAACAAAGTTGGTTTTAGTAGGAGACTCCAATCAACTTTCTTCAGTTGGACCAGGAATGGTATTAAAAGATTTAATAGAATCTGAACAATTCTCTTATGTTTCATTAAATAAAATTTTTAGACAAGCTGCCAAAAGTAAGATTATTGTTAATTCGCATAATGTTAATAATGGAATTAGTTTTATAGGCAAAAAGTCAGAGGAAGATCAAGAAAATGATTTCTTTTATATAAATGAAAGTCAATCAGCTAAAATGTTATATCAAGTATTATCCTTAAGTAAGGAAAGGCTTGCTAATTATGGAAATTATGAATTTTTTAAAAATATTCAAGTACTTACTCCTACAAAAAAAGGTATGCTAGGAACAAAAGAATTGAATAATTATCTACAAGAAGAATTGAATCCAAAAAGTGATGAAAAAAAAGAAAAGCAATATGGTGCTATTACTTTTAGAGAAGGTGATAGAGTGATGCAAGTAAAAAATAATTATGATATTTATTGGGAAAAAGGTAATAGTAACAATTTAAGTACTTATGAAAATGGAGCAGGTGTATTTAATGGAGAAATTGGAAGAATTACAAATATTGATAATGCAGAAAAAAACATAGAGGTTTTATTTGATGATGGAAAAATGGCATGGTATTCATTTTCTGAGTTAGATGAAATTGAATTGGCATATAGTATAACAATTCACAAAGCACAGGGAAGTGAATTTGATGTGGTTGTCATGGTTGTACCATTTGCATCTAATATGTTACTTACAAGAAACTTATTATATACAGGAATGACAAGAGCCAAAAAATTACTTGTGTTGATTGGAAGTAAAAACATTATTGAAAATATGATAAATAATTCTGAAGTAAAGAAAAGGAATACAGGACTTAAATATAAATTACAATTAAACAATAACTAAAAAATATTAAATTTTTTTGTAGATTTGAATATTACGAAAGCTATAAAATTATATATGTATACATGTTTAATAAGCAATATTTGAATATTGCAAAAAGTAAGTTATAAAACTATATATGTTTGATAAGCGATGTTCGAATATGCGAAAGTTAAGAAAAATATATGTTTTATGAATGGGTTTCGTGGGGACCGACTAGCTACAGTCTATTAAATTTTACATTCAACAGAATTTTAAAATTTTATAGACTGTGCGTAGTTGGGATAATGAATAAAACATATATTTTTCTTAACGTGGTATATTTTAAAGTTTATATTTTGTACGAAGTAGGGATGAGCGTGAAAACATATATAGTTTTATAACTTTCAAAATTATAGATTTTGCATAGCTCAGATAATGAATAAAACATATATTTTCTTAACTTTTACATAAAATTTATACAAATTACTACACAAAAAATTTTTTTAATGATATAATATTTCCAAATAGTGTGAGTTGTGGAAAAAATATATTCCATAAAATGAAAGGAATGTGTAACATGGGTAAAATTGTACTTTTGGACGATTTAACTATAAATAAAATTGCGGCAGGAGAAGTTATTGAAAGACCAGCTTCAGTAGTAAAAGAAATGGTTGAAAATTCTATTGATGCAGGTGCTAAAAATATAACTGTTGAAATAAAAAATGGTGGTATTTCTTTAATAAAAATTACAGATGATGGTTGTGGATTAGCAGAGGACGATATGGAAATAGCATTTGAGCGTCATGCAACAAGTAAAATTAGGAAGGCAGATGATTTGGAAACTGTTACAACAATGGGTTTTAGGGGTGAGGCTTTGGCTAGTATAGCATCTATTGCAAATGTTGAGATGATTTCTAAAAGAACTGAAGACGAAACAGGACATAGAATTTCAATAGAAGGTGGAAAAATCTTAGGAAAATCTGAAGTAGGAGCTCCAGTTGGAACAACAATAACTGTAAAAAATTTATTTTTTAATACACCAGTTAGATATAAATTTCTAAAGAAAGATTTTACAGAAGCAGGTTACATAGAAGATGTTATAACAAGAATTGCATTAGTTAATAAAAATGTTGCAATAAAACTTATAAATACAGGAAGAACAGTTATTCAAACAAATGGAAATGGAGATTCAAAATCTGTAATTTATAGTATTTATGGAAAAGATATTGCAAATGGAATAATGGATGTTGATTATACTTTTGAAAATATGAAAGTTACTGGAGTAGTTGGAAAAGCAGAAATTGCTAGAAATAATAGAGCTCATCAATTATTTTTTGTAAATAATAGATATGTAAAAGATAAAAATTTGTCTTCAGCAGTAGATCAAGCATATAAAGGGATTGTACCAAGTGGAAAATATGGATTTGTTATTTTAAATCTTGAACTTGATCCTAAAAAAGTTGATGTTAATGTACATCCAGCTAAATTAGAAGTTAGATTTGAAGAGGACGGAAAAGTATTTAAAGCAATATATCATGCTATAAAGTCTGGACTAGCTAAAGGGGAACTTATTGAAAATATCGAACGTCCGATTAATATAGATAAAAAATCTGCAGAAGCTTCAGAAGAAAATAAGCAGGAAAATAAAGAAGATAATCAAACAGAAGAATTTAAACCTAAAAAGAATAGTTTTACAGGCTTTTTCAAAAAATTAATGAAGGAACCAGATGAAACTGCTGAAGAAATGGAGAATAATAGCTTAAGGGAGATTTTTGAATATAGAAAAAATGCTAAGGAAAGATTATTTAATAGTGAAGTAAGAGAGGCAGTTAAAAGTGATATAAATGTAGGAGCATCACTAGATAGTACAACTTCTGAAATGATAAAAAATGATAATAGTTTAGAAATAGATAAAAAAGCTTTAGAATCAGAAGGAAAATCTAATGTAAATGTTATAGATACTGTTAACATGGAAGTGAAAAAAGAGAGTTTTGATGATACTGATATAGAATTGAAAGATGAAAATTTAAACGAGATAAAAGAAGCAAAGATTGGAAATACTATAATTTCAAGTGATACAAAGGAAATAGAATTTAATGTTACAGATAATTTAAAAAATAGTGAAACATTGAAATTAGATTCCTTAAAAAATGTTGTAGATAATGTTCAAAAAACAGAAATTGTTAATACCTTAAAAAACATAAAAAATACAGAAGACACTGAAATTGAAGAAAAAGAAAATAAATTAGAAAATACAGAAAATTCAGAGAATACAGATGAAAATAAATTGGAAGAAACTGATAGTGAAAGTATAGACAATGTAACTGAAAAACTTTTGAAAATGAAAATAGAAGCTAATATTGAAGATACACAATTAGTAGATACATTTAAAATTAGAGAAGAATTAAAAGAACCAATAACACCTGAATTTGCGAATATGTATAAAAAAGTTTTTGGAACTGAAGTAGCAGATGTTAGAAAAACGAAAGAAGAAGAGGAAGCAAAAATAAACATATCTTCAAGTCTAAAGTTTGCTAATCAGGAAAATATGAATGTATTTGAAAATGAAGAAACTTATATACCTGAAATAAAATATAATTTTATAGGAATAATTTTTTCAACTTATATAATTATTCAAATACAAGATGAAATGTATATGATAGATCAACATGCTGCACATGAGAGAATTATGTATGAAAAAGTAAAAGAAAATTATTATAGTGAAACAGAAAAAGATTCACAAATGCTTTTACTTGCTGATATAGTTACATTAACTCATAAAGAAATGAGTATTGCTAGAGAAAATGTTGAAATGTTTCAAAGAGCTGGATTTGATTTCGAAGAATTTGGTGAAAATACAATAAAACTTACAGCAGTTCCTAGTATGTGTGAGGAATTAAATACTAAAAAACTATTTTTAGAAATTCTAGATGAAATAGATACAGTTGCAGTTACTGCAAAGCAAGAAAAAGAAGATAAATTTATTGCTACTGTAGCATGTAAAGCAGCAGTAAAGGGAAATATGAAATTGGATGAAAAAGAAGTTGAAAGTTTGATGAATAAATTGCTTAGTCTTCCAAACCCATTTTCTTGTCCTCATGGAAGACCTACTGCTATAAAAATTACAAAAGCAGATTTAGAAAAGAAATTTAGTAGAAGATAAAAAATATTTTAATAGCACTTTAAGAAAGTAGAGGAGTATTATGAAAGACAAGGTAATTGTAATCGCTGGACCAACTGCTTCTGGAAAAACAGCATTATCAGTAGAACTTGCTAAAAGAATTAATGGTGAAATAGTTTCATCTGATTCTATGCAAATTTATAAGGATATGGATATTGGTACAGCAAAAGTTACTAAAGAGGAAATGCAAGGAATAAAGCATTATTTAGTTGATTTTTTATCTCCTGAAGAACGTTATACTGTTTCGAATTTTAAAAATGATAGTGAAAAAGCTATTGAAGAAATTTTATCTAAAAAAAAGATGCCAATAGTTGTACGGTGGAACAGGATTGTACATTAATTCATTAATTTATGGAATAGAATATGCTGATATGGAAATTGATTTAGAATATAGAAATCAATTAATGAAAAAGTCAGAAACAGAAGAAGGACTTAAAAATTTATATGATGAAGCATGTAAAATTGATGAAGAGGCAATGAAAAATATTAGCCATAATGATAAAAAAAGAATTTGCAGAATATTAGAAATATATAATTCTACTGGAAAAACAAAAACAGAACTTGAGAGATTATCACGTCAAAAAGGTGTAAAATATGATTTTGTTAAATTTGCAATTACTATGGATAGGGAAAAATTATATGAAAAAATTAATAGACGTGTAGATATTATGATAGAAATGGGATTGGTTGAGGAAGTAAAAAGAATAGTTGAAAAATATAAATTTTATCCTACTGCTATGCAAGCATTAGGATATAAAGAGGTTGTTGAATATTTTAATAAAAAGTTAACTTATGAAGAAATGATTGAAAAAATAAAACAAGAAACTAGAAAATATGCTAAAAGACAACTTACATGGTTTAGAAAAAATAATGATTATATTTGGTTAGATGCCCAAAATGGAATACAAAATAATATAGAAATTATTTTGAAGGAGATAAATTGTGAGCAAGAAAAATAAAGATCCAAGATTTATAAAATTAATTGGAATTATTTGTCTAATCGCATTTTTAATTTATTTTTTATTTGATAGTACACATTTAATAAGTAAATCTACTGATACTTTTATGGTTGAAAATGGAACTTTATCTTATGAAGAATCAGCAGAGGGATATATTATTAGAGATGAAAAAGTTTTAAAAGGAAATAATTATTCGAATGGTCTTAGTCAGATTGTTACAGATGGTTCAAGAGTTTCTAAAGGTGAATCAATTTTCAGATATTATTCTAATAATGAAAATGAAATAAATAAACAATTAGAAACACTTGATAAACAAATTGATGAAGCATTACAGAATAATAAAGATAATATTCTTCCTTCTATAGATGTTACGAATTTAGAAAATGAAATAAAAGATGTTTTAGATAATTTATATCAAGAAAATGACATGCAAATTATAAATGAATATAAGAAAAAGTTGAATTCTTATGTTGTAAAAAAAGCAGAAATTGCCGGTGAAACCAGTGAAGCTGGTTCATATATACATGGGTTAATAGAGCAAAGAAAGGCATTAAGTAATCAGCTTACAAGCAATTCAGAAACTATAGTTTCTGATGTAGCAGGAATTGTATCGTACAGAGTAGATGGACTAGAAGAAATTTTAACAGTAAATAATGGGGACTTTAGTTATTTGAATACAAAACTTTTAAATAGTTTTAAATTAAATGTTGGAACGACAATTCCTGAAAGTAAAGAAGCTGGAAAGATTGTTAATAATTTTGAATGTTATATTGCTTGTCCGATAAATACCGAAAATAGTGATGTTGCAGAGGTTCGGAAATAAGATAACATTGAGATTTTCAGATTCTACAGAAGTAATAGCGGAAATTGTACAAATTATTGAAGAAGAAAATAATAGAATAATTGTATTTAAAATAAATAAAAATGTTGAAAAATTAATTGAATATAGAAAAGTTTCATTTGATATTATTTGGTGGAGTTTTTCTGGATGGAAAGTTAGTAATTCAGCACTAATAGAGGAAAATGATTTAACTTATGTAAAACGTACAAAGGCTGGAGAAGAAGAAAAAATTTTAGTTAAAGTTTTAAGACAAAATGATACATATTCAATAGTAGATAATTATACTGATGAAGAATTAAAACAAATGGGATATTCTTTAGAGGAAATTGAAAACTTTTCTCGAATAAAATTATATGATCAAATTATGATAAATAAAAAGTAATCAAATGTAACATTTTTGTTACATTTATAATAAAAATTGGTAAATTTTACAAAAACTATTGACAATATTGTTAAAAAGATAGATACTTAGTATATGATTACGAATGAAAAGTAAATTATTAGGAGGTTTATAAAGATGGCAGTAGCTGCACTTAAAAAGTTTTGGAATTATTTAGTTGGAGAAAATGATGATGATATTTCAGAGGATGTTGACGTTGATGTAGTTGATACACAAGCTGTTGATGAACCTGATTATGTTGAAGATGAACCATCTACATTTAGTATTTTTAAGGGAAAAAATAAGGTTGTAAGTATGTCTCAAGCACAACCAATAAAAATGAAAATAATAAAACCAACAAATTATGATGATGTTGATGAAATAATAAGTGAATTAAAAGCAAAAAATGGAATAGTAATGAATCTAGAATATGTTAATAAAGATATTGCTAGAAGAGTTATTGATACAGTAAGTGGTGCAGTAACAGCATTAGATGGTCGTATTGAAAAAGTTTCTAATTCAATATTTGTAGTAGCTCCTAACAATTATGATATAACGAATGAACCTATATCTAGGGAGAAAAATGAAAGAACACAAGCTCCTTGGGTCAAATAACCAAAAGTAGGAGGAAATGATATGCTAACACCATTAGACATAGAAAACAAAAAGTTTCGGCAGATCTTTTAAGGGTTATGATAGCGATGAAGTTGATGAATTTCTTGATGAATTAACAACTGAATATGAAAGATTATATAAAGAAAATGCAGAATTAAAGGGAGAAATTGAAAGCTCTAGAAAGGATTTAGAACATTATAGAAATGTAGAGCATACTCTTCAAAATACTTTAGTTATGGCACAAACCACTGCAGATGACATAAAAAAGATGGCCCAGCAACAAGCAGATCAAATTGTTAAAAATGCAGAACTTACTGCTAGAAAAGCAACAGAAGATCTTAGTAGACAAGAATTTGAATTAAGAATGAAACTTGAAGAATTGAAAAAGAAATTTACTTTATATAAATCAAAAATGGAGAATTTTATTGTTACACAATTAGATTTATTAAGGTCAGAAGAAGAAAATACAGAAAACGATGATTAAATTTTTTCATAAAAGAACTATTGAATATTTTATTCAGTAGTTTTTTTATAGTATAAAAATTATTACAATAGAATTAAATCGGTATTACAATTTGGTTAATAATATTGACTTATTATATATTTAGAATAAAATAAATGTATGTTAGAGGGAAAGTATGAGAATTATAAGTGGGAATAATCGAGGAACAAAATTAAATACTTTAGAAGGAACTGATACAAGACCTACTTTAGACAGAGTAAAAGAAGCTTTATTTAGTAAAATAAATTATGATTTGATTGATAGTTATATTTTAGATTTATTTTCAGGAAGTGGAGCATTAGCATTAGAAGCACTTAGCAGAGGAGCTAAAAAAGCTTATTTGTGTGATAATTCAAATAAAGCTATAAATATAATAAATCAAAATATACAAAAAACAAAAATGGAAAATAAAACTGTTGTACTAAATAAAGATTATAAAAAAGCATTGGAAAATTTAAAAAATATAGATATAAAATTTGATATAATTTTTCTCGATCCACCGTATAAAACAGATTATAATATAGAAGCAGTAAAATTAATTTTAGAATATGATTTGCTAAATTTGAGTGGAACAATGGTTATTGAAACTGATATACCAAATGAAATTCTTGCTGAGTTAGAAAAATTTTCAATAGATATATATGATGTCAAAAGATATGGGAGAGTTACTCTTATATTTGTAAGGCGAAAGGGGTAAACATGGAAATCTATACATTGTTAGATACTTTGAATGATATATTAGAAAAAAGTAAAACGATACCATTTACAGATAAAAGTAAATGTATTGTTAATAAAAATGAAATATTTGATATAATTAAAGAGATAAAGTCAAAACTTCCTGAAGAATTAAAGCAAGCAAAATGGATTAAAGAAGAACGTGAGAGAATTATTGCTGAGGCTCAAAAGGATGCAGATGATATTGTTAAAGAGGCTGAAAATAGAATTATATCAATGATAGATGAACATGAAATTACCAAAAAAGCTTATGAAAAGAAAACAGAAATTATTGCAACAGCTAATGATATTTATAGAGAATTTTCAAGCAATGCAAGTTCTTATGCAGATGGTGTTTTAAAAGAAGTTGAAGAAACAATAGTTAAACTTTGTGAAACTATTAATAGTGTTGAAATGAATTTGCAAAATAGAGTAGAAGTAGTACAAGATAAAAGAAAACAACTTAAAAATTAAATAAATGGAATTAGGAATTAAAAATAAATTCTTAATTCTTTTTTTATCAAATCAGAAACTAAATATTAATTTTAGTTTTGTTTTTTTATATAATTAGTATTGAAAATTTTTTATTATTTGTTTAAAATATAAAGAGAATAACTTATGGAGGAAATACATGGGAAGAAAAAGAAAATCAAGTAAAAAAAGTAGTGCAAGAGCATTTGATATAGATTTAGCGGTAATATTTCTTATAGTATTAGGAATATTATCTTTTATAATAATATATGGTGAAGCAGGAAGTGCTGGTAAAATTCTAAGTCCTGTTTTAGGAGGCATGCTTGGAGGTATAAAATATATTATTCCATTTGGTGTATTTGGAGTAGCTTATGCTGTTGCCAAAGAAGATGGAAAATATTTAAAATCAAAATTATTACAAGCTATGATTTTTTTAGGGTGTGTAGCATCTGTTTTTACTATTTATGAAATATCAACTAATAATATAGATAAAACTAAAGGATTTGAAACTGTTGTACAAGCAGCATATACTCTTGGAATGAGTAACAAAGGTGGAGGAACAATTGGGGCAGTTATAGCATTTCCGTTAGTTAGTTTATTTGGTGAATTTGGTGCATCAGTTGTATCATTAGGAATTGCAGCTATTTTATTAGTATTTACATTTGGAATTAGGCCATCTAGCATGATTAATGATTTAGCAGATAGATTAGAAGAATCTAGAATGTTGAGAGAAGAGGAAGAAGAAGAAAGAAATAATAGAAGAAAAGCTAGAATAGCTGAAAATATGCCAAAGAAAAAGAAAAAAGCTTTAGATATTGATTTAGATGATGATGAACCAATTACACGAAAGAAAAAATCTTATGTACAAGATATATCACTTGATGATGACGATGATAATTTAATGATTGAAGACCAAATACAAATTAATTTAGACAATAAAGAAGAAAAATCAAAAGGAAAAATAAAAGGACTTTTAAGAAGAAAAGATAAAAGTGCTGAAATAGTTGAAACAAATAAGATTGAAATGAATCCAAATGAATTAGATAATAATTTATTTAGAGAACAAGAAGTTGTAAAAGAAAATAAAACACAGTCAGTTTTACAATTAGACCATAGTACAGTTTCTTTGGATGATGAAAATTATGAATGTCCTCCAATAGAATTGTTAAAACAAGGTGAAAGAAAAACTAATAAAAGTGCTAAAATGGTAGCAGATACAGCAAATAAATTACAAAAAACATTATATAGTTTTAAAGTTGGAGCTAAAGTTGTAGATTATTCAGTTGGACCAGCTATTACTAGATATGAATTAAAACCAGCAGAAGGTGTTAGAGTTAGTACAATAGCTAAATTATCGGATGATATAGCTTTAAATTTAGCAGCTGAAAGTATAAGAATTGAAGCTCCTATACCTGGAAAACAAGCTGTAGGTATAGAAATACCAAATACAGAAAAAGAAGTAGTACCACTTAGAGATATTTTAGAATCAGATGAATTTATTGATGCAGAATCTAGTTTATCAATGGGGCTTGGAAAAGACATAGCTGGTGAACCTGTTATTGCAGATATTGGAAAAATGCCACATATGCTTATTGCAGGTTCTACTGGTTCTGGAAAATCAGTTTGTATAAATACTTTAATTACAAGTATATTGTATAAATCAAAACCAAGTGAGGTAAAATTATTAATGGTAGACCCTAAAGTAGTAGAACTTTCAGTTTATAATGGAATACCACATTTATTAATACCTGTTGTTATTGACCCAAAAAAAGCTGCTGGTGCTTTAGCATGGGCAGTTCAAGAAATGGAAAATAGATATCAATTATTTGCTAGTAAAGGAGTTAGAGATTTAAAAGGGTATAATTCTGCAGTTGAGGGAGAAGAGCTTGGTAAATTGCCTCAAATAGTTATTATTATAGATGAGCTTGCTGATTTAATGATGGTTGCACCAAAAGATGTTGAAGATGCTATTTGTAGATTAGCTCAAAAAGCTAGAGCTGCTGGAATGCACTTAGTTATTGCAACTCAAAGACCATCTGTAGATGTAATTACAGGTATAATTAAAGCAAATATTCCTTCAAGAATTGCATTTGCAGTTTCTTCACAAATAGATTCAAGAACAATTTTAGATATGGCAGGTGCTGAAAAATTACTTGGAAAAGGTGATATGTTGTTTTATCCAATAGGTGCTAATAAACCAGTTAGAGTTCAGGGTTCTTTTATTTCAGACAAAGAAGTTGAAAGTGTTGTTGGATTTATAAAATCAAATGGTGAAGTTAAATATAATAGTGATATTATTGAGCAAATAGAGAATGCTAATAAATCAGATAGAGAAAAGGATGAAGAAATGGATGATGGTGATGATGCAGATGAATTTTTAAATGAAGCAATAGAAACTGTTATTGAAGTTGGTCAAGCTTCAACATCATTTATTCAAAGAAAATTCAAAGTTGGATATGCTAGAGCAGGAAGAATAATAGACCAAATGGAAGCAAGAGGTATAATTTCAGGACCAAATGGAAGTAAACCAAGAGAGATATTAATTACTAAAGAACGTTGGGAGGAGCTAAAAATGTCTCCAACACAGGTAAATACAGATGCTCAGGAGGAAACTGTACAAGTAGAAGAATAAATTTCTAAGGAGTTTGAATTAAGTGGGATTATTTTCAAGAATTGATGATTATAATTTAATATTGGAAAAAATTCTAGACTCAAAATATTTTTCATCTAATACTAAAAGTTTATTATTAAGTATGATATATAAAATAGAAAATTCTTATGACGATTATCAAAAAGTGAAGCATATTCAAAAAACGAAAACAGAATTTTTAAATGAAATCATAGAAATAATAAAAAAATATTGTGATAATATAAAACTTGTTGAGCCTAATTCTGATAAAGCAAAAGTAATTAAAGATAATAATGTTTTGGCTTTAACTAATGAAAGAGAAAGAAGTATATTAGCTTATCCTACAGAATTATCTTTGTTATATGCTATTTCAGATGTACTTCCAAAATATTTTTATATCCCAGATACTTTTAAATTTAAAAATTCATTTCAAAGATTATTAGTAAATCGGATATAATTTGAATACATTAGAAATTTTATCTGATTTTAACGGATTTTCGTGGGATATAAATGTTAATTTAAAAAACAATATAGAAGACAATTTAATTTATCAAAATTTGATGATTTTATTTGGAGATAAATTTTTAGATAGATGGTTAAATGAAAGTACAACTAAAGTCAATAATTTGAATATTATAAAAAATAATTTATATGATACAAAATATTTTGAGAATTTATGTAAATATTTATATATAATGTCTAATGATAAAGAAAAACAAAATATTGATAAATTAGTAAAAAATAGTCAAGAAGAATTGAATACTATGGTAAATAAATCTAAATATTTTGATGATTTAAAAGATAAAAAAATGAAATATTTAAGAGAAGTAGAAAGAATAGATAAACTTTTAAATGATAAGGATTTGCTTAGAAAACAGTATATTGCAAAGAATTTAAAATTAGGTGAAGGCAAGAGAATGACAAGTGTACATGTTTATAGAAGAATTGTAGAAAATAGAAGAGAAGTATGCTTAAATAAAATTTTAGAACTTACTAAAGCCGGAAATCCTGTAAATTTTATGAATAGAAAAAGAGAGTTAGAAGAATTTATTAGAATTGGTAATATAAATGTAAATAAAGAGGAATGTGTTTTTGAGCTTCAAAAAGAATTTATAAAAATTTTATATAATGAAATAAATAATTTAGAAGATGATGATGAAATTGTAAATTATATATATAAAATTAGATATTATAGATTTATATATTTAACAAGAGAGAAAAGAATTAAAGATTTTTCTGAATTAGAAGAAAAAATTAATGAAGTTCAAAAATTGCTTATAACAAATGCTTGTAAATTGCAAAAATTAAGAATAATTACAAGTGATATTGATATAAATTTTGAAATAATAAAATGTATTTTAGATACAAAAATAATGGATTTAGAAGCAATTAAGTTTGAGGTAAAAACAGAAGAAGGAAAGCTAAAAATAAAAGTATATGAAGAGGAAGTTTATGAAAAGGATTTTGAAATTGAAATAGAAAATCCTAAAAAGATATTAAAAATAAAAACTAATAAAGTGATGAAATTATTTATTTAAAACTAAAAAATTGGAGGTACAAATGAAAATAACTTTTTTAGGGGCTGCAAAAACAGTAACGGGTTCTAATCATTTAGTAGAAGCTGCTGGTAAAAAATTTTTAGTAGATTGTGGGATGTATCAAGGTAAAATTACCGAAGAATTAGATAATAGTGATCCATTTATGTTTGATATAAAAGATATAGATTTTGTGCTACTTACACATGCTCATATAGATCATTCTGGTAGAATACCAAAATTGTATAATGAAGGATATAGAAATCCTGTTTATGCAACTAAAGCAACTTGTGATTTATGTTCTATAATGCTTCCAGATAGCCGGTCATATTCAAGAAACAGAAATTGAATGGAAAAACAGAAAAAGATTGAGAGAAGGTAAAGAACCTTTACCACCATTATATACGGCATTAGAGGCTGAAAAGTGTTTAGAAATATTTAAACCTGTTGATTATGATGAAATAGTAGAAATTGATGATAATATTAGAGTTCGCTTTAATGATGCAGGTCATATGCTTGGGTCAAGTATAATAGAAATTTGGGCAACTGAAGATGGAAAAACTACAAAAGCAGTATTTACAGGAGATATAGGAAATAATGATTTACCACTTTTAGATGCTCCTACTATGATTTCAAATGCAGACTATGTTGTTATGGAGTCAACTTATGGAAACAGATTACATATTAGAAATGACGATAAAGCAGAAGCATTTTTGGATATAGTTTCTGAAACTTTAGATAATGGTGGAACTGTTGTAATACCATCATTTGCAGTAGGTAGAACGCAGGAGATATTATATGAAATTGATAAATTAAAAGATGAAAGAGGTACTTCAGACGAGGAATTTTTCAAGAAATATAAAACATTAATGCAAGCACCTGTTTATGTAGATAGTCCACTTGCAATTTCTGCAACAGAGATTTTTAAGAAAAATACTGAATTGTTTGAAGAAGAAATCCAAGAAAAAATAAAATCAGGAGATAATCCACTTGAATTTCCAGGATTGCATTTTACTGTAACTGCAGAGGAATCAAAAGAATTAAATGCTATGGATGATCCTTGTATAATATTATCAGCAAGTGGAATGTGCGATGTTGGAAGAATAAAACATCATTTAAAGCATAATTTATGGAAATCTACAAGTACAATTTTATTTGTAGGTTATCAAGCAGTTGGAACGCTAGGAAGAAGTATTGTTGAAGGTGCCAAAAAAGTAAAAATTTTTGGAGAAGAGATTGCAGTTAATGCTAGGATAGAGTATATTGAAGGATATTCAGGTCATGCAGACCAAGAATGGTTATTAAATTTTGTATATTCATTTACAAATCCACCAAAACATATCTTTTTAGTTCATGGTGAAGAAGATGGACAAATAGCATTAAAGGAGAAAATAGAGGAAAATGCAAAAATAAATGTTACAATTCCAAATTTAGGAGAAACATATATTTTAGATGGTACAGATAATCCAAAACGTGAAGTAAATGAAGAAGAAATGATACAATATGAGAAATTAGCTAGACGTTTTGAAGTTTTAGATAATATTGAAAACTTAATGGAAAGCATGTTAGATATGGAAACTGCAGTTAAAGAAGAAAAAATAGAAACAGAAGATGAGGACATTATAATTCTTAGCAATAGGGTAAAAGAATTGCAAAAACAAGTTGATAAAATTATGAACAATGAATAGTTTTTAAGTTTGGAAGATTTCAAGTATAGTTAGGAAATTTACTTTAAATTTTGATGGATTCAAGTATAGTTAAGAAATTTACTTTAAATTTTGATGGTTTCAAGTATGGTTAAGAAATTTATATATTTTTTTTAAGTTATTCTCCCCATTTAAGAAAATGTAATTCTCTAACGTTCATAACATTTTCTAAAACGGTCCCCACAAACCATAACTAAAAAAATATATAAATTTCCTTATAGAATTCGAATATTACGAAAGTTAAGAAAAATATATGTTTGATAAGCGATATTCGAGTATTGCAAAAAGTTATAAAACTATACATGTTTGATAAGCGATGTTCGTGGGGACCAGCGAGTTACAAAATATTAACTTTAAGACTTTTATGCTTTAAAGTTTTAAAGTTTATATTTTGTGCGAAGTAGGGATGAGCGTGAAAACATATATAGTTTTATAACTTTCAAAATTATAGACTGTGCGTTGCCTAGATAATGAATAAAACATATATTTTTCTTAACTTGGTATATTTTGTGCGAAGTAGGGAGAATAACTAAAAAAATATATGTAAATTTCCTAAGTGTACTTTAAATCATTATCAAAGCTTAAAGTAAATTTCCTGAGTGTACTTGAAATTCATCATCAAAATTTAAAGCAAATTTTATAAAGGAAGGAATTTATAATGGAAAAATATATAAACGATGCAGTAATTGGAAATGGAAATGTAACAGCGAGTTTTTCAAAAAAAGGAAAATTAATTAGATTATTTTATCCAAATTGTGATTATAAGCAATTTATTCAGGAATTGCAAATGGGAATTAAAGTTAATGATTCTGCTATTATTTATTTGCATGATGATATAAATAATGTTTATATGCAAAGTTATGTTGATAATACTAATATTTTGCAAACTGAAATTTTTAATACATATTTTAATTTGCGTGTTTTACAAACTGATTTTGTTCCAATAAAAGAAAATATTTTAGTTAGAGATTATGTTTTTAAAAATGAGAGTAATATTAATCTAAATGTTAATTTATTAGCATATTCTCAGATGTTAACAAATATTAATAATGATACTTGTGGCTATGTGAAAAATGATAGTTTAATTCAATATAATCACGATTATTCAGTTTGTATATTTTCTAAAAATAAATTATTATCATATCAAGTAAATGGTAGTAAAAATAGTATAAATTCAGGGGTTATTGGTGGAAAGGATTATATAGGGCTTTCATCAGATTCAGCAATTTCGTATGATTTGAATGAACTAAAACCTGGTGAGGAAGCGCATATTACTTTATATATTTTAATAAATGATAATAGTAAAAGAAATCTTTTAGGTGAGCTTGATAATGAAATTGAAAGAATAAGAAAAATAGATGTAAGAGATATTTATAGTGAATGTGAAAAATATTGGAAAAAATTTATTAAAGAGCATGATAAATTAGGTATTGAAAAATCTGAAATAAATGATAAAATAAAAAATATTTATAAAAGAAGTATTTTACTTTTTCCACTTTTACAAAATAAAGTTACAGGTGGAATTTCTGCTGGAATTGAAGTTGATGAAGAAAAAACAAAATGTGGCAGATATTCGTATTGTTGGCCTAGAGATGCAGTATTTATTACCAAAGCATTAGATATTGTTGGAATGGAAGAAGAAACAACAAGATTTTATAGTAAATTCTGTAGAGAAACTCAAAGTAAAAATGGAATGTGGGAGCAAAGGTTTTATACTGATGGAAGGTTAGCACCTTCATGGGGCTATCAAATAGATGAAACAGCTAGTGTAATTGTAGGACTTTATGACCACTATTTAAAAATAAAAAGCAAAGAATTTTTAAAAGAGAATTTTAAAATGTGTGAAAAAGCTATTGAATTTTTAGAAAAATATATGAATGATATATTAGAAGAAAAAAATCAATTTCAGTTAAGTTATGATTTATGGGAAGAGTTTGAAGGCATTTCACTTTATAGTATATCAGCTATATTTTCAGCAGTAAATGATATGTTAAAGATAGATAAAATTGTAAAACCATTATTTGAAAATAATAGGTTAAAAGTAGAAGCAATAAATAAAAGAGATAAAAGATTAGAAGAACTTGTGATAAAAATAAAGAATTATTGTTTAAAAACATTTTATGATGAAGAAAAGAAAACTTTTGTTAGAAATACTGTGGATAGAAAAATAGATACAAGTTTACTAGGAGCCATTATTCCTTTTGGAATGTTTACACCTAAGGAAAAGAATGTTTTAAATACTATTCAAAAAATTGACATGACATTACGAACATATACAGGTGGATATATTAGGTACGAAGGCGATACATATATGGGAGGATATAATCCATGGCCTATTGCTAC
>CANRQI010000031.1 GCA_947632835.1 uncultured Clostridia bacterium
TGCTCCCTCAAGGATTCGAACCTTGGACCCACCGGTTATGAGCCGGTTGCTCTGACCAACTGAGCTAAGGGAGCATAAAAAATTAATAACCATTCACTTTACGCAAGAATTATTATAAACTATCAATCCAAATCTGTCAATACGTTTTTTAAATTTTTTAAAAATTATACGCGTATTGTAAAAAAATACTTGATATGTTATAATAACATCTAGATTTAATGAAATTTAGGTGTTATTTATTTTATGGAAAATGTAGAAGAAAAAAAGAAGTTTATAAAAAATTTCATGTGGAATGTATTAGGAACAGGTTTAAATTCATTTAATTCACTATTTTTTCTAATTATAGTAACTAGAATTAATGGAATTAATGATGCAGGTATATTTTCAATTGGAGTAGCAATAGCTTTAATTATGTACACAATTGGTTTGTATTCAGGAAGGCTTTGTCAAGTAACAGATATTGAAAACAAAATTACTGATAAAGATTATGTTATAAATCGTGCATTTACATGTGTAGTAATGTTTTTAATTTCAATAGGAATAGTTCTGATTCGAGGCTATGATTTATATAAAGCGGGAATAATATTGTTACTGTGCTTATTTAAAGCATTAGAAGCATTTGATGATATTTTTTATGGAATAATGCAAAAAAATGAAATGCTATATAAAGTTGGACAATCCTTATTTATAAAATCATTTGCTGGAATAATTGGATTATTTGTAATAGATTTAATTACTAAAAATTTAGTAATTTCATTGATTGTATTAAATTTAATAAATATTTTAAATATTTTATTATATGATAAACCTGTAATTGATAAGTTAAAAGATAAATTTAAAAATGAAAAGTTTGAATGGAATAATGTTTGGGGAATTTTAAAAAGCGAATTTTTTGTTTTTATGAATTCTTTTGCTGGAATTTATATTCTAAATGCTTCAAAATATGCAATAGATTCGTATTCAGTTGAAAGTATACAAGCAATTTTTGGATATATTATGATGCCAGCAACAGTAATGACTTTATTTGCACAATTTATTTTATTACCATTTTTGGGCAAATTTAAAGTTTTATTTGAAGAAAAGAAAATTAAACAAATGCGAAAATTAGGTTTTCAAATAAAGCTTATAGTTGTAGCATTTGGAGTTTTTGCAGTAGGAATTGCATATTTAATTGGAACGCAAGTATTAACTTTAATTTATGGTGTTGAACTTGCAGATTATAGAATTTATTTGGTTTCTATAATTGCTTCATATATTATGTATGCTATTTCTTATATAAATTTAGTGTTATTGACTACTATAAGAAAAACTTTTATACAATTTGTAATTTATTTAATTTGTATGATAGTTGCTTTTATAGGTTCAAATATTTTAGTTAAAAATTATGGAATATCTGGTGCAACATTGTCTACGGCAATTACATTGACAGTTCAGTTTATTTTATATATAATTGTTTCAAATTTTGAGTTTGCAAAATTAAAGAAAGAATGTGATAAATCATGAAAGTCGCAGTTTTAATATCTACATATAATGGTGAAAAGTATTTAAAAGAGCAGTTGGATTCTATTTTAAATCAAACATATAAAGATATAGATATTTGCATTCGTGATGATGGTTCAAAAGATAATACTATTACAATTATTAAAGGATACATGCAGGAATATCAAAATATAAAACTTGAAGAAGGAAAAAATGTAGGTTTCTTAAATAGTTTTTATGAATTACTTTCTTCAAGTGAAGGATATGATTTTTATAGTTTTTGTGATCAAGATGATGTTTGGGAAAACAATAAAGTTGAAAAATTAGTAAATGCTTTAAAAAGCTGTGATGAAAATAAACCAAATCTTGCTTTTTCAGATTCAGATTATTATGATGAAAATTTGAATTTTATAAAAAGTGGAGATAGAGATAGAACATACTCATTTAGAAATTCTTTAGTAGAATGTGTTTCACAAGGAATGACAATGATAATAAATAAGATGGCTCGTGATATTATTGTTTCAAAAAAATCTGAAAAGGTTTATTTTCACGATCAATGGGCATATATGGTTTGTTCGTGCTTTGGAGATATAAAATATGTTAAAGAATCATTAGTAAAATATAGAAGGTTAACTGAAAATGTTACTGCTGAAGGAAAAGGTTTTATTTCAGTAATGAAATGGAGAATAAAAAAATTAGTTTTGGATAATGGGTTTAAGAAATTCAAGTACCAAATTTTAGATTTTAAAAAATTATTTTATTCTGAGGCATCTTTTGAAAATAAAAAAATTTTAGATTTATTTACTGAAAAATATAATTTAAAAAATGCTATTAAAAAATTATTTTATTCCAAAAGATTTAGAAGAAAATTATTAGATGAATTTATGATAAGATTTTTATTTTTATTTGGAATTATATAATAGATTAAATTATGTGCTTTTAAAGAAAGGAATGTTAGTGGTTATGAATGTATTAGTAACTGGAGGATTAGGTTTTATAGGTTCACATACAGCAGTTGAATTATTAGATAAAGGTCATGAAGTTATTATTTTAGATAATTTATATAATAGTGAAATTGCAGTTAAAGATAAAATAGAAAAAATTACTGGTAAAAAGGTAAAAGTTTATGCTGAGGATTTACTAGAAAAAAGTGCTATAGAAAAGATTTTTAATGAAAATAAAATTGATGAAGTAATACATTTTGCAGGGTATAAAGCAGTTGGAGAATCAACTGTAAAACCACTTATGTATTATCATAATAATTTGATGAGTACAATCAATTTATTAGAAGTTATGAAAGAAAATAACGTAAAAAAATTTATATTTAGTTCTTCAGCAACTATTTATGGTGATCCTGGAGTTTCAAAATATGTTGAAGAATTAGGAAGAGGTAAAACAACAAATCCTTATGGAACTACAAAATCAATGATAGAACAAATTTTAGAGGATTTATATGCTTCTGATAAAGAATGGACAATCTGTTTGCTTAGATATTTTAATCCAATTGGTGCTCATAGCACTGGTTTACTAGGAGAAAAGCCAAACGGAATTCCAAATAATTTAATGCCATATATTCTAAAAGTAGCAGCTGGAGAATTAGAAGTGTTAAGTGTTTTTGGAAATGATTATGATACGCCAGATGGTACAGGAGTTAGAGATTATATACATGTTGTAGATTTAGCTAAAGGTCATGTTAGTGCACTTGATAAAATTACAAAATCTGGTTTATATGTATATAATTTAGGCTCTGGAAGAGGATATAGTGTTTTAGAATTAGTAAATACTTTTGAAAAGGTAAATGGTGTAAAAATAAATTATAAAATAGCACCTAGAAGAGCAGGAGATTTAGCTGAATATTATGCTGATCCAAGCAAGGCTTTAAAAGAGCTTAATTGGAAAACAGAGAAAACATTAGAAGACATGTGTAGAGATGCTTGGAATTTTATGAAAAAGGAAATTAAGTAATGAAAACAGCTATTATCATTTTAAATTATAATTCGGAAAATGATACTATAAGATTTGTTAATGAAATAAAAGAGTATAAAAATATAAATACTATTGTTATTGTTGATAATTGTTCAGAAAATGTTGATAAATTAAAAGTGCTTGAAAATGGCAAAGTACATGTTATAAAATCAGATAAAAATGGTGGATATTCTTATGGAAATAATAAAGGGATAAAATACTTAAATTCTTTAGGAGAGCATTATGATTATATAATTATTTCAAATCCAGATGTTTCTATTGAAGAAAGTTCAATAGATAAAGTTTTGATAACACTTCAAGAAAATGAGCAAATAGCAGTAGCAGTTCCAAGAATGGTAAATGCTCAAAATAAACCAATTCGTAGAAGCAGTTGGAAAATTAGAACTCCTATTATAGATATGGTAAATTCTACGAGAATAACGGAATTTTTGTTTTATAATGTCTTTAAAAATCGGGGAATATTCGGAAGAAGATTTTAAACAAGAAAAACTTAGAGTTGAAGCAGTTTCAGGAGCTTTTTTCATAATAAAATATAATGTATTAGAAGAGATAGATTTTTTTGATGAAAATGTGTTTTTATTTTATGAAGAAGATATATTAGCTAGTAAAATAAAAAAATTGGGTTATGAAATTTATAGTTTAAATGATATAAATTTTAAGCATTTTGAAAGTCAGAGTATTGATAAAGTTTTTAATTATTTTAGTAAAATAAAGGAATTGCAAAAAAGCAAAATGTATTATCAGAAAAATTATAATAATATAAATTTGTTTCAAATATTTATTTTTAAAATATTGAATTTAATACGAATGATAGAATTATTAATAGAAATACCAATAAGAAAAATCTTAAAAAGATAATAACCAATAAACATATGAAAAATTAATGAAAAGAATATGTTAATATCAATTTGATAGAAAGGGGTAAAAAATGTTAAAAGAATTCAAAGAATTTGCTACAAAAGGTAATATTGTTGATATGGCAGTTGGTGTTGTAATAGGAGGTGCATTTGGAAATATTGTAACATCTTTAGTTGAAGATATTATAATGCCTGCAATTTCTGTTGTTACAGGAAGAGTTGATTTTTCTGATATGGTATTTACTTATGGAGAAGCATCTATTAGATATGGTAATTTTATAACTGCGATTGTTAATTTTTTAATTATAGCTTTTTCAATATTTTTAGTTGTAAGTTATATGGGAAAACTTAATAAAAAAATGGAACAAATGAAGTTTGGTGAAACTTTAGTTCATAAAATTGATAAAAAGGGAAAATTATCTAAAAAGAAAAAAGAAGAACCAGTTGCAGAGCCAACTGTCAAGGTATGTCCATTTTGCTTTTCAGAAATTAATTTTAAAGCTACAAGATGTCCACATTGTACATCAATTTTAGAAAAAGAAGTAGAGGAAAATAAATAAAATTTAACAGACTGTAGCTAACTGGTCCTCACGAAACTCATTCATAAAACATATATTTTTCTTTAACTTAATCTTCATAATAAATTAAAAGTTTTCATATATTTTTAAGTTATTCTCCCCATTTAAGAAAATGTAATTCACTAAAGTTCATAACATTTTCTAAAACGGTCCCCACAAACCATAACTAAAAAATATATGAAAACTTATTTAAAAAGAAGAAATTTAAAGAAAATTAATTGATAAATCCTTGATTTTTTATGGTTTCTGATGTATAATAGTAATGCTTTATAAGTACCATAAACTTAGTTTTAGGAAAAAAACCTACTTAATACTCAGTTTATGGCAAATAAAAAAATAGGAGGTTAAAAAGTATGACTAAGGAAAGAAAACAAGAAATTATTAATACCTATAAAAGAGATGAGAAAGATACTGGTTCACCAGAAGTTCAAATAGCTCTTTTAACAGAAAGAATTACAGAATTAACAGAGCATTTAAAAGTTCATCCTAAGGATAATCATTCTAGAAGAGGGCTTTTAAAAATGGTTGGTAAAAGAAGAAATTTACTTAATTATTTATCTAGAAAAGATCTTAATAGATATAGAGAAATAGCTCAAAAATTATCATTGAGAAAATAAGAAAAAGAGTAAAAGCAGATTATATTTGCTTTTACTCTTTTTCTATTGAAAATTATATTAAAAAATTCGTCATAACGTAACAAAATCACGATAATTAGTATGCTTATTTTAGCACGGAGTATCTTTGAATGCAATAATAGGAGATAATGGGATAATAACGAAAGCTCAGGAAGCAAAGATTATGTCAAGATTTTCTCAATATGATGAGGAGTTAAAAATTAATTGTATTGATGACGCAAGTGTTTATGCTGTAAAAGATAAAATAAGAAAATATATCCCAAGTTTTATGGATCAAGATTTGGATAATTTTGTTGTTATAAAAAGTAGATTATTATATGTTGGTACGAATGAAACTGAACTTGAAATAGCAAATAAATTAGGTTTATGTGGAGAAGATAGTTTAGATGCGAGAGCAACAGTAACAGAAATTCAAGAAATTATTGATAGCATTGTTGAATTAAAAGATAAATTTCCAGATGAAAAAGATAGTACCAATGATAATACAGAAACTGGTTTTATAGGAACAAAATTATTAGATAGACAAAATCATTTGTTTGATGGAAGTTGGAATATATTAATAGATTATAACAGTAGTAATAGAGAAACCGAAAGATATGAGACTGGATATTGGTTGGAGAAAGGAAAGACATATAAAATAAATGGAAAAAGTTTAAAATTTAAAAACGATTATGTAATAGATTATGAAAATAAGAAATTTAATGTGTTATCAAATAATATGGTGAATTGGAATAAGAATGCTACTTTGGGTGTAAAAGATGATATAGTCTTAGATTTAGATTCGATGGCCTTAGAAAATGGAGAGTGGAAAGATAGTGAAGTGCCAGACGATGTAAGTAGTAACAATTTTTTTAATTTTTACAGTAATGCTAAAGAAACTGGAATACAAAAAGTTGGAGATGTTATATATGATTATACAAATAAATCTTTAAATTTTAATAAAAGTAATATTGATGAAGTAGCAAATTATAATGGTTATTTAAAATTGAATAAATCAAGTGTTGATTTTACTAAAGGTTTTACTTTTGAAATATATTGTTCTCCAGAAAAAATATTTTATAATAATTTGAGTGAAACTAAGTTAGGATATGGTGGATTATTTTGTGTAGGACATGATTTAGCAAATGCTGTTCCTTGGAATTTTTTAAGGTTTGGAACACAAAGTCCTAATGTAATTTGGGGAAAAGCAGGTGGTTCATATGGTTGGAATGAAGATGTGGGAGATAAATCTGTTTGTTATACAAGTAGTGCAAGTAATCAATTTAATTTAATTCGAAATAATTTGAAAAATGTTTCTAGTTTATATTTAACGTTTGTTTATAGAACATACGATTCAATTAATGAAGAAAATAATGATGAATTTATGAATTCTAAACAGGCGGATAGATGTGAATTTTATATCGATGGTTTGAGAGCTGGTGTAACTTATGTGAGTCATTTGTCTTTTGAAGATGGTATGAAAGTTTGGGGAACTGATGAAGATAACTTTTTTATAGGTGTGTGTCCAACTGAGGCTATAGGAAACTTATATTTTTTTGTAGGAGATGTATATACAGTTCGTTTGTATAACAAGTTTATTTCAGAAGCAGATGTTAAGTTAAACCATGATATGACTTTTAAATATAGGGAAAGTTTTAAAAATAAATAGATAGTTTTTAAGGATTTGCTTTTTTTCGTCATAACATAACAAAATTACGATAATCAGTATGCTTATTTTAGCACGGAGTATCTTTGAATGCAATAATAGGAGATAATGGAATAATAACGAAGGCACAGGAAGCAAAAAAATTATCAGAAAAAGCAAGTGATGAGGAAGCTATAAAATTAATGGTTATAGAGAATGTTATGAATGATGATGAAACTATGAAAGTAGGACAAGAGTTATTTGATAGAACAGTAGAAAATGGAGATAAATGGAATATAATAGTAGAAAAAGAAACAGGAGAAGTATATGGAACAGGATATTATTATATTCCAAAAGGAACAAAATTACAAAATGGACAAGAAGCAACGACAAATTGGCTTGTTGATAAAGATGGAAAAATGAAAGAGTTAAAAGATGATACATTTACAAAACTGGATTATGCATCGACAGTAGGAGTAACAGATGGATTAGTATTTAATATGGATCCAAGTAATTTAGATAGCAACCAAGAAAAATGGGGAGATAATATAACATTAAGGTATTTTGATAAAGAAATGTATTCGGATTTTGAGAAAAGAAAAAAAGCATATGAAGAACAAAAAACATATGAATCAATAGAGAAAAATGATAAAGGGTATGATAGAATAGAGTCATCTAATACAAATGAATATATAGATAATAAAAATAAAATTTTTAGTTTTAATGGAAACAATTATGTAGAAATATATAATAAAAATGGATTTGATTTTTCAAAAGGTTTAACATTTGAATTTTATGGGCAAATTCAAGATAATGTGGGTGCTTTAAGTGAAGACGTACTTATTCCATTATTTTGTTTTTGGGATGGGAAACTTAATCCTCAAAGTGGAATAGATAGTTTGGGTTTCCTAAGAATGGCAGTATCAAAAGATAATAATAAAATTTTTCAAAATTTAACAGGTCCAAACGGTCTTGAGTCTTTTGGAGAGTTTCCCGCTAGTGATGAGTGGCAATTTAATCAGCTTTTTCCTACTGAAGTAGATTTATCAGATGATATTTATATAACAGTTAAATTTGAAAAAGAAAATAATTCTGAAACTGGTGCTAGACAGGTTCTTTACGTTAATGGTGCTGAATATTGTCGTGGCTGGTTGTCGAATAGTTTTTATAATTATTTTGTAAATGACATTAAAAATGTTCATTTTCTTGATCTTGGGCGCTGTCAGATTTCTCTTTGGGGTGGTTGGCAATACCTAAAAGGTTCATGTTATTCTCTGAGATTATATAATAAATCATTAAAAAATGATGAAGTGCAATTGAACTATGAACGAACAAAAGCATTTCGTGATTCGATAAAAAATTAAATAGTGATATTGTTGAATGAGTGAGAAAAATTTCACTCATTTTTCTATTTTTTTATTTTCAGTGCAATATTTTAAAGAGCCGAAACTTAAATTTTCTATTTACATTTAATATTTTGTATTATATAATATTTACGTATAATAGGGTTAAAAATAAGAGTTATTAAACGGAGGAATTTATGAGTAGACTAAAAACTTTTTTGATATATGTTCTGATAATTATAACTTTTTTTATAGTCTCTCTTGTTTTGGAAAGAGGGCTTATAGAGAATATGTATTATAATATGACTGGAAAAATAAATAATAAATTAGATTATAGTGGAAAAAATGTTGAATTAGACATAAATGTAACAGAGGCAAAATCTACCAATGTTAATGGGGTTATAAATTTTTCAGTTACTAATAATTCGGATACATATATTAGAGAAGCTTATGTGAAAATATTATTATATTCAAAATCGGATGTATTAGCTATTACAAAATATATTGAAATAAATAGTTTGAGCCAAGGTGAAACTAAAAATTATACATTAAGATTTAAAGGCTCATATATTAAGAGTTATGATATGTCATTAGAGAAAGAATTTCCAAATAAAGAATATATAATAAATTTCTTCGGATATGAGTTTAATACTAAAGATATATTTGGTATAGATTTGAGTAAATATATAAATAAAGATACACTTTCTTCATTTGGAAGTAGTATAATTTATACAGTAAGGTTTGTTTTCAAATCAATACCAGCATGGGGATGGTTCTTAGCATGGACTATTGTAGCAGGTGTTTGGTAATTAAAAGAAAGGAATGCTATTTTAATGGAAGAATTAAATAATATATCATTAAATATTAGAAAAGAAATTTTAAAATTAACCTTTGAAGCTGGTTCTGGTCATCCAGGAGGTTCATTATCTATTGCTGATATAATGACTGTTTTGTATTTTCGAGAAATGAATATAGATTCAGCTGATTCTAAAAATATTAACAGAGATAGATTTGTACTTTCAAAAGGGCATGCTGCACCAGCATTGTATGCAACATTAAAAGAAAGAGGTTTTTTAACTGAAAATGAAATGAAAGATTTTAGACAAGTAAATGGTATATTACAAGGACATCCCGATATGAAACATATTAATGGAATTGATATGACAACTGGTTCATTAGGTCAAGGAATTTCAACAGCTGTCGGAATGGCAATAGCTGGCAAGTTAGATAAAAGAGATTATAGAGTTTACTGTATTTTAGGTGATGGTGAGATTGAAGAAGGTCAAGTTTGGGAAGCTGCTATGTCTGCTAGTCACTATAAATTAGATAATTTATGTATTGTAATAGATAATAATAATTTACAAATAGATGGTGAAATTACTTCTGTAATGAATTCTTATCCAATTGATGAAAAATTTGCAAGTTTTGGATTTAGTGTTATTAATATAAATGGACATAATTTTAATGAAATTATAAGAGCTTTTGAAAAAGCTAAGAAAACTAAATCAAGACCTACTGCTATAATTGCTAAAACAGTGAAGGGCAAGGGAGTTTCTTTTATGGAAAATAAAGCTGAATGGCATGGAAAAGCACCTAGCAAAGAGCAATATGAACAGGCAATTTTAGAATTAGAAAAAATTGGTTAGTCAGTTAAAAAATTATGAAAGGTATAATTTATTATGAATAAAGATGTAAAAATTGCTACACGTCAAAGTTTTGGAGAAGCTCTTAAAGAATTAGGAGATATTAATGAAGATATAGTTGTTTTAGATGCAGATTTATCTTCAGCTACTAAAACTAATATATTTTCTAAAGCACATCCAGATAGATTTTTTGATGTTGGAATTGCAGAGCAAAACATGATAGGAATATCTGCTGGACTTTCTACTTGTGGAAAAATTCCGTTTGCATGTTCATTTGCAGTTTTTGTTACTGGAAGAGTTTATGATCAAATAAGAAGCAGTATATGTTATCCAAATCTAAATGTAAAAATTGTTGGAACTCATGCAGGAATTACGGTTGGTGAAGATGGGGCTACTCATCAAATGCTTGAAGATATAAATTTGATGAGAGGATTACCAAATATGACTGTATTTTCTCCATCAGACGATTTTCAAACAAAATGGACTATAAATGAAGCAGTTAAGATTCAAGGACCTGTTTATATTAGAGTTTGCAGATTAGCAACACCTATTATTTATAATGAAAATACCAATTTTGAATTTGAAAAAGGAATATGCTTTGGAGATGGAAAAGATGCTACTATATTTGCAACAGGTGCAATGGTTTCAAGAGCTTTAGAGGCTCAAGAAATACTGAAAAATGAAGGAATAAATGTTAGAGTTGTAGATATTTTTTGCATAAAGCCGATTGATAAAGAATTAATTATAAAATGTGCAAAAGAAACTAATAAATTAATTTCTATTGAAGACCATAGTATAATTGGTGGATTAGGAAGTTCTATAGCAGATGTTTTAGTAGAGGAATATCCTAAAAAATTAATTAAAATGGGAGTAGAAGATGTTTTTGGTAGGTCTGGAAAAGCAGAAGAAGTTTTAGAATATTTTGGACTTACCGCAAATCAAATAGTAAGTAAAATAAAAAGCAAGTGTATATAGTATAAATATAATGATTCGAGGATGGTGCTGATGAATAGGACAAAACGAAAAATATTTGAAATAGCAATGAAGCTTTTTTCAGAAAAAGGATATGATGCAACCAGTATAGAGGAAATTACTGCAACTGTTGGAGTAGCAAAAGGGACTCTTTATTATCATTTTTCCAGTAAAGAAGAAATTTTTAACTTTTTGGTTGAAGAGGGTATGAAATTATTGAAAAATAGTATTGAAATAAAAACCTCAAAGTGTAATACCGTTAAAGAAAAAATAAAGGCTATAATATTAATTCAAATAAAAGGTATTATTAAATATGAAAATTTGCTTTCAATAGTTTTTAGTCAAATTTGGGGAAATGAAACTAGAAATAAATTATGTAAAGAAAAAGCACAAGAATATGTTAATGTTATTGAAAGAATTGTTAAAGAGGGAATAGAAAATGGTGAAATAAAACAATGTAATAGTAGATTGATGTCATATACAATTTTTTCTTTAACATCTTCAATTATGATGTATAAAAATCAAATAAACAAAGATTATAGTATACCCGAATTATATAGAGAATGTGAAAATATAATTTTTGGCCAAGGATAAATAAAAAGAATAAATGGGGGATTTTATGGAAGAAAAAATACATAAGAGTTGTGAAAGAATTACAGAAATTGACCAAATTGCTAATTTAAAAGAATTACTACAAAATACTAGAGCAAAATATGGAACAGAAGTAGCATTTTTATTTAAAACTGATGAACCAGGAGTTTTTAGAGAGAAAACTTATAATGAATATATAGATGAAATTGAAGCTTTAGGTACAGCACTTATTAATATCGGATTAAAAGGAAAAAGAATAGCTGTTATTTCAGAAAATAGATATGAATGGACATTAGCTTATTTATCAACTGTTACAGGAGTTGGAGTAATTGTGCCTTTAGATAAATCATTACCAGTAAATGAATTAGAAAGTTCTATAACACGTTCTGAGGCAGAAGCTATTTTTTATTCTAAAAAATATGACGATATTATGAAGAATATAAAATCAAAAGCAAATAACAATGTAAAATTTTATATTTCTATGGATGAAGAGAAAAATACTGGAGAAGTATATTCTTTAAAAGAATTAATTAAGCAAGGTAAAGAATTAATAAAAAATGGAGATGATAGTTATATAAATGCTGAAATAGATAATGAAAAAATGTCTATAATGCTTTTTACATCTGGTACTACAGCTATGTCAAAATCTGTTATGTTATCACATAAAAATATTTGTACAAATCTTCTAGATATTGCTTCAACTTTTGATGTAACAAAAGAAGATAGATTTCTTTCATTTTTGCCATTACATCATGTTTTTGAATGTACAGTTGGATTTTTATACCCAATTTATAAAGGTGGAAAGCTTGCTTATTGTGAAGGTATAAGACATATTGCTGAGAATATTAAACAATATAAAATAAGTGCCATGATTTCAGTTCCAATATTGTTTGAATCAATGTATAAACAAATGATGAAAACAATAGAAAAACAAGGAAAATTAAAGAAGGTAAAATTTGGACTAAAACTTAGCAACTTTTTAAGAAAATTTGGTATAGATATAAGAAGAAAAATATTCAAAGAAATATTAGATTCATTAGGTGGAAATGTTAGGCTATTTGTTGCAGGTGCTGCAGCTTTTGATAAAGATGTTGAAAAAGCATTTAATGATTTTGGAATAGATACATATCAAGGTTATGGTTTAACTGAAACATCACCAGTTATTGCTGCAGAACATCCTACTGTAGTAAAATATGGTTCAATTGGTCAATTATTTCCATCAGTTCAAGGTAAAATTTTTGAGCCAGATAAAGATGGAATTGGAGAGCTTATAGTAAAAGCTGATAGTGTAATGCTTGGTTATTATAATAATGAAGAAGCTTCAAAGGAGGCAATTGATGAGAATGGATGGTTTCATACAGGAGATTTAGCTTATTTTGATAAAGACGATTATTTATTTATTACAGGAAGAAAGAAAACTGTAATTGTTTTAAAAAATGGAAAGAATATTTATCCAGAAGAAGTGGAAGCTCTACTAAATAAAATTGAAGGAGTTAAGGAATCTTTTGTTTATGGTAAACCAGAAGATGATGATGAAATAGATTTAAAGCTAAATGCGAAATTAGTTTATGATCCCGAAATTATGAAGGAAAAATTCGGGCTTGAAAAAGAAGAAGATATTAAAGCAAAATTATGGAAAGATGTTAAAGAGGTTAATAAAACAGTTCCAACATATAAATATGTAAAAGGAATTTCTGTAACAACTGAAGAACTTATTAAAACTACAACACAAAAAATAAAACGTTTTGAAGAAATAAAGAGAATATAAAATGTAACAAATTGTAACTTTTCTGTAAATAAAATGTAATAAAAAAATGTCGAAAAACCCTTGTGATTTGAGATAAAAACGTATATAATAAATTTAATATTAGAAAAACTCATACGAAGGAGGTATGTTTACAATGTCATTTTTTCGTAAATCAGGCATAGTAAACGTGAAAATGGTAATCACGGAAGAAAAGATTTTGTCAAATATTGATAAAATTCAAAAATTGATAAATCCAAATAGCAAAAAACAAATAGTACAATTGGAAGAAGACTCATATTTTAAGGATTTAGTAGAATCAATAAAAACATATCTACTTGAGTATCCTAAAAAGAAAAATTTTCCAGCCAATGTTTATAAATCTACTTACGATTTAGTTGAATATGCTACTAATCAATTTGAAGAAAATACCAAAAAAATTGAAGAATTAATTAGAAAAAGAGAAAGAAATATTAAACTTGCTAGTGTATTAAGAGATGTTACAAAAGCAGTAAAAGGAAAAGCAAAAAATTGGAGAGAAATAATACAAAAATTACAAACAAAATATAGTAGTGATGTAGTAGAAGCTTTAACAATAATTGGTAATAGTAAAGATAGCGAAAGTGAAGAATATAAAGATGCTTGTAAATTATTAGATGCAAAGGTTAATAATTTAGAATCAAATTTACATATTGAAATAGACATGGAAAGGATAGAAGATAGATCAAAAGCTTTAAGTTATATAGGAATTGAGATTGCAGAGGCTTTGAAATATATTCCAGTACCACCAGAGCAACTTATTGAAGAAGAAAAGAAAGAAATTACAAGTCAAGTTGTTGAAGAAGTTAAAGATGTTAAAGAAGTTAAAAATGAACAAACTGATAATAAGAAATCTATTATTATTCCAGAGCCAGTATCAACAACAGTAAGTAGAACACCACTAGAGGTAACAACATCTAATGTGTCAGAAGCAAATTCTGAATCTGAAGAAGGTCAAAGTCTAAATGCAAATGATGAAGAACCAATTCAAGATTCAGCATATTTAGAAGAGACAAGGTTTGAAGTAAAACCATCTTTGTGGCAAAGAATTAAAAACAGTAAATTAGTTAGAACAATATCTTATATATTAAAGATAAGAGTGGTTTTAGATTATCCTGCATTGCCAGAAGGGAATTTTGATAAATAGTAGAGGTGAATAAACAAGTATGGCAAATTATTTGTCATACTTGATTTTTTTTAAGTGGGGGATTTATGTTTGATATATATATATTAATTAGTATATTATTTATAATTACTATAATTATAGTAGTATTAGTTATAAGATTTATCATGAAACCTGAAAAGTTATTGTCTAAAGTTTCAAACAGAATAACAGATGGTTATGTAATTTTTAATACTAGAGGAAAAATAACTAATTATAATGAAACATTTTTATATTTATTTGATTTAAAAGATAGAGAGATAAAAAATAAGAATATTAATGAAGTTTTAAAATTAAGTGAACTTAATGAAGATGATATAGATTCATTAAAAGAAGCTTGTGAAAAGACAAAGGAAAGTAATGAAAAATTTGTAATAGAAGTAAAAATGACAGCTGAAAATAAAATATACAGAATAGATATAATGAGTTTGTCAGATAATGATATTCTTATGAGATATGTTATGGTTGTTAAAGACATAACTAAAAGTTATGATTTAATTCAAGAATTACGTTCAGACCAAGATATGATGGCAAATAGAGAAAGATTTGCAACATTAGGACAATTAATTAGTGGAATTGTACATTCTTTAAAATCTCCGATATTTGCTATAACAGGACAATTGGAGGGGTTAATTGATTTAATAAATGAGTATAAAACATCTGTTGATGATGGGAATGTTACAAAAGAAGATCATCATGAAATAGCAAAAGAAATGAAAAAATGGCTAGATAAAATGAAGGAGCAAATGGAATATATTTCTGATGCAATAACTGCTGTTAGAAGTCAAGTAGTTACATTAAATGATGAAGAAGGAAATGGAAGCTTTACAATTGGAGAGTTTGTAAAATATATAGATGTACTTATGAAAAACAATTTAAAGCAAGCTTTAATTATATTAAATTTTACGCTTAGAGTTAATAAAGATTTAGAAGTAACTGGAAATTTAAACGCATTAGTACAAGTAATAAATAATTTGATAATGAATGCGATTGCTTCATACGAAGGAAGAACAAATGAAGTAATTGATGTTGTTATAGAAAAAAATAATGATATATTAGAAATTTCAGTAATAGATACAGGAAAGGGAATACCAAAAAAGATTCAAGACAAAATATTTAAAGAAATAGTTTTAAATGATTCAGGTAAGGGTTCAGGACTTGGATTATTTATATCTTATTCAAATATAAAAGCAATTTTTGGACGGAGATATAAAATTTACTACTACAGAAGGAAAGGGGTCAACTTTTACCGTTTATGTACCATTAAATTAGAAAGGAAAGGAATGAAACTGTGGAGGTATCAGATATAGTATATTCTTATGGAATATTTGTGTTTTCCATAATATTAGTAGTATATATAGTTTATTTACAGTTTAATGTAAATAAATCAACACTTAGACAATGGTGTATGTTAATACTAACTTGTGCATTAATTTCGAATATTTCGGTTTTATTTCAAATTGTTAATATTACTAACGAAAATACTTGGATATGGTATAAAGCATTTGGAAATATTGGTGAGTCGTTACTGCCAACATGTGTATTTTTTGCAATATTATATTTTACAAATTCTAATTTTAAGTTTAAACCGAAATATTTATTATTATTTGTAATTCCAATTTTATCGACAATATTTATGTTTACGAATAATTATCATCATTTAGTATTTAAAACATTTTCTATAGAAATAAATAATTGTGAATATGGAATTTTATTTTATGTACATTTTGCAAATGTTGTAATTACTTATTTGTTAGCATTGACAATTTTACTAAAATATTTATTAGAAAACTATAAGAAATATCATCTTCAAATATTAATAGGATTAATTTTTGGAGCATTACCATATATTTTTAATGTGTTAGCATTATTGAAAGTATTTTCATTTAAAGTTTATATTACTGAAATTTTTCAGTCTATAATGTCTGTAAATATAATCTTGATTGCATTGAAATATTCTATATTAATAGAATTTCCAATTTCATTAAAGTCAATTTTAGATACAGTTACAAATGCTTTTATAGTTATTGATGAAAATAAAAATATAGTAACATATAACATGGTTTTTTTGAATACTTATAATTTAGGAAAACTTAATATAAAGCGAATGGAAATAGGTGAGTTAATTCAATTTAAAGAGTTTGATACAATTTTTGATAATGATATTGATAGAATTTTAAAACTTCCTAATAGTGATGAAAATATTAAAATCGAATTTGAAAGAAATTCAAAAGTTTTAGATAGAACTTTAAGATATGAATGTGAGTATTTAGATATAATAAAGAAAAAGAAATTATATTTAATTTTAGTAACTGATTTGACTCAATATTCAAAAAATGTACAGAGCATAAAATTAAATCATGATGCTATACTTCGGAAGAGAACGTTTGGCTTCACTTCGGTCAAATGATTGGAGGAATAGCACATAATTTAAAAACTCCTATATTTTCTATTGCAGGTGCTTTAGAAGGTTTAGAAGAATTGATTTCTGAATATGATGAATCTATTGATGATGTTTTAGTTACAGTTGAAGATCATAAATCAATAGCTCAAGATATGATAGATTGGACTGATAAAATAAAAGGATATTTATCATATATGACAGATATAATTACTGCTATACAAATGCAAACATCTAATAATATGGAGGAAACAGGAGATAAATTTACATTAAAAGAACTTATAAAATATATAAATGTTTTAATGAAATATGAACTTAAGCAAAATTCAGTTGATTTAAAAATAAACATACAAATAGATGAAGAAAAAAATATTTCAGGAAATATAAATACATTAATTCAAGTAATTAATAATTTAATTTCAAATGCAATTCAAGCTTATAAAAAAGATGATAATAAATTAATTGAATTAAATATTTATGAAAAAGACAAAAATATTATAGTAGAAGTTAGAGATTATGCAGGTGGAATTCCAAAAGAAGTACAAAATAAATTGTTTAGAGAAATGATAACAACTAAAGGAAAAAATGGAACTGGACTTGGATTATTTATTTCTTATACAAATATAAAAACAGGATTTAATGGGAATTTAACATTCTTTTCAGAAGAGGGAATTGGAACAATATTTAGAATTATAATTCCTGAAAAATAAGCTAAAAAATAGAAAGGATAGGAGTAAACATGGAAATAAAATTACTTGGAACTGGTACAAAAGATGAATTAGAAAAAAGAATACAAAAAGTAGCTGTAGCAGGAAAATTGTCTAGATTTTCAGGAAATGTTTTTGAAGCATTGGAAGCTTCTAACGATTATGAAAACAACTTAAAAATGATAAAAAGAATAATAAAAATGGGACATAAATCTATAATCGAGCATGATTATTTGGTATTTGCAATTTGTGATGTTTCTCCTATAATAGAACAGACAATTATCGGAAATAGGTTGACATCTTTTACTATAAAATCTAGAAGAGAAGTAGATTTTAGAAAAGTTGGTTATTACATTCCAAATTTTAGAGGAAAAGATGGAAAATTACATAAAAATAATGATGATTTACAAAAGCAGTATAAAGAACATATTGAGTGGTTATTTAATATATATGCAGAATTAAAAGATAATGGTGCTCCTGGCGAAGATGCTAGGTTTATATTACCATATTGCTATCATAGTAATATAATTATGGGATTAGATGCAAGAGAGTTAGAAAAAATGATATTGTATTTAACAAAAGAAAGACAAAGCCAAATGCAAGAATTAAAAGAATTTGGTGAAAAATTATATGAGATAGTCCAAGAAAAGGTACCATATTTATTAGAAACAATAAATGATGTTAAAGAAGATTTATCAAATCCATTTGAATATATTGAAAATTTAGAACCAAGGCCAGAATTGAAAATAATAGATAAAACAAAAATGATAAGTTATACAAAAAATCCAGATGATGTAGTTTTATTATCATCAATAATGTATCATTATCAATGTTCTTTGGAGCAAGCTGAAGAAATTTTGAAAAAAATTGAAGCTAAAGATAAATATGCAAAAGAAAAAATGATGGATATTATATTACATAAAGAGGAAAGAAGAGAATTAGAGCAAGTTAATTTTACTTTTCAAATTCCAATTTCACTTGCTATTTTAACTCATTTAACTAGACATAGAATGCACCCATTACTTATTCCTGAGTTTGTTCCTATGTGGAATTTAGAAAATTATATCGTTCCACCTACAATAGAAGCAAAAGAGGAATTAAAAGAACTTTATATGCAAGGTATAAATAAAAATATAGAAATGTTTAAAAAATTTAAAGAACAAGAAGTTATGGAGGAAGATTTAATATATTTTTATTTAGGTGCTCAAATGTTAAATGTAGTAACATCAATGAATGCTAGAAGTTTACAATGGATTTGCAGAATGCGTTGTTGTAATAAAGCACAATGGCAGATAAGAATTATAGCTAAAGATATAGCAAATATGGTAAAAGATGTTGCACCACTTATTGGAAAAGGTCTTGGCTCAACTTGCATTACTGATAAATATTGTGGTGAGGGAAGAGAATCTTGCGGATTAATAAATAAATTATCTTAGTTTTTAAATTTCGGTAGTTAATCATATTAAGTTACAAAAATATATGTTTTATTCGTACTTCCAACAACGCACAGTCTGTAAAATTTTAAAATTCTGTGGAACATAAAATTTAACAGACTGTAGCTAGCCGGTC
>CANRQI010000032.1 GCA_947632835.1 uncultured Clostridia bacterium
ATGTAATTCACTAACGTTCGTAACATTTTCTAAAACGGTCCCCACAAACCATAACTTAAAAAATATATTAAAACTTTATAAAATTGTATATTTTTTGTAACTTGAATATCCTAAAAATTCTGAAAATTAAAAAATTTCCAAAATATTACAAATATTTTTTTATAAAACGTGAAATAATACTTTTATAATAAATTTAGCAGAAATGCTAGAAAGGAATTTTATTATGGAAGAACATCAAAAAATTAATTGTACTGTTTCAAGTTGTCTATATAATGGAAAAGCAACAAAAGAATGTCTATTAACAAATATAATTGTAAAACCTTGTGAAGGTTGTGCAAACGGAGATGCTAGCACAGAAACATTATGTGGTAGTTATAAAGCAAAACATTAAAATATAGAAAGAACGGGCTTTTATTGTGAAACCGTAACTATCATTGCAAATCTGAATCGCTTTACTAAAACGTTAAATTTGCAAAATCACAATAAAAGCCCATTACTGTTATATTAGCCTACATCTTCTAAACCATCTTTTAAGTTTTGATTCAATAATGTATATTTGTATTGTATAGTAATTCTTTTTTCTTCTGTTATATCTATTCTACTTACAAGAGAAACCAAACTTGATCTTGTTACTTCTTTCGTATTCAAAAATTCTTTTAAAACCTTTTTTATTTCATCAGTTGATTCTTGTTTTTCTTCTTTTTTCTTAAGTTGCTCAATTCTTTCCTCAGCATTGGCTCTATCTGTTTTTAATTTTACATACAATCTTGCAAAATCATTATCATCAAAAATTCCCTTGTATTTATCTTCATATAACTTATCAACCTGATTATTTATATCAATAATATTCTTTTGTAACATAGTTATTTCACTTCTTAAATTTAAAGCTTGTCTATTTTGTGCCAATTTAATATATCTATCCTCATCTAATATATCCTTACATTTTTGCTTTATCATATCAATAATTAAATTAGTAGTTTTTTCTAAGTTACTGCTATGAGGCGTACACAGCCCTACATGAACATTACATGCATATGTATTACAGCGAAAATAAAATAAAGTTTTGTCTTTTCTTCTTTGAGGAACTAAACTTAATTTTTTACCACATTCTTTGCAATATATTAATCCTTTTAATAGCCAATCATAAGTTTTAGTTCGAACACCTTTACGAGTTTCTATCATATCCTGAACTTTTTCAAAAGTTTCTTCATCAATTATAGCAGTATGCATATTTTTTACAATTATTCTATTTTCTTTTGGCATTACTAAAGTTTTTTTACTTTTATAATTAACTTTTTTTGTATTTCCATTTGAAACCCATCCCATATATGTAACATTTTTTAAAATTCTATTAACAGTATTTCTATTCCATCCCCTTCTAATAGCGTTTTTTCGTGTATGATTATTTCCACAAATTTCAGATGGTAATAAAGCTTTATTATCATTCATTTTTTTAGCTATTTGAGTAGCAGTAAAACCATCTCTCGCCATCATAAACATCTCCCTAATAATTGGAGCAATATCTGTATCTATTATATAATGGTTATAATCAAGAGGATCCTTTTTATAGCCATACGTAGGATATGTAGTCATCACTTTTCCTTCTCTTGCTCTAGTCTTTTTTCCATTTCGTACTTTTCTTGACGTATCACGTACATACCATTCATTAAAAAACGATTTAAATTGCACCATTTCTTCTGAAGTTTCAATATGTCCAGTATCAATGTCGTCAGTAATTGCAATAAATCTAACTCCCTTTTCTATAAAAAATTCTTCCAAATAATAAGAAATCTTACTTGATAACCTTCCAAATCTTGATAAATCTTTTGTTAAAACCATATTAATTTTTTTATTTTCAATATCTAAAATCATTCGATTAAAGTCTGGTCTATCAAAAGTTGCCCCTGACACACCATCATCAACATATATATCATAAACATTCAGTTTGTTTTCCTTACAAAATGATTTCAAAAATGCTTTTTGAGTACTTATACTTCCACTTTCTCTTTCGTCCTCATTTTCGATGATTACTTCACCATTTCCAACTTCAATTTTTTCATTTGATAATCTAGTATACAATCCAACTTTATATTTTTCTGGATTCTTTATCGTTACCATTTTTACCTTCCTTTCTAAAATGCAATTTTAAATGGCCGTTCGTATATCCCCGAAAATTTACCTCCTTTCTTGAATATTAGTTAGAAGAAAAATACCCGTTTTATATTAATATATCATATATTTTGAAAGTTTAAAATATATTATGTAAACATTTTATGTGTATTTCTCCACTTTTGAAAATTTTTGGATTTTTTATAATTTTTGACCATTTTCTGCATTTTTTACAATTTTTATTTTAATGTCATTTTTCAAAATAGCTTGATTTCAGTGCATTTCATCGTTCGTCATAACGTAACAAAATCGTAATCATCAATGCTATTAACTTTTTTGGTATATTTTTTAGTAACGATTTTTTTATGTAAAAATGCTTGAATAATGGAGTTAGTAAATGTTTATGTGTACTATTTTTGTACTTTAATATGTTTTATATAATTTGCTATTTGTCTGATTTTTATATAAATTATTGAGTTTACATTTTTATATTGCAATGTATTTTTCAATTTTTCTTGTATTTTCAATAGTTGTACGGTTTTATTATGTCAACTTTATATATTATTTTTTAATTTTTTTCGCTAAAACGCAAAAAAACTATTAACATTTTCGTTAATAGTTTTTAAGCTCTATAGATTTTATTTAAAAAGTATATTTTCATTTTCACTACCAATACCTATAAATTTAATTGGTACTCCAACAACTTCTTCAATTCTGTCCAAATATTTTTGTGCATTTTCACATAAATCTTCTCTTGCATCCGCTTCTAATACATCATCAAAATTTCCATCAAACTCTTCATATACTGGTGTACATTTTGCTAAATAAGCAGGATTACTTGAATATTTAGTAGTTACTATTCCATCATACTTATATGCTACACATAATTTAACTCTTTTTAATTTTCCAATAACATCTAAATGATTTATTGCTAATGCTGTAATTCCATTTACTGCAACAGCATATTTTAAAGCATTCAAATCCAGCCATCCACATCTACGTGGTCTTTTAGTAATAGTACCTACCTCATGCCCTAACTCTCTAATTTTATCTCCTATTTCTTCAGGTTCTTCTGTTAAAAATGGACCTTCGCCATCTCTTGAAGCATAAGCTTTTATTACACCATAAACTTCATTAATGTATTTATGATTTAAACCTGTACCTGTTAAAACTCCACCAATGGTTGAATTTGATGAAGTAACATAAGGATACGTTCCAAAATCAACATCTAGCAATGTAGCTTGTGAACCTTCACATAATATCTTCTTTCCTGCTTTTTCACTTTCAGACAAATACATAACTGTATCACAAACATATTCTTTTATAATATCAACATATTTTGAATATTCTTCTATAATTGCTGAACTATCCTCTGTTTCTTTTCCATAGATTTCAAAAATTTTATTCTTATTTTCTACATTTCTTTTAACTAATTTTTCAAATCTAGAGCTTATAAAATCTTGCATTCTTATTCCTGCTCTTTCATATTTATCACAATAAGCAGGACCTATTCCACAATGAGTTGTGCCTATTTTGTCTTGCCCTCTATTTTCTTCCAACAATTCATCCATTTTTATGTGATATGGTAGAACTATATGAGCTTTTTCACTAACCTTCAAATTATTAACTGAATAACCATTATTTTTCAAAATTTTTATTTCATTCGCTAAAATTTTCGGATCAATTACAACTCCATTTCCTATTACCACTGTAATATTTTCATCTAAAATAGCTGTTGGAATCAATCTAAAATCATATCTTTTTCCATTTATTTCTACATGATGACCTGCATTACTCCCTCCACAACATCTAACAACTATTTCTGCATTTTTAGAAAGAAATTCAATAACTTTACCTTTTCCTTCATCACCTAAAAATCCACCTAAAACAACATCTACCATTTTTTTACCTCTCTTCTTTAAGTATATTTCTATTATATATTAACGCTATAAATTGTCAATACTCTTTTTTCTGAAAAAATTTTGTTACCTTTTTAAGTTATGAAAATGCTGAAAAAATATTGATTTTTTTACTAATTTTAAATATAATCTATTTATACTTATTTTTTATTATGAGGAGGATTCTATAATGGAAGATAATGAAAAAAACGATGTAAAAGATGAACAAGCAAAAGTTGAAGAATCAAAACAAACTAAAGAAGAAGTAAAAAAGAAAAGTAAAAGTTCAAAACTGCCAATAATAATAACTTTAGCAGTAATCATTATTATAGTTGCTATTATTGCCGTTTATTTTATATTCTTTTCTGCTAAAACAATTGATTTATCAAAATATATTGATGTAAAATATAACGGATTTAACGGCTATGCAACGGCAGAAGTTTCAATAAATGTTCAAGAATTAAAGAAAAAAATAAAAAATTCTAATATTGCAAAAAGATTTGCTAAAAAAATTGAATTTGAAGTTAAAGACAATGAAAAATTATCAAATGGTGATAAATTAGAAATAGAAGCTTCCATTTCTAATAGCTGGCTTAAAGATAAAAAGTTGAAATTAAAAGACAAAAAATTTGATATTAAAGTAGAAGATCTTGAAGAAGGTAATGAAGTTGACATATTTAAAGATATTGAAATTAAAGTTGAAGGAATTTCACCAAACTTATCTATTTCTGTAAGTAACAATAGTTCAGATAAATTTCTTAGTACAGTATCATATTCTGTAAAAGATAATTACAATTTAGCAAATGGTGATAAAGTAACCATTACAGCTTATTATGATGAAGATGATGCCGAAGAAGCTGGAATAGTTGTAGCAAAAGATACAATGGAATATACTATTAAAGATCAATCTTATTACATTAATTCTAAAAAAGATTTAAAAGATGAAAAAATAGTAAACCCTTTACAAGACAGTTTTCGAAAAAAAGTTAAAGAAGAAGCTGATGATAGCAATTACTTAATGGCATACGCATTTGATGATGTTTCTTATAGCGATAAAGTTACTGCTTCAGAACCAGAACTTGTTGATTATTATTTACTAACTGCAAAAAAGAAAGAAGGCTTTTACAATTCATATAACAAAATATATTATATTTATAAAGTAGTTTTCACTTCTTCAACTGGTGTAACTCATGAATGGTATTTCACTGCTTGTACAGAAAACATAGCTGTTTCAGCAGATGGAAAATTATTAAATGACAACTTTAACATTTTTGTTTATACAGATAAAGGAAAAACTTTAGATGAAAGCTATGATTATTATATTGATGAACAGAAAAAAGATTATACAATAGAAAGTCTTAAAAAATAAAAACATAAAAATAGTATCAAGAAAAAAATTTCTTGATACTATTTTTATGCAGTTTTATTTTTATTCGTTACCTTAGAAGTTCTCATTTTTAAAGGTTCTCTTTTTTTATTTTCATCTATAATAATCTCTGGTTTGCAATTATTTTCTGCTGTTTCCTTAGTAACTATACATTTTACTATTTTAGTATTTGAAGGAATATCAAACATTATATCTCTCATCAAACTCTCTATTATAGAACGCAATCCCCTAGCACCAGTATTTCTTTCAATTGCTTTATTTACAATAATTTCTATAGCTTCAGGTTCAAACTCTAATTCAACTCCATCTAATTCAACAAGCTTCTTATATTGCTTTATTAAAGAATTTTTAGGTTTAGTTAAAATATCTATTAAAGCTTCTTTAGATAATCCATCAAGTGTAGCTATAATTGGAAGCCTTCCAACAAATTCTGGTATCATTCCAAATTTTAATAAATCTTGAGGTAACATTTGTTTTAAAATTTCTGATCTATTAATATTTTTCTTGCTTTCAACATTTGCTCCAAAACCAATAGATTTTTTCCCTATTCTATCTTTTATAATAGTATCTAGTCCTTCAAAAGCACCTCCACAAATAAACAATATATTTGAAGTATCTATTTGTATAAATTCTTGATGTGGATGTTTTCTTCCTCCCTGTGGTGGAACTGAAGCAACTGTTCCCTCTATAATTTTAAGTAAAGCTTGTTGCACTCCTTCACCACTAACATCACGAGTTATTGAAGGATTTTCAGATTTACGAGAAATTTTATCTATTTCATCAATATATATAATTCCTCTTTCTGCTCTTTCAATATCCATATTTGCAGATTGAAGAAGTTTTAAAAGTATATTTTCAACATCCTCACCTACATAACCTGCTTCAGTTAGAGTTGTTGCATCTGCAATCGCAAAAGGTACATTTAAAACTTTTGCTAAAGTTTGTGCTAAAAGAGTTTTTCCACATCCAGTAGGCCCCAACAATAATATATTGCTTTTTTGAATTTCAACATCCTCTATAAATCCTAAATTATTTATTCTTTTATAATGATTATATACGGCTACTGAAAGTGTTTTCTTTGCCTCTTCTTGCCCTATAACATAATCATCTAATGTCTTTTTTATTTCTTCTGGAGATGGAATATCTGTTGAAGTATTTTCTTCGTCTTCATAATTTTCGAACATTTCAGCATCCATTATATTTTGGCAAACAGAAACACATTCATCACAAATATATATATTATTAGGACCTGCAATTATTTTTTTAACTGTTTCCTGTGGTTTACCACAAAATGAACATTTTATAATAGCTGAATTTTTAGCCACTTGAAACCATCCTCCTTTTTATTTAAGCTCTTTTATCTAAAATACCATCAATCAAACCATATTTTAAAGCTTCTTCAGCCGTCATATAATTATCTCTTTCAGTATCTGCCATAATTTGATCAATTGGTTGACCTGTTTTCTCACTTAATAATTTATTCATTTTTTCTCTTGTTTTTACCAAATGATCTGCATGAATTTTTACATCTGTTGTTTGACCTGAAAGTCCATTTCCACCTATTAATGGTTGATGTATTAAGATTTCAGAATTTGGTGTAGCAAATCTCTTTCCCTTTTCACCACAAGCTAATAAAACTGAGCCCATACTAGCAGCCATTCCAACACAAATTGTTGAAACAGGACATTTTATATAATTCATAGTATCTACAATTGCCATTCCATCAACAATAGAACCCCCTGGAGAATTAATATAAAAATGTATTTCTTTATCAGGATCTTCAGATTCCAAAAATAACATTTCGGCTATAATAACATTTGCTGATGTAGGATTTACATCCTCAGACAACATTATAATTCTATCTTTTAATAATCTTGAATAAATATCATAAGATCTTTCGCCTTTACTTGTTTGTTCAATAACGTAAGGTATTAAAGTATTTTTTTCCATTTGCAAATTGCCTCCTTATATCTTATTTACTATATAGATAATATATACTAAATATTAGTTTTTTTCAATACTTTTTATAATTTATTTTTTTACATTTTTCGACATAAAAACTAATTTAAAAAATAATAACTCACTATCTCTTTAGAATATAAAAATGATTCCAAATGAAATTTTTAATATTTCACTTGAAATCTTTTTTATTTATATTCATTTATTATTTATTTTTAGATGCATCTGCTTTTTCTTCAGATTTTTTATTTTCCTTTTTAGCTACAACTTTTGCATTATCTACTAAATATTTAACTGCTTTTTCAGTTTGAATTCCATTTTTTATATTATTTAATAAATCCTCGTTTTTATTAAGTTCTTCTTCATTTTTTCCATATGTTTCTGCAAGTTCTTTAACTTTAGCTTTCATTTCTTCATCAGAAACTTCTAATTTTGCATCATTATATACAGCCTCTAGAACTAATCTCATTTTAATTGATTGCATAGCTGAATCTCTATTATCTTTTCTAAAATCTTCTTTGGTTTTTCCTACCATTTTTAAATATTGTTCCATTTTTAAACCTTGATATGAAAGTCTTCTATCCATATCTTGAAACATATTATCCAATTCAACTTCTATCATTCCATCAGAAATTTCTACTTCTGAAACTTCACAAGCTTTCTCAACAGCTCTTTCTTCTAATTCTGATTTATTCTTTTTATCAGCTTCTTCTTCTTTTTTAAATTTTATATCATGTTTTAGCTCTTCCAAAGAATCAAATTCACTAACATCTTTAGCAAATTCATCATCTAATTTTGGAAGTTCTTTTTCTTTTATTTCATGTAAATTTACTTTAAACAAAGCATCTTTACCAGCTAAATCTTTAGAAAAATATTCATCAGGAAACTTAACATTAATATCTTTTTGCTCACTTATATTCATTCCTATTATTTGATCTTCAAAACCTGGAATAAATGTATTGCTTCCTATAACTAATTCATAATTTTCTGCTTTTCCACCTTCGAAAGCAGTATTATCAACAAATCCTTCAAAATCAATAATTACTGTATCACCAGATTTTACAGCTCTATCTTCTACTGTTACTAATCTTGAATTCTTTTCTTGCATTTTTGTTAATTCAGTTTCAACATCTTCATCTGTAACTTTATAATCTGGTTTTTCAATTTCAACACCTTTATATTTTCCCAATTTTACTTCTGGTTTTGTTCCTACAGTTACAGTAAATATTAATTCTTTACCCTTCTTCATTTGTGTAATGTCTACATCTGGTTTTGTAACTGCTTCTACTTTATTTTCTTTTATAGCATTCTCGTAAACACTTGTAAATACATCATTAAATGCATCTTCATAAAATATTTCACTACCATAAAATTTTTCTACTATATTCATTGGTGCTTTACCTTTTCTAAAACCAGGTATAGAAAAATATTTAGCACTTTTATTAAATATCTTTTTCATTGAATCCTCAAATACCTTAGCTTCGATAGTAAATTCTAATTTAACTTCATTTTTGTTATCAGTTTTTTCAACTTTTACGCTCATTATAATATCTCCTCCATTTTACGATATGCTATTCAAAAGATTTTTTACAAATAGCTTTTATATTATATCACAATATTTTCAAAAATCAAGAGTTTTCTTTATTTCTTCATACATTAGTTCAAAAACCTCAGCAATACTTAAATTGGTCGTATCAATTTCTATTGCATCTTTCGGTTTAATAAAATTACCTCCATTTATATCTAAATCATCTCTAATTTTTAAATTATTCCTTATTGTTTCTATATTTATTTTAGTATCTTTTTTCCATAATCTTTCTACACGCTTTTCAAAATCCGAATATAAATAAAACTTAATTTCTGCATTAGGTGCTATTCTGGTAGCTATATCCCTTCCCTCCATTACTGTATTATTATCTCGTAAAAAATCTCTTTGTATTTTTCTTACTATTTCTTTTATTTCTGGTATTGTAGCCCATTTCGTAGATTTTACAGATACCTCTTCTTTTTGAATTTCATCTGTAACATCTTCACCATTTAAAAATACTTTTTCATCTATAAAATTTACTTTTATATTCGACAATTTATCTATCACACAAGCTAAATTGCTAATATCATAATTATTTCTTATAATTTCTAAGCCTATACATCTATATATAGCACCTGTATTAAAATTTTTAAAATTTATTTTTTTAGAAATCATTTTTGCTAATGTAGATTTTCCATTAACACCTAATCCATCTATTGTAATTACCATTTTATCTTCTCCTATTTCTCTTTACTTTCAATAATTATTGTAACTGGTCCATCATTTATAAGAGAAACTTTCATGTCTGCACCAAAAATTCCTCTTTGAACATTAATACCATTTTTTTCACATTCTTCACAAAAATATTCATATATTGGTTCAGCAATTTCCGGTCTAGCAGCTTGAGTAAAGCTTGGTCTGTTACCACTAGATACACAATCTCCATATAATGTAAATTGAGATACTATTAAAAGTTCTCCTCCAACATCTTTTAAAGATAAATTCATCTTATCATTCTCATCAGTAAAAATTCTAAGATTGCACAATTTTTTTACTAAATAATCTGCTTCTGTCTTTGTATCTCCTACTTTTATCCCAATTAGCACTAAAAATCCTTTTTTTATCTCACCGTGTTATCTTATCATCTACTTTTACTCTCGCCTCGCTTACTCTTTGTACAACAAGTTTCATTTATAATATCCTCCAAATTTTATTAAATCATTTTCAAATTTCATATTCTAAATTTATCCAACTAAATCATCATTAACTGTTTCATTGGAATTTTATTCGTTATTATTTTGATTATTATAACATACTAAAAAATTTTTTTCTACACTTTAAAAAATTTATAAAATGTATTGACAATTTATAAATCATTGTAGTATAATACATTTTGTCAGTTAGTTAAGTATATATTAATGCAGATGTGGCGAAACTGGCAGACGCACAGGACTTAAAATCCTGCGGGACTTATCCTCCCGTGCCGGTTCGATTCCGGCCATCTGCACCATTAAAACCTCAAGTATTTCGTAAGATTAAGCTTGAGGTTTTAATTTTAAAAATAGTGCAAAGTTCTAGCACTTTTCCAAAGTATGAATTTTTATAAAACAAATTACCTAAAGTGCAAGTTCAGTAATTTGTTCTTTTTTTATATTTAGTGCTAATGTGTTACTAATTACATTTGCAAAAATTCTTTTATTTTCTACATCTGCTAAAAATGCAGAATATTAATATCAAAATTAATTAATAAAAAATAAAATTAGGATGGTATAAATATGTTTTATATAGCACAATTATTTGGAATAATAGCATTAGTAGTTCTTATAATGAGCTTTCAAAAAAATAAAAAAGATACTTTATTAAAATATCAAATATTTTCAAGTTTACTATTTGCTTTACAATACCTATTTTTAAATGCAATCTCTGGATGTTTAATGAATTTAATGACAATGATAAGAAATCTTATATATAAAAAATTTAATGATAAAGTTCCAATTATATATTTAATATTAGTTATAATATGCATGATTATTTTATCATTGATGTCTTACAACGGAATTATAAGTCTACTTCCTACTCTAGCTGTAATACTATATAGTATAGCTTTATGGCAAAAAAATTTAACTATAACAAGAATTACTGAAATAATTTCTTGTTCACTCTTTATAATATATAATATTAAAGTTTTAGCAATAAGTGGTTTAATATCAACTTTTATTGAAATGTTTTCAGCTATAATAGCTATATATAAATTTGATATAAAAAAATTAAAAACAAGCACAAAGGAATTTAAAAATTAAGTAATTATTAATAGGAAGAGATTAAATAATAGATAAATATATAATTATAACAACTTTATGCAATAAAAAAGAATTAGCAAACAAGATAATAAATACATTACTCTAAAAAAGATTAGTAGCTGGAACTCAAATTTCTAAGGTTCATTCTAAATATTTGTGTAATAATAAATTAGAAGAATGTGATGAATACAAATTAGAATTTAGAACAAAAGAAAGTTTATATAATGAAATAGAAAATGAAATAAAGAAAATTCATGACTATAAAGCTGCTGAAATTTCTTATTATAAAATAAATAGTATAAATAAAAATTTTTATCAATTTAAAAAGCTTAGATAAATAAATTCATTGATTTTTTTAATAATCTATGGTATTATGTTAGCATAAAAATAACCTGTAAACTACAGAATATTAAGAAAAGAGGTATTACATGATAAAACGTGCTAAAACAGTTATACTCTACACGGGTGGATGGAGCTCCCGGATTACAGTAGAAAATTCTATAATGTCTGCTAAAAAATTGAGAAGGATTCTTCTTAAACATGGCGGAATTGAAAAGGAAAATTACTGCTGGTTTGATAACAACGAACAATTTTGGGAAGCAATAGAAGAACTTTCCAAAGCAGGAGCCTCGCATAATCCATAAATCAAAGGTAATACTGAAGAACGAGATGTTATAACAATATAATATCTCGTTTTTCTAAATTTTTCTAATAAAAATTCTAAAAAGCCTGATAAAACTAAACTATCGAAAATTTAATTTGCTTTTTTGTAAAAACTATTATATAATGCAAAATATCAATAAATATTTTTTATAAATTAATTCCTTTATTCACTAATTAGTAGAGGAATTTTCCTCTAGCTTTTTAGTTTAGCATATAAAACAAGTAAACATCAATAAAAGTTAAAAGGAGGAATAATTATGTTGTGGTTTCTAATAGTGGTTGGCTTTGGAGGTGTAATAGGAACATTAAGCATAATCTGTCACAATTTTAAGTATGAACAGGAAAATCATATGCGGAATACCTTAATTTCCTTAATTTTTTGTGTTATCTTTCTTATAATAGCAATAATTGCTATATTAGGAATTGTAAGTATTAACTCTATGACGTATGAAGAAGTTTTGCAAACTGATAATTTAGAATTAGTATCTTTAGCAGACAATAGTCAGATTTCTGGTAAAGGTTCATTATTCTACATATCTATTGATACCAATGAAGTTTATTCATTTTATTACAAAGTAGATGATACGAGCTTCAAAAGTGGAAAAGTTAAATCAGACATAACAACTATTTATGAAATGGACGATTGCATTCCTCACATCGAGGAATATACCACCTATCTCAGAAATAAACTGGATGATAAAATGATGCTTTTCTTACTAATTTCTAGATCAAGTATATATCAAGAAACTAGTTATAAAATTTACGTACCAAAAGGTACTATTCTTCGAACCTTCAACTTAGATTCGCAATAACAAGCGGATAAATTCCGTACTTAGAGAGCCGAGAGCCTGGTTAAAGAGCCTGATTTAATCAGGCTCTCTTAAGTTATTTTTTTACTTTTAAAAAGCAATATTAGTGTAATAGAACATTTTGTTGATATCTCTAAAATGTTTCAAATTTATTTATATATTCACTTAAATTTAATGGCATATATCTTTGACTTCTAATTGCATTTACTCCAAATTCTTTTAATTTTTCAAATGATAATTTTCCTTTTTCATACCTTGCTAATAAATCTATTTTCATAGCCTTTTGTATTTTTAAGTTCTCATCCTTATATTTATAAGGAATATTTACTTCTATTACTTTAAATTTATACATAATTGATGAGTAAGGTTTACCAACATATATATAAACAATATCATTTATTCTAATATCTGTACTTTGTTTCCAAGTTATAGTATTATTTTGTTTTAATGCTTTATCTATGTCAAAATACTTTGGATTTGCAGGAACAATCCACTCATTTTTAGCACGATTTTTGTTTGTAACCGTATACAAATAACTTTTTTCAATCAACCCCATTATTTTTTCGTCTGATATAGTATTATCCAGTATAACTGTAATCCAACTTTTCTTATTCATATGATATGCAGGATAAAATCCGTCTTGTTTTAATAAATATTCTATTTCATTTGGTTCTAATTTTATATCAATTATTTCAACTTCACCAGTAGAACTTTCATCTAATTTACTTTTGTCAAGGTTCATTATTATACCATACCACTTTTTACTATTTCTATTCCTAAAAGTAGCATATCCAGGAAACTTTTCCCATTCAAATTCTGGATCATCTCCATACTTTTCTTTTATTGCTTTCGTTATCCTGTTTGATTGCTCATATATAAAATTTTCTCTAGTAAAACAATTACTTCTAATATTTTTTAATATATTTTTAAATTCATCTTTAACTTGTCCTACAAAAGAACCTGCACTATCTTCTATACGAAAATTAGTATATTCATCTCCAAAAGCCAAATCGTAAACTTTACCTTTAACTATTCTATCATTATTTATTTCAATATCCACTCTAAAAGTATTATTCATAATATTTTTTGAATATTTATACAATGATTTATCTTTTTTAAATCCATATTCAGATACTTTTTTAAAATCAATCTTTGTTTTTCTAAATAATTCTTCTTCAATGGTCATTTTTATTCTCCTCTGATAATTGATATTTCTAATAAGCAAATCATATCACATAATTATTTATTTATCAATTTTATAGTTGTTTAAGTTTTTATATACGTTTCAAAAAGCTTTAATATATTTTTTAAGTTATGGTTTGTGGGGACTGTTTTAGAAAATGTTACAAACGTTAGTGAATTACATTTTCTTAAATGGGGAGAATAACTAAAAAAATATATTAAAGCTTTTAAGCAATATAAAAAAAAATATATGTTTTATTCATTATCCCAGCAACGCACAGTCTGTAAAATTTAAAAAAGGAGATTAAAATATATAGAATGAAATTAGAATATACATATTATAATAATAGCAATATAAAATATTCAATAAAAATGATGAATTTATATCGGACTAGTATTCATTATAATTTCACAAATTATGGTATGGTGTGCTATAAAAAAATTTGATACATTTTACGAATTAGCCATCATATTCTCAATTGTAATACCAATTGCACTTTGTGATATTTTACTTTTTGTATTTATAGGTTTATATAATAAATATAAAATAAAGCAATTTCTTAATATTAAAGAACATGGAAGTTGTTATAAAGGAACTATATTAACAGCACATCATAAACCAAAACCTGCAAGACATAGCTTGTTAATCAAAGATACAGGAGAAATATCAGTAGATGTTAATAATAAAATATATAATATAACAGATATAGACTATAATAATGAATTTAAAAATTTAGAAAATTCATTAAAAAAATTAAAAAAAAATTTTGATATAAATGCAAAAAAATTCGATGATTATATTCATAACAGAATAAATACTATTGATAAAGATTTCAATCTATCCAAAAATACTCAAATGGAAATTACAATTTATGTATTAAATGATAAAGCAGTAGCTAATTTGAATAGTATAACAATCAAATAAATTTATTATAAAACAGCAATTCACAAAAGAACTGCTGTTTTTTTAACCTCTTTATATAGCATCAATAAATATTCTTAATGTATTAAATATTGTAATTAACGTTACACCAACATCTGCAAAAATTGCTTCCCACATTCTAGAAATTCCTAAAGCACTTAATGTTAACACTAAAATTTTAATTCCTATTGCAAAAATTAAATTTTGCTTTATAATTTTATTTACTTTTTTAGAAATCTTTATAGCCTCTGGAATTTTCTTTAAATCATCTGTCATTATCACTACATCAGATGCTTCAATTGCTGCATCTGTACCGATTCCCCCCATTGAAATTCCCACATCTGCTAATGCTAAAACTGGAGAATCATTAATTCCATCACCAACAAAAGCAGTTTTATTTTCAGTATTTAAGTTCTTCTCTCTCATTTTTTCAAGCTCATTATATTTATCTTGTGGAAGCATTTCTGCTTTAACATTTTCTATTCCTATTTCTTTTGCAACCTTTTTAGCAATGCCATTTGTATCACCTGTAAACATTTTCGTTTCTATTCCAAGCATTTTTAAATCTGATATTGTATCCTTTGCACCTTCTTTTATAATATCTTCTAGCTCAATTTTACCAATTAGTTCATCACCTATTTTAGCGTAAACTATCGTAGTTTCATGAGATTTTTCTTCCACTTCAACAAGTTTTGCATTTCCAATTAAAATTTGTTTATTATCAATTTTATAACTAATTCCTTTTCCAGAAATTTCATTATATTCTGAAACAACTGATGTATCAAGCTTTTTCAATCCACTACTTTTCAATATTGATTTAGCAATAGGATGATTTGAAAAACTTTCACCATAAACAATATATTTTAAAACATCTTCTTTACTATATTTATCATTTATAACTTCAATTTTACTAATCCCGAATTCACCTTTAGTTAGTGTTCCAGTTTTATCAAAAGCAATTTGATTCACATTTTTTAAATTATCCAAAAAATTACTTCCCTTAACTAAAATTCCTTTTTTAGAAGCTTTACCAATACCAGAAAAATAGCTAAGTGGAACAGAAATTGCAATTGCACATGGGCAAGAAATTACTAAAAATGTTAATGCTCTATAAATGCTTTGATTATAATTCAAATTACTTACCAAAGGCAATACTACAGCCACAATCACAGCTAAGAAAATTACAATTGGTGTATATATTTTAGTAATTTTATCTACAAAAGTTTCTGTTTTGGCTTTCTTATCAGTTGCATTTTGAACTAATTCTAATATTTGATTTACAGTACTATTCTCATATTCTCTTGTAACTTTTATTTCTATAAATCCATCTTTATTTATACTACCAGATAATACTTCCTCTCCTTCTCTCACTTTTCTTTGTTTACTCTCTCCTGTTAATGAAGATGTATCTAAATAAGCTTCTCCACTTACAACAATCCCATCTAATGGAATTTTTTCTCCTTCTTTAATAACTACTATATCATCTATTTTAACAATTTCAGGATTTACTTTATTTATTCCATCTTTAGATTTCAAATTTGCATATTCAGGTTTTATATTCATTAAATCTGATATTGATTTTCTTGATTTATTAATAGCCTTTTCTTCTAAAATTTTACCAATTTCATAAAGAATTACTACCATTAAACCTTCCATCTTTTCACCTAAAATGTAAGCACCTATACATGAAATTGTAATTAGAAAATTCTCATTTATAGTTTTTTGCATAATCAGTTTTATTGCATTCTTGGTTGTTCTGTAAAGCAATATAATATATGCTAAAATAATAATAATTTCTTTAAAAATACCATTTGCTATACCTGAAAACCCTAAAATAACTAATATTATTCCAATAAAAAATCTTATTAATGAAAAATTAATTTTTGCTTGATTAAGATTATTATCAATTTCCTCTAAAGTAACTTCTGGTTCAATTGCCTGAACTAATTTTTCAACTTGCAATTTACTTAAAGTTTCAGTTTCGTATTTTATTTGCAAAGTATTAAAATTAACTATAACATTTTTTAAATTCTCATTTTTAGATAAACCTTCTTGTATTTCTCTAGCACAATTAGCACAATCTAAATTTTTTACTTTATATACATATTTCATACAAATTCACCTCTTTTTTAAGTTATTTCTCTTCAATATGATTTTTAGCAATATTAAATAATTGACTAATATGTTCATCATCTAATGAATAATATACTGTTTTTCCTTCCTTTCTAAATTTAACTAACTTTGCCTGTTTCAAAACTCTTAATTGATGTGATATTGCAGATTGCGTAGATGATGCTATATATGCAATATCTCCCACACAAAGTTCATCTTTTAATAAAGCACTAATTATTTTCATTCTAGTAGAATCTCCAAAAACTTTATACAATTCTGCAATTTCAAAAATTAATTCATCAGAAGGCATCTTAGCCTTTATTTGTTCAACTTTATCAATATCAACTACACTTTCTTCAAAATCTTGATTCATAATAAACTCCTTTTTTAAATTTATCTTTATATTATATAGTAACATTTGAATAATTGTTCATATATTCATTATACTACTATATTTTTTTTTGTCAAGAAAAAACAAAAAATGAGTGAATTTTTTCACCCATTTTTTTAATTAAAACTTCATTTTTTCTTCAACATATTTTGATACATCTTCTATTTTAATTCTTACTTGTTCCATTGTATCTCTATCTCTTACTGTAACACATCCGTCTGTTTCTGTTTCAAAATCGATTGTTACACAGAAAGGTGTTCCTATTTCATCTTCTCTTCTATATCTTTTTCCTATACTTCCTGTTTCATCATAATCACACATAAAATCTTTAGATAATAAATCATACACTTCTAAAGCTTTATCACTTATTTTTTTAGAAAGTGGCAATATAGCAACTTTATAAGGAGCAAGTGCAGGATGTAAATGTAAAACTGTTCTTACATCTCCTTCTGCAATTTTCTCTTCTTCATAAGAATTACAAAGAAAAGCTAAAACAGCTCTATCGCATCCTAATGATGGCTCAATAACATAAGGTATAAATTTTTCATTTGTTTCAGAATCTAAATAGCTCATATCTTGTTTTGAAAAATCTTGATGTTTTGATAAATCATAATTTGTTCTATCAGCTATTCCCCATAATTCTGACCAACCAAATGGAAACTTAAATTCTATATCTGTTGTTCCATTACTATAAAATACTAATTCCTCTTTACTATGTTTTCTTAATCTAATATTTTCTTTATTTATTCCTAAATTTAAAAGCCATTGCTCACAATAATTTTCCCAATATTCAAACCATTCTAAATCTGTTCCTGGCTTGCAGAAAAACTCATATTCCATTTGTTCAAATTCACGAGTTCTAAAAGTAAAATTACCTGGAGTGATTTCATTTCTAAAGGCTTTACCAATTTGACCAATTCCCATTGGAATTTTCTTTCTTGATGTACGAATAATATTTTTAAAATTAACAAATATTCCTTGACAAGTTTCTGGTCTTAAATAAATTGTAGAAGTTGAATCTTCTGTAACGCCTTGAAAAGTTTTAAACATTAAATTAAACTGTCTTATATCTGTAAACTCATGCTTTCCGCAATTTGGACAATTAATGTTATGCTCATCAATAAATTTTATTAAATCTTCATTAGACATACCATCTCCACAAATATCTTGACCATTTTGCTCTCCCCAATTTTCAATTAATTTGTCTGCTCTATGTCTAGTTTTACAAGCTTTACAATCTATTAATGGATCTGTAAAACTATCTAAATGCCCAACAGCTTTCCAAACCATTGGATTCATTAAAATAGATGCATCAATTCCAACAGAATCTTTACGTTCTTGAATAAATTTTTTCATCCAAGCCTTTTTTACATTATTTTTTAACTCTACGCCTAAAGGTCCATAATCCCATGAATTTGCTAATCCTCCATAAATTTCAGAACCTGGATAAATATATCCTCTTGCTTTGCATAAATTTACAATTTTTTCCATTGAATCAACCATTTTTCATTCCTCTTTATTAATGTAATTATTATGGCATTATTATATATAAGTAATTTGCAAAAGTCAACAAGTATTTAAGTTTTAATATTTTTATAATAAAAACCTCAATTAAAAAAGTAAATGCAATTAAATTAATAATTAATTGAAATAAGTCTTTCATATACTCTTAATTACTGAC
>CANRQI010000033.1 GCA_947632835.1 uncultured Clostridia bacterium
CTTTCGTTATTATCCCATTATCTCCTATTATCGCATTCAAAGATACTCCTGCTAAAATAAGCATACTGATTATCGTGGTTTTCTTACATTATGACGAACTCTTTCTAAAAATATAATCTTATCCGTAACTTAATATTTTTCAAGAAAACATCAAAAATAAATAAATTTATAAAAAATGTGATAAAGAGTTGATTTTAGTGATATAATAAAAATATAATAGTTGGAAGTGAGGAAGTTTATGAATAATATAGATTTAATGAATTATTAGATAAAAAGTGCTGATAAAGATTTTGTAACAATGGAAATCTTATATAAAAATAAACAAAATACTTAGTGTTTATATATAGGGCAGTTAATAAAAGAATTTCATTAGATACAATTACAAGATTCAATTTAGAAGCAAGATATGATGATTATAAAGAAAGTTTTAGCCAAAGTTGTACTAATGAATATACTACAAAACAAATAAAGAATATAAAGGAGGTACGAGAATGGTTAAAAAATCTGTTGATGATAGAATAATGGAAATAGTTCAAAAATATGTAGAAAAAGTTTGTGAAAAATATCAAATAAAAGCAATAATTTTATTTGGATCATATGCTAAAGGAACAGAACACGAAGATAGTGATATTGATATTGCAGTAATTACTGATGATATAAAAACTGATAGATTTGATGAAGAAATTAATTTAATGCAATTAAGATGGGATATAGATTTAAGAATAGAGCCACATATTATTACTGTTTCAGACTATGAAAATGATGAAACTCCTTTTGTAGTAGAAGTAAAAAATACTGGAATAAAAGTAGCTTAAATGATATTTTATATAATCTAAAAATCAGTCTAGGTAAATTTGTCCTAGACTGATTTGTTTTTTCAATTTTGCCATATAAAAATTGGATACCCCTCATTTATGTTTTCATCTCTTATCCAAACTTGTTCTTCTTGAACTTGATTTAATAAATCGACAAATTCATCTGTCTTCATTTCATTAGACGATTTTTCTTTCTCTCTTTCAAGCCAATCCACATTACTACCGACTTAAGAAATTGTATTTCAACTCTTTTAAATTATAAAAATTTTCCGCTTTATCACCCCCACTAACTATTGGTGCTATATAATAGTTATATGCTTCATCATCTATTAATTCTAAAAATAAGTTTCCAATATTATAACCATTTTTCATAGGTGCGTCAACACCAGTATAACGAGCAACAGTACCTATTTGATAGTCAGTGGTTCCAAAATTCTCTGGTATCTCTTTTATACATTTAAGATTAATATCTCCTGTATTATATACATTACTTATAATACCCGTTTCTTCACTAGTTCCAACTAATGAACCAATTCTTACAGATTTGTTTAGCATATAACTATTACTATTTTCGCAGTATAAATCTGCACTATTATAACAATTAAAAATATTTCCATAATTAGAACCAACTAATCCTCCAATATTAGCAGGAGTTCCAGTCAATACATTAATTTTACCAGTTGTAAAACAATTTTTAATTTCAGAATCTTTAAAATTATTTCCTGCAATAATTCCTACTGCATTCCATATTCCATCTAGCATATTTACATCTATTTCTGCGTTACAAACCCCTAAATTTTGAATAGTTCCCTCGTTTCCTGGAAATAAAGCTACATATATAGACTCATTTATTTCTGAATTTAATTTTTTAGTAATTTTATTTATTTTTAAATTATATATTTTAAATCCATTTCCATCAAAAATACCTTTAAAAAAATTATTAGTATATGTGTTTGAATAATTAGTTGTTCCAATTGGTTTAAAACCTTCACCAGAAGTTAACAAAGTTTTTAGTTCTCCATTGTAACCATATTTTCCATAATCTGTTCTATATGGATCTACATAAGATTTTGAAGAATTAAAATCTAAGCTTAATCCTAATTTTACAATTTCTCCTTCATATGTTGTTCCTTTTGCTACACTATCTGAAAAATAAACTAAATCTTCTATACTATTTATTACTTTTTCACTGCCTTCTTCTTCTAACATTCCTGGATGTTCATCTATTACTTGCTCAACTCTATTACTTCCGCTCATTGTTTCATCAATTAATTCAGTCATCTTATCTATATCAGCTCTCTCTTTTCTATCTGCATTTTCCGAAAGCCTTTTTGCTTCCTGTGCCTTTGTTATTATCCCATTATCACCAATTATCGCATTCAAAGATACTCCTGCTAAAATAAGCATACTGATTATCGTGGTTTTATTACGTTATGACGAACTTTCTCTAAAAATATTATAAATATTCTAATTTATTATGCCAATATTTCAGTAATATGTAAAAGTTACGAAAATATATGTTTTATAGAGTTGTTTCGTGGGGACCGACTAGCTACAGTCTGTTAAATTTTATGTTCTACAGAATTTTAAAATTTTACAGACTGTGTGTATGTTGGGAGAACGAATAAAACATATATTTTCGTAACTTTTTTACAAATCATATTTTTAATTTCATAATATATCATGACGAAGGCGGAGTTGTTCTAACTTATAAATTACACAAAATACTTTTTAAACCAACGTCTACATCAATTTTTCCATTTTTTGAACTATAATCTAAATTTGTTAACTCTTTTAAAATCTCTCTTAATTCCATTTCACTAAAAAAACTAGCTTGTTTCTTATACTTGCTAACTAAAAATGTTTGATTTGGCTTTAAACCAATAGATGTTACTATGTCTTTATTTAAAACAACTGCTTTCTTGCACAAATACAATTTTTTGAAATGATTATATAAAGTAACTAAAATCTTTTGAACTGGTTCTTTTTTATAAATTAAATCATCTAAAACATTCATAGCTTCTGCTATTTTCTTTGTTCCTAAATCATCTGTTAAATCAAATATTACACTATCCATTTGCTTTACAACAAGTAAATCAACATCCTTTTCAGTTATGGTTCCATTTTCACCAGCATATTCAATTAATTTTCGAATTTCATTTATCAAAAATTGCATATTTGTTCCGTGAAACTTCTATAAAATACGATAATACGTTTTCACCGAACTTTCACTTTATAGGCATTACAAATTTGTTTTAATTTTTTAATAAGTTGAGCTTGATTTAATTCTTTAAATTCACAAACAACACCATATTTATCTATCACATTAAAAACATTGTTCTTTTCCACGTTGTCTTCAATAAAAACAAGATTTACAGACTCATTTATAATTTCTATATTTTCCTCTATATATTTAGCTATTTGATTTTGAATTGCTGTACCATTTTTCTTTCTTCCATCTTTTTTAAATAATCCAGAATTTTTAACAATAATTAATTTTTTATCATATCCAAAAGCTGGACTCTCAATATTATATATTAAATCATCTATTAAATTTTCTTCTATAATAACATAATTAATTCCTTGTAAAATCTCTCCAAACTTTCTTTTTAACTTTTTCAATGAATTATCAATTAGAAATCTGTCTTCACCAAAAAAAAGATAAATTGAATTAAGCTCTTTATCACTACTTAATTCTTTTTCTAACATATCATAAATCATTATAAACTTCCCCCACAAAAATAATATAACTAATTTATTTTAACATATTATCTATTGCTATCATTATTCCTAATTTACCATATTCATAAGTAAGTCCACCTTGCATATATGCTGTATATGGTTCACAAATAGGACCATCACAGCTAAGTTCAATAGTTGCTCCTGGAGTAAAACTTCCTCCTCCCATAATTTCTTTATAATGATACCCTGGCATATCATCAGGAACAGGAACAACATAAGATTCAATCTGTGAACCTTTTTGAATTCCTTGACAAAATTTTACAAGTTTTTCTTCTGACAATAAATCCATTGTTTGAATAATGTCTGTTCTTTTCTCATCAAACTTTGGACTAATATTTGAAAAGCCAAATTCCTCAAGCATTTTACTTGCAAATACCATAGTTTTTAAAGTCATACGCACCACTGAAGGAGCCATATACAATCCCTTATAATATGACAATAATTGATTAAAATTAGCACCTAAATCCTTACCTATACAAGGAGAAGTAAGTCTTTCAGCTACTAAATGAATTAAATCTTTTCTTCCTACAACATATCCACCAGAAGTTGCAATTCCAGCTCCTAAATTTTTCATAAGAGAGCTTATAAATATATCTACTCCAACTTCTGTAGGTTCTTTATCTTCAACAAATTCTCCATAACAATTATCTACCATAACAATCACATTTGAATTTATATCTTTTATAATTTTGGTAACTTTTTCTATTTTATCAATTGTAATACTTTTTCTTTTTGAATATCCTCTAGAACGTTGAATTTCTACTATTTTCACATTTCCCTGTTCTATTCTATTTTTTATTTTTTCATAATCAAAATCAGAATCTTCTAGTAACTCTATTTGTTCATATTTTATTCCACATTTTATTAAAGAATTTTCACTATCACCTGTTAAACCAATAACACTTTGTAAAGTATCATAAGGCTCTCCAGAAATACTAATCATTGTATCTCCACTTTTTAAAAGACCAGATAAAGTTATATAAAGTGCATGTGTTCCAGACATTATTTGCGGTCTAACTAAAGCATCTTCTGCTTCAAAAATTTGTGCATAAATTTTTTCAAGTTTCTCTCTTCCTATATCTGTAAAACCATAACCTGTAACCTCTGAAAAATCTGTTGTTGAAACTCTATTATCTTGGAAAGCTTTCAATACCTTTGCTGTTGTTTTCATACAATTATTATCTATTTTTTTTAAAATATCTTGTATTTCATTTTCTACTTTTTCAGACATTTCATAAACTTTTTGGCTTATCCCTAATTCTTCATACATCTTAATTTTATTCCCTTCTTATTTCACTTTGAAATTATTTTATATTATTTACAATAAATTGAATTACATCATTCTCATTATAATTTTGTTTATCTTCCTTTGTTAAATCTACAAAATACTTATTACAATCTGGCATAATTGACATAGAATCTAAAGGATAACCTTGATTTCTCTTTTGACATGGCTTGTCTACTAAATAAAAATTACTTTTATTCCAACTATATTCTCTCTTATCTTTTCCATTATAAATTACCATTCCATATACCCATTTGGCTATTAACTTTCCACCATATTTATGTACTAAATTAGTATAATATTCAAGCATTTCATCATCATTTAGCTCCTTACCATTTATTCTTCTTACATGTGTTCCGGGTTGTTTATCTTCTGGTAAGTTTTCTATATACAAACTATTATCCATTCCGATTGTAGTTATTCCTGTTTTATCATAATATGCTTTTGCTTTTAAATAAGCATTCTCTATTACATTTTTTCCATTTTCCTGTACATGAAGATTAATTCCTATATCTTTAATTGTTATAATATCTATACCTTTTTTGGCTAATTCATCAGCATATTTTTTAATTTTTGCTGGATTAGTTGTTGCAAATAATACCTTCATTTTTTCAATTTTGCTCCTTAATATTATCTTGGTAATTTAATTGTAAATATAGTTCCTTTAGTTCCATTATGTGAAGCTTTAATCGTACCACCATGACTTGAAATTATCATATCAGCAATAGAAAGCCCCAAACCACTTCCACCTGTTTCTCTACTACGAGCTTTATCCTCTCTATAAAATCTTTCAAAAACATGTTTTATAGCTTCATCACTAATTCCAATTCCTGTATCTTTAACTTCAATAACACATTTATTATCTTTCGCAAATGTAGAAATCTCTATTGTATCACCACTTTCAGTATACTTTATACTATTATCAAGTAAAATAACCATTACTTGATAAATTTTATTAGTATCTATTGAAATCATTTTTTTATAGTTTAAATTTAATTCTAATTTTTTATTATCTAATTCAATAATTTCACCATAAGTTTTTGCAATATTTGAAATAAATTCATCAATTTCAACTTCTTCTTTTTGCAATACAATTTGTTTATTATCTGCCCTAGAAAGTAAAAGTAAATCTTTTGTTAATTTGGCCATTCTTTTAGTTTCATTAAGTGTCAAACTAATATCCTCAGATTTGTCTATTATTTTTGCATTAGGTTCACTTAATAAAATTTCCTGTTTTGCCTGAATTATTGCAAGTGGAGTTCTAAGTTCATGTGATACATTTTGAACAAATTCATTCTCTTTTTTTAGCATATCTACAACTGGATCTAATGTTCTCTTTGACATACTTATACTAGCTATAATTGACACTATAGTTCCAAATATCATGGAATGTAAAATTATTTTTTGATATACATCAACCATATCTTTTTCCGTATCGACATTTGTTAAAAATTGAACATAGCCTGAATTATTTTCAGTAATTTCAGATAAATCTACTGTTATAGCTCTATAATAATAATCATCATTTATTACAATTTCATATATTTTATTTAATAGTTCTTCATCAAACTCTAATTCCACTGTATAATCACCAGAATTCACACCCGGCCAACTACTGGCAATTATTTCACCATCTTCATCTCTAACTATACATATAATATTTGGATTATTTATATTAGATATAATATTATAAGCAATTGCATTATCACTATTAGAATCTGTAATATAATATTTGCTTAAAATTTGCATTTCTTCTGTTTTTTCTAAAAAATCCTTCAAGTGCTTTTTACAATTTCTCAATTCAATATTTACTGAACTAAAAGTAATTCTATCAACTAACCCATACACAAATATTCCGAAAACTACAAATATCCCTATAAACATAAAAATATTATATTTTATATACTTAAATAATTGTTTTCTCAAAATTTTTTGTTCGTTCATTTTCTCTCCAATTTGATTTTATTCTGACCAAATATAACCTACACCTCTAATTGTTTTAAGGTATTTGTCATATCCAATCTTTTTCAATTCTTTTCTAAGACCACTTGCATAAACTTCAATTACATTTGTACTTGTTTCTGAATCAAATCCCCAAATTTTATCAAAAATTTGATCTTTTGTGATAATAGTATTTTTTGAATTAATTAAATATTCTAATACATCAAATTGTTTTCCTTGCAATATTAATTCTTTCTCTCCAACTAAAACTTTTCTACTATTCAAATCTAATTTCAAGTCTTTAAATTCAATAATATTTTCAGAATAATTTCCATTTGTTCTTCTAATTATTGCATCAATTCTCGCTATCAATTCTTCTCTATTGAAAGGTTTTACTAAATAATCATCTGCTCCTACCTTAAACCCTTTAAGTTTATCTTCTAATGTATCTTTAGCTGTTAATATTAAAACTGGTGTATAAATTTTATCGTTTCTTAACGTTTTTAATACATCATAACCATTCATTATTGGCATCATTAAATCTAAAATAATTACATCATAAATACTTTGTTTTGCATACATTATACCTTCTTCACCATCAAAAGCTCTGTCAACATCATATTTATTTATAATACATTGTTCAATTGTTTTAGATAAAATCTTATCATCTTCTATTATTAAAATTCTCACTCAAGCCTCATTCCTTTCTTTTTTTAAGAATATAGCTTTATTACTTTTTTATTTATATCATTCTAATATTAAATTAACATTAAAAATTACCTTCCTCTTTCAAATCCACCTCTTTCTCTTGTTCTATCTCTCCCTTTACTTCTTGCTCCTCTCTCTTTTACTCTTTCACTTTTTTCTCTTACTCTTTCTTCCCTTTCCAAATCCTCTTCTTGTTGTATCATGCTATCTAAAGCATTTTGCCTTTTTACATTATTTTCTTTCATTCTAAATATTCTACCCAAATTAACTATTTTATCTATTATAGTTTGATCACATCTGATTCTCTCTTCAAATTTTTCTTTTTGAGTTTTCTTCTTTTTTCTCTTTTTTAACATCATTATAGCTTCAAATTCAATTTGATCAATTTTACCCAATTCAAATAATTTTTCTATTTCTTCTTCAGATAATTCAGCAAGCTTTTCCTCTAATTTTGCTTCTTGCTCACTTGTTAATTTATTATGCTTTGAATTACTATTTTGAATTTTTTTACTAGATTTTTTCAATATAAAAAACTCCTTTTTTTACTAAAACTATTATAATATTTTTCGGTATTTTAAAACATACTAAGTTACGAAAATATATGTTTTATTCGTCCTCCCAACAACGCACAGTCTGTAAAATTTTAAAATTCTGTGGAACATAAAATTTAACAGACTGTAGCTAGCCGGTCCCCACGAAACGACTTGATAAAACATATATTTTTCGTAGCTTTTGTATATTTAAAAAATATCGAAACTTAAAAATTATTTATATTCATATATTACAAAATCGCCATCATCATATAAAACTTCTGTATTATCATATTCAGATAAATAAAGACCATCAATTGAATTTTTATAAACTATCGCATGAGTAATATTATATTTTTCAAATAAGTTTTTATAAGTAATTCTTGCATTAAAAGCATCCATATAATCTTTAAAAACATAAACATCTTTATTAAATTCTGGTGTATATAAATCACATCTAGAATCTATAAAAACTGGTATACCTTTTAATAATAAATAACTACCAAAATCATAATCATTATATAATTTTATATTATCTAAATCTAAATTATTTTTTATCCATTCTGTAGCCTTTACTGGAATTTCTTTACTATCTATATAATCTACATTAATTTTTGAAATAAAATTATATATACTAATTCCCAAAACAACAATTAATGCTAATATCCAAAATACTTTATTAGTTTTTTGATATTCTACTGAATCTAATTTCAAATTCTTTAATATAAATTCGTTTACCATTTTAACAATTACAATTCCACCTAATGGCAATAATAAATATAAATTTCTTTGAGAAGAAATTGTCATCAAAAATAATCCCAATAATAGAAAAGCATCTGATAACTTAAGTTTTGCATCTGTAAAGCCAATTACAGTAATTGTTATAGCAGTAAAAACAAAAAATCCTAAATTTTGAGCAATGATAATCGGTATATGTTCAGATATATATGACATTGTAATTCCGCATACTGGTTTTCAAATAATAAGTAATAGGTGTAAATCCAATAGGTGTAATAAGAGCTCCTAAGGTCGCAATTATCATTATCAAAAACAACCATTTAGAATTTTCATTTTTTGAAAAAATAACTTTTCTATTTTCTTTTACTTTATTTGTTTTTAAAAACTTTTCACTTTCTTCGATTGATTTATTTAATTTCTCTATTTTCACTACATCTTTATCTGAATTTTTAATTTTTAATTTTTCTATCTTTTTTCTATCTCTTTTTATACTTCTTTTTGCAACTTCTGTTATAGTAAATAAGCAAAATATATACTCACCAATATATGGTAAAAATAATACTAAATACATTATCCAAATAGTTGAATGAATATTTGCAAGTAAAACAGAAATAATAAACAATCCGCAAAGCTTGTAAAAATTTCTTATCTTTTAAAAAATTTTCTATTAATATAATTTCTATTAAAAATAAAAAATATGAAAGTATCTGAGCCCTATCTGAAAAACTATATCTCAAAAAATATGAAATTATTATAGTTGACAGAAAAGCTATTATATAATTAACACCTTTTTTTATAAATACTCCAAATAAAGTAGCCATATAAAGCGAAGCAAATACACATACAAAAACATATAATCCATTTAAGTTAAACAAATTATAAATCTTGTAATTTATAAGATCAAATAACCAATGCGGGTAATTATATTTTAAACCTACATGCCATGAATAGTGATCAATTCCATCTATTCCAAATTCTTCAATAGTTTCTCCGAAGCTTTATCATATAAAAAGTATCATTTTGAAATGTTTTTGGAACAACAGAAATTGTAAATATTATTATAAAAATAATTGCTATTATATATCTACTCTTCTTCACTAATTATATTTTCCTTCCAAATCTCTTTATAATTTTTATCTTGTAATAAATTATTAATAACAACTGAATTTGATATATCTAATTCCTTTATGCTTTCTTCTACATATAAATCTAATTTATTTCTTTCATCTTCTGATAGAGAATTTTTATCTACTTTTTCCCCTGTTTTCAATACATACCATTCATTTCCATCATAATAATAATCCTTAGTAATAACCTTACTATTATTTATTGCAATATAAGAATTTCTACTAAACATACTTGTACCAATAGAAAAATAATCCTCTATTCCACATAATTGTTCTAATGTAGGTTTTATATCATTTTTACTAATTGGTTCATCTATTGTAAGATGTTCTATACCAGGAATTTTCATTCCACAAAGTACATTAGAAAATTCAAATTGCATTCTAACATCATTATAATTATTTTTATTATAACCTAAGAACTCAATTAAATCTTCATCATACATTTGCATTCCATAATGATCACCATATACAATTATAACTGTATCATCATATAAATTCTTTTCTTTTAATGAATCAACAAAAATACCAAAAGCATAATCAGCATAATTAACAGCCTCTAAATAGTTTCCTAAAGGCGTTCCTTCTAAGTTTCCTACATCTATTGAAACTTTAGAATATTTATCTATTATTCCAGCAAGTTCAAATGGTTTATGTGAAGATGCTGCAACTATATCATACAATATTGGTTTTCCTTGTTCTAAATTTTGTGCCATATTTTCTATTGTTTGTTTATATAATAATTCATCTGATAAATATGTTCTAATCAATTCTGACGTATCTTCAAAATTTTCTAAAAATTTTACATTATCTATTTTCAATTTTGAAGTAACATTTTTTCTATTCCAAAAATATGCATAATTTCCATGTGCATACATTGTATAATATCCTGCATTTTTAAAGTTTGAAAATATACTATCATAAGTATTTCCATAATACTTACTAAAAGCCTCTCCATTTTCAAGAGGATATAATGATGTAATAGCACTATGCTCTGAATCAGCTGTAGTTGTGTAACTAGAAGAATGCATATTAGTAATATTAATATTTTCTTTTAAAAATTTATTCAAATTTGGTGTTATTTCTTTTCCATTTATAGTTTTATCAACAACAAAATTTTGTACTGATTCTAATTGTAAAATTATTACATTTTTTCCACTCGCAATACCTGTATATTCTGCTTTTTCTGGATTTAATTCTTTTTGCTTTTCTTTAAATTCTTTATATACTGGAAGCATTTCTTCATAAGAATTATATTTTGTACTCTTATTATGAGTAATTGCATTCATAACATCTACCAAATGATAACCATAAATAGTACCATATCTAACTGAATTTTTCTTATTATAAATATATCCTGTAACTAATTCCAAAGACTCAGGGATAAAATGATAATGTGTACATAAAATTGCAATAACACAAGCCATAATTATTACTGGTTTTTTTCTAAAATCTTTGATTTTATTAACTTTAACTTTTTTAGAAATCAACAATCCAAAAATTATTGGAAAATCAATAAAATAAAGTATTTGTCTAATGTTTAAAAGCGACGGTATCGCTGCAATTATCTCATTTTTATATTGTAAATTTCCAGCTTGCATAACTGAAATAATATTAGAGGCATAAGAATAATACAGTTCATCTGCAAATAACAATAAACTAATTAAAAAATTTAAAAACATTCCTAATCTAAATCTTAATTTAGAACTTCTAAATAATAACAACGGTGAAACTAAAACTATTATAAAAAATGAAGTTTGCCTAATATACCAAAGCCATATTCCATGCTTATAAAATACTGTATCGGCTGAAAATAAAAGAGATTTTAAAAGTATAATTATAAATAAAAATAAAATAAAATATCTTGTACTTAATATATCTGTAAATAATTCTTTTTTATCCATATGAACAATTGTGTTAACATCATCTTTTATTTCATTTTTAAATTCACGCAATTTTAATCTTAATCTTGAAAACATTCTCAATCTTTTTATATGGTCTTCTTTAACTGGCAAATTGCTATTTTCACTCAAATTTTCCTTTTTACCACTCATTTTTTCCTTTTCCTTATTTTAAAAATATTAATAAAAATTAATATTACTTCCATATAATTTATATCAAATATAAATTATTTTTTCAATACTTTACTTACAGCAAGTCCGTCCCCAACATTTAAAATTTCTGTTTCTAATATTTCATTACTTAACGCTTCTTGAATATACTCTCTCAAATGCTTTACTGCTGTACGTTGTTTGTGTTTGTTATAATCGCTCATAACATACCCTTTATATAAAATATTATCTGCTAAAATAATACTTCCAACATGTGATAACCTTATAGCTTCTTGTAAAAATATTGGGTATTTTCCCTTATTTGCATCTATAAAAATTATATCATATTTTTCATTTAAAGTTGGAAGTATTTCAACAGCATTTCCGACAATAACATTTATTCTCTCTGATATTCCAATTTCTTTTATATTTTGAATTGCTTGTTTTGCTTTTTCTTCATCTAGTTCAATAGTATCAACAATTGCATTTTCAGAAAATCTTACAAATTGACTAGCTGAATATCCTACAGCCGTTCCAATCTCCAGAATTTTTTTGGGATTTTCTTTTTTTAAATATTCTTTTATAACTTCTAATGTCTCATCCATAATTATTGGAATATGCTCTTCTAAAGCCTTTTGTTTTATTTTTTCTAGTTCTACTAAATTCATTTTTTACTCTTTCTAGATAATATTTTTATAAATTTATGGTTTTTCCTATTTATTTAAACTTCTTGCCATTCTTTCTCTATCTTTATTGTTTAAAATTTTCTTTCTAAGTCTAATATTTTTTGGAGTAACTTCAACTAATTCATCATCTTGAATAAACTCAATTGCCTTTTCCAAACTCATTTGAATTGGTGGAACTAAACGAAGTGCATCATCTGAACCAGAAGCTCTAGTATTTGTTAAATGCTTTTCTTTACATACATTAATAGCCAAATCTTCATTTCTAGAATTTAGCCCAACTATCATACCTTCATAAACCTCAACACCTGGTCCTATAAATAATTCACCTTTATCTTGTGCATTATATAAACCATAAGTTATTGATGTTCCATTTTCAAATGCAACAATAGTTCCTCTATTTCTAGCTAAAACCTCTCCTTTAAATGGTTCATATCCTTCAAACATATGACTCATTATACCATTTCCCTTTGTGTCTGTAAGGAATTCTGTTCTATAACCAATAAGACCTCTAGCTGGTATTTTAAACTCTACTTTTGTATGACCAGTTTCAGCAGGTTCCATATTAATCATTTCACCTTTTCTTTTACCTATTTTTTCAATAACTGTACCAATACAATCATCTGGAACATTTACAACTAATCTTTCTATTGGTTCACATTTTTGACCATCTATTTCTTTATAAATAACTTTAGGTCTTGATACTAAAAGTTCAAATCCTTCTCTTCTCATTGTTTCAATTAATATAGAAAGATGTAATTCACCTCTACCACATACTTCAAAAGCATCTGCTGTTTCAGTTTCTTTTACTCTTAAACTTACATTTCTTTCCAATTCTTTAAATAATCTATCACGTAAATGTCTTGATGTAACAAATTCACCTTCTCTACCTGCAAAAGGGCCATTATTAACACTAAATGTCATTGAAACAGTAGGTTCATCTATGTCAACAAAAGGTATTTTTTCTGGATTATTATAATCACAAATAGTATCACCAATATTAATATTAGCAACACCTGATAAAGCCACTATATCACCAGCTTCAGCCTTTTCAACTTCAATTCTTTTTAATCCTTCATAAGTATATAATTTTGTTACTCTAGCATTTTCAGTTTTGTCATTTTTACAAATAGCAATTGGCATATTTAATTCCAAACTTCCACGCTCGATTCTTCCAATAGCTATTCTACCAACATATTCATCATATTCAATATTTGAAACTAACATTTGAGCAGTACCTTCTAAATCGCAAGATGGCGCAGATATATTGTTAATAATAGTTTCAAATAATGGTTTCAAATCTGTTCCCATATTTTGTAAATCAAGACTAGCAATACCTTGTTTTCCAGAAGCATATACTACTGGGAATTCCAATTGCTCATCATTTGCATTTAATTCAATAAATAAATCTAAAACTTCATCAACAACCTTTTCTGGTCTTGCACCTGGTCTATCAATTTTATTTATAACAACAATTGGTTTTAAATTTAAAGCTAAAGATTTTTTCAAAACCTCTCTTGTTTGTGGCATTGCTCCTTCAAAACTATCTACTAGCAAAACAACTCCATCAACCATTTTTAAAACACGTTCAACTTCTCCTCCAAAATCAGCATGTCCTGGAGTGTCAACAATATTAATTTTATAATCTCCATAATGAATAGCTGTATTTTTAGAAAGAATTGTAATTCCTCTTTCCTTCTCTAAATCATTAGAATCCATAACTCTTTCGTCAACTTGTTCGTTGCTTCTAAATATTCCACTTTGCTTAAGCATAGCATCAACTAAAGTAGTCTTTCCATGATCTACATGTGCAATTATCGCAACATTTCTAATTTTCTCGTTATTCATAAAACTTCCCCTTCTTAAATTATATATTTTCAAATATATTATTATTAATATTCTCAACGATTTTTAACTTTAATATTATATACTTATTTTACATAATTGTCAAACGTTTTGATTTTTTATTTTACATAAAGTATTACATAAAAAATAAAGTAATAAAATAAAAATAGATCTTTTATTCCTATTTTCATCTTATTACTTGAAAATGACATTAAATAATTTTTTCATTGACTTTCTAAAATATTATGATAATCTATTGTTTTTTCATAGTTAGATGATATTTGTTCATCTGTTAACGAAGAATTGTATAATCTAATCGAATATGCTTCAATTTTAGAAAAAAATACATTGAAATCTACAATTCTACCTACGACAAATGCTTTCATAGCTTTTAACCCATTATTACAAAAACTATCCCAACTCCTCACATTATAACTAAAATCACCAAGTTTTTCATTATCTAGAAAAATTGAATATTTATAAAAACTCTCTCCATTTTTTTCTTTGTACACTCTCGAAGTGTCCAAACTAACTACAAAATAAAATGAATCATTTGAACTAAAAATTTTTTTCTTTTGTTCCTCAGTTAAATAAATTATTTGGTTGTATGTATAACGTGGATCACTTTTCTCAGAAAAAATGTCCGTCTCTAATCCCGCTCTCCACAATATCCCTCCTGTTTCCATATAATTATCACTAACCATAAACTCCAAGGCGCACTGTCTACTGATGTCAGTAGAATCATCAATAACGCCATCATTACTACCAAACAATCCGGTCCACCACCATCCATCCGTAGTCGTATGAGCGTCAACCGTATCCTCATCTTTTTCTATATTACCATAAAATTCAAATGTAAATCCATTTCTAGCTAAATATTCTTTTTCATTTATACTTTCCAAAACTCGTCCATTTTCATCTTTCACATCCACTTTCCTACTTCCGTCATAAGCAATTCTTACATAATCATCAATTCCATCAAATTTATAACTTGATTTTGTGAAAGCTTGAGATAAATCTACTTGTCCATCTTCACCATTATAACCAACAAGTTCAACACCTTCGCCTAAATTCTTAATATCATAATTTTTCTTTTCTTCTTCCGTCAGATTATTATAATCATCCATAACTCCGAGGATCTATACTCAATATTAAATCTTTATCATATCCTAATACATCTTTATAACTCAATAATTTATGAATTTTATCATCAAAATTCTTTACTTCTCCGTGTATCAAAATTTATTATATATGGATTAGTTATTTTTCCTATACCTTCTATTTCTGTTCCTGTTGGTATATAATACCACCCTGATTGATACTTATTTACTACTTTACCTTCTACTGTTTCTATAACTATATTCCATCTTGATGCGTTTTCCAAATTCTTCGTTATTAATTCTATTCCTACTGTCCTTAACATCTCATTATTATCTTTACTTGAATTTTTTACAATTCCATCTACTGCTGATTTTTCTATATTTTTCTCAAAATCTTGAACTGTTAAATCATCTCCCATAACTTCTATATTCTGACTTCTTGCAGCTTTTTTTCCAAGAATATCATCATCTATATAATACAGTCTTCCTTCTACTATTCCAAATTTTCCTATATCTTCATCTAATAATGATGGTATGTATTTTCTTACATTTTCACCCAATAATGTTACTTCTTCCTCTTTTTCTATTTTTCCTTCTGTTATGCTTGTTACTAGATTTATTCCCAACTCCTCTTTATATCCTGCAAACTTTGAATCCACATTTGCAAGTTGTGCTTTCGTTATTATCCCATTATCTCCTATTATTGCATTCAAAGATACCCCTGCTAAAATAAGCATACTGATTATCGTGTTTTTGTTACGTTATGACGAAAAAAAAGTAAATCTTACTTTTTCATTGTAAAATTTACTTTTTTTCTTCTAATTTTCTTCTTCTGGTTTATCTTTTTCGTCTAAAATTAATTTGTCCCATTTTAATTCTTCATTTTTAATTATACTATAATCATCAAACAAATTTCCCCACAAATATAAGCTTTTTAAATTATTATTCTGATTTAAATCTGTCAAAACTGTTTGTGTATAATAACTATTTCCACTAATATCATTAGCAAAATTTGATAATTTGTTATTATTTAATTCTAAATGTGTAGCACTTCTTAAATCTCTTAGTGGTGAAATATCAACAATACTATTATTTCCTAATTTTAAAGATTTTATCTGTGTTTTTCCTCTTAAACCTTCTATATCTCCTATCAAATTATTTGACAAATCAACATTTACTAAACCATTTATATCTTTCAAAAAGTCTACATCTTTAATATAAGTATTATTAATTGTTAAATCAGTTAAGTTTTTGCAAGTTTTTATATTCTCCAAATTCATATTTCCATATTTAATCTTCAAATATTTTAGATTACTTAATCCAGATAAATCTGGGAAATTTCCCTCAAATGCAATATTTGTTGTAAAATTTAATTCTATATGTTCTAAGCTTCTTACAAGTGATAAACCATTTAAGTTCTTCCAAACATATCTATCATAACTATTATTTTGATTGATAATAATTTTTTTGAAATTCTCACATCCACTAAAATGACTTAACCAATCTAAATTATCATTGACAATTACACCATCCATAAACGTGTTCTGATCCTGTAAGATTAATGTTTCAAATTTTTTTAAATCTTGTGGCAAAGTGTTAAATAAAGTTACATAAGAATCTTTTACGTTTTTGCAAAATACCTTCATCATTCTCAAATTAACACATTCAGAAAGGTCCATATATGAGTAATTATAATTATCGGAAAGTATTTCCAAACTACTTGGTAACTTTATTTGCAAATTTTGTGGACCAAAAAATAATTTTTTCAAATTCGTCAATTTCGAAAGATCTAATGAACCAGTCATACGTGTCGCAAATTGATAACGCCAACCAGGATACGATACTAAGTTTGTTAACATCGTACATTCTTGTAACTGTTCCATTAAACTTTTATTAGTTAAAACCAACCCATAGATAGTATCGGAATTCACTGTCGCATCAGCGCTATACCAAAAACTCGAATATCTAATACCATCTTTCACGTCTGGAATAGAAAGAGTTTCTTCATCCCATAATTCGTCCCCTAATTCTGAAATCGCTGTCTGTATACTTTTTAAATCAACATTTTCGTTTGATATCATTAGCGTAGATAATTTTAATTTCTTACTTACAGCTAAATTTTCTAAAACATATAAATCTGTTAATTTATCATCACCTATCAAATTCAATTCATATAAGCTTCCCATCTTTTCAACAAAATTAATATTATTTAATTTTGTCTGATAACTAATTTCCAAATAATTCATACCAGTACATGTACTTAAAACTTCATTTATTAATTCATTGTAATTAGTTTCATCTAATTCACTACCAGCATTATCAGTTATTTTAGTTTTTCTTAGATTCAAAGCATATAAATTAGTATTTCCTTTTAATTTTTCAAATTCAGATTGTGTTATTGTACAATCTGTAAGATTTAAAACTTTGCTATTATTCGATATAACTGCATTACCAAATTTTCCTGGAAACAAAGCATTAACTCCTAACTTACCCACTACATCAGCAATCTCATAAAAATCTAAAATGCCAGTACAATCAGTTAAGTTCAGATAATCTAAATTTTTCAAATTTTTTAAATACTTACACCACTTAAATATTGAATTATTATGCAAATCTACAAAACTTAATTCTTTTAAATTTTCAACAGAAGCAAGTGCATCATTTGAAGAATTAGAATTCGAAATCAAATCATTTTTTCCAAAATTATCATTCAATTGAAAACAAGCAAATAAATATTTTAATTTGTTGCAGTTTTCTATTCCTTTCAAAGTATATAATGAATTATATTCACATCTTAACACTTCTAGGTTCGAAAAGCCTTGTAAACAAGTTTCTAAACTACTTACACTCATATTATTTATATATAAATAATGTATTGCATTTCTTGTATTTTCAGATAAATTTCTAAAATAATCTAAAGAAGTAATTTCATATCTAGCTGCAAAATTCCAATTATCATTATTACCTGAATATGGTAACTCTAAACTTCCTAATAAATGTGGATTTCCACATATTCCTAAATATTGTAAATTAGGTAAATCTCCACCACCTATTCCATTCGTTTTACTACATAAATTTTCTACATCTGTATTTTTACCAGTTGGAGCTATTAAATATAACTTATTTAATTTTTGATTTCTCAACAAATCTGAATAATTATTTACAGAACATTTTTCAAATCTTACCTCCTCTAAGTTAACAGCTCCACCTATTCCATCTAA
>CANRQI010000034.1 GCA_947632835.1 uncultured Clostridia bacterium
TAAGGCACCAGACTTTGACTCTGGCATGCGCTAGTTCGAATCTAGCCAGCCCAGCCAAATTTTTAAACCTTGTAAATGTTGAACCATTAATGTTTACAAGGTTTATTCATTTTTTAAAATCGTCATTTTTTTTATGTATAATTTATTCTTTTTTTGTCATAATAAGAATATATATGAAAAAAAGGAGGAATAAAAATTGAAAGCAACTGGAGTTGTAAGACGAATAGATGATTTAGGTAGAGTTGTAATTCCAAAGGAAATTAGAAAAACACTTCGAATTAAAGAAGGTGATCCACTAGAAATATTTACTGATAAAGAAGGTGAAGTAATACTTAAAAAATATTCTCCAATTGGTGAACTTTCTGAATTTGCCAGTAGCTATGCAGATACAATTTCAAAAACAACTGGTCATATAGCATGCATTACTGATAAAGATACTGTAATCGCTGTTGCTGGTGGTTCAAAGAAAGATTTTTTAGAAAAATCATTAAGCAAGGAATTGGAAGAAGTTCTTGAAAATAAAGAAGTATTTAAAAGTAAAGAAAATAATGAAATTGCCATTCCTGTAACTGAAGGAGAAGGTAGAGAAAGAATTTATAACTCTCAAATAATATATCCCATAATTTCTGATGGTGATGTTATTGGTAGTGTAATATTAATAGCCAAAGATGCTGCAAAATCAATGGGTGAAGCAGAATATAAAGTAGCTCAATCAGCAGCAGGATTTTTAGGAAATCATTTAGAAATTTAACTTGTCTTTTATAGTAAATAACACGCATAAAAAGCCCCTCTTTTGATAAATCAAATATCTAAAAGCAAGGGCTTTATACATATTACTATAAAAGTATTATTAAATTTCTAATTCTGTACATTCACTCCATTGGAAAGAGGTTTTATATCGAGAATTTGAATCTCCACGACTAACTCCATTCCAACGACCTAAAATTCCAAATTGATTATTACCTATTCCAAACACTCGTCCTCCATTCGTTGTAATTAAATACCATCCACTACCACCATCAACATCTAAAATATTTTCACTCCCTAAATCAATTGTCAAATCTACAAACTCATTTTTTGTACTATCATCTGTAACGCCATCTCCCATTAACTTCGCAAGGCCAATGCCAAATATTTTATTTTTAGAAGTTTGAAATAGAAAGGATTTTGCTACTGTTCCAGAGCAAAAATTTTCAATATAATCATCTTCAATCAATTTAACTTCTGTAAAGTCAGCAACACTTTTATTAAGCCCGTTTGGTCCACCATTTTCACTACCAGGCATATTCCTTCCACATGTTAACAAATGATAATCACCATTAGAATAATAACCGATATAACTTTTATCATAAGAAATACTCCATAAATCTACACCATCAGCATTTTCTAATAATGAATTTTTAGACCATACTACAGGCACTCTAGTTCTCCCAGGTATACAACCACCGTCAGCACAGCCCCAATACCATATACCGTATTTATCATTTTTCTTAACTAAAGCAATAGTCTCCTGTTGATCAGCAACTATATCAACACAATCTTCCATTAACCTATATGGCTTCGGGCAATCCTGTTCAACACCTAGATATGAATAAACCGCCCAACTGCTACTCAACACCTCTCCTGAAACATACAATCCATTATCATCATTTTCATCTGTCAATATATACATTTTTTTAACTCCAAAAGCATAATCTTTTACCTTCCCATCAATATGTTCATATACATCTGTTCCTTTTAAAACATCTTTTAATTTAATAAAATTATTTTGAGATTCTATACTAGATGTATTCATACCCAACACCCAGCTATTAGTACCTGCAACCCAAATATCATTATTTTTATCTATATATGCAATACCTTCATTTCCAGAACACTTACCATTAAAATATTTTACGTTGGTAGCAACAAGCGTCCAATTTTTTTGCAAAATATCATCCTGAAACAAAATATCGTCTAAATTAGTACCAAAAAAATCCCCATTTTTTAGTTTCAACAAGAAACTTGTATCTGGACCACATATAGGTTCTTCAACTACAAAATCATTAACCTTCTTAAATGTCCCCGTTAAACCAGAACTTTTATTAACACCTATCAAGTTATTTAATCCACCCAAATAAATCACACCAGATTTATCTAAAAAATAACAAGGGCCAAACATTTCAATTCCAACCTTGATAATATCCTCAAAATTCACTTGTGAAGGTAAATACCCATCAATTTTCACCCAATCTCCAACTTTAATATCCGGCACCCCTAATTTAGTACCTAAGTCATCACTTAAACCCAAGCCATATACACCTCTCTCACCATTCAAAGTACCTTTACAAATAATAATATTTATCGAACCAGCAATTAAATCTACATCAGTTATTCCTACCAAATCCTCTGTTGATAAATTGTTTTCAAAATCAATTTTAGTAATTCCTCCATTTTTGTTTAAACAATAAAAACCTCGAAATTTCGATTTAAAAAATACGACATTATCCTTTTTAGTAACATCCACCAAATCAAAAACTCCATTCTCAATTAAACAGAAGTTGTCTACTTTATCACCATATTTAGCTGTACCATCCAAACTAGGAACAACACCCCCGTAATTTAACGTATCTCCAGAAAAATAAACGTTAATTTTGTCACCGATTATTAACAACAACTATACTTACACCAGATGATTCATCATTAAAAATATTTACTATATTCTGTGGATTTGAAAAATCAATTTTCTCAAATTGTTGAGTATTTGTAGACAAAAATCCTACTCCCAAACATCCACCTGTATTAAATCCACTTGCTCCTAATTGATAGCGATTCCCAATTTTCGCTAATACAAAAGTCTGATAACGTGTACAGAAAACTTTCTCGACAGTAACATTTTCTGATGACTCAGAATTATCTTTCAAATTTGTTAAGTTAAGTTTTACAGCCTCACGCCCAGTATACTCTTGCAACTCTCGGTCGCTCAGTCCCAACTTATTAAAAGAATTATCTCCCCAAGCCCACAATTCTTTATTCTTATCTACTACATAAATCGTTTCAGTTCCCATTACTACTTTTAATTTTGTTCTATCTTCACTTCCAGGAATTTCACTTGGAATTTTTAAATTTGTCCATTTAAATGAATTCAATTGTTCCATTTCAGTCGCCGGTGTATTTAATAATGGTCCTTTAACTCCTTTACCATAAAGTTCTCCATTATTATATAATTTATATACATTTTGGTTTCTAGAATCTGCAATAATTTCAAATCCATAAGGATTTTCTACTTTATGTTCCTCATCAACTTTATTTCCGTTTTCATCTATATAATTTCCATCTTTATCTGTTAACCATTTTGAACCTGCATATACTCCTCCACCAACTCCTTCTGTTTCTAGCTCAGCAAATTTTGGTACATCAAGTGCTCCATTTTGTATCATTCTTGCCATTGCTAAGCTATGCACTTGTACTCCATTTATTTTTCCTCCTTCTAATGAATATATCATACTATTTTGAACATCTATTATATACTTTTTTTCTTTTTCTAAACCTAATTCTTCATTATTCAAATAATACAAATCCTGCACTCCTGCTGGATAAAATATTATTTCTGCACTTCCTGCTGCTTTAAATGTATCTTCATCGCTTTTTACATCTATTGATGGTCTTTCTCCTGTTGATGACCACATTCTATAATATCCCACTTCACCCATTAACCTTTTATGTTCTTCTAACACTGTTGTTTCAACTATTTTATCAATTGGTAAACTTATATCTTTTAAATCATTTGTTTTTTTCCCTAACGTCCACACATCATAAGCTTCCTGTACTGCCGTCATCTCAGATAGGAAACTTGCATTTAGCGCCTTCGTTATTATTCCATTATCTCCTATTATCGCATTCAAAGATACCCCTGCCAAAATAAGCATACTAATTATCGTGTTTTTGTTACGTTATGACGAAAAATTAGCATCATAATTGATTAAATCAATTATAATGCTAATTCACTTTTATTCTATAGCCAAAAATATTCCTTAAAATCCTGACTCAGTTTCGCTATTCCAGCCATCTAAAGTTTCCAATTCTCCCCAATTATCTATACCATTTCCAGCTAATTTTAATGTTTGCAAAGAACCTTGCTTTCTCAAATTTACAAAAATTTTAACTACATCGCAAGACTTTGTTTGTCCACCCTCAACATAAGAGGAAGTATTTAAAATTAAATTATTTGAAAAATCAATAGTTGTTAATTTATCTTTATTTTCCAAAAACTTTAATCCACTTGTTATTGAATTATACGGCATTTCTAAAGACTTCAAATTTGATAAATTTTCAATTCCAGAAATATCTGAAAGCGCACTTTTGGTGATGAAAATTCCTTCTAATGAACTTATACTAGTAATTCCTCCTAAATCTTTAAAAGTATTATTTGAAAATCTTTCAGGATGAACTTTCAACGTATTTGATGTTCCTAAATTCAAATTTGAAATTTTAGCATTAGATAAATTAGATAGCGAATTCAATGAAGATAAATTATTAAAATAAAGAATTTCAAGATTCGTAATTGAAGAAACATTCCTTATATTTTCAACAAAACTATCAAATTCTTCTTGACTGCTCATATAAAAATATCCTAAATAATCTAATAATGTACCAGCTTCTAAAGTAAATAACGGACAATTTTCCACATATACAGACCTCACACTTGAAGGAAGGAGAATTTTAGAACCAACTTCTCGAAAAACCACCTCTTGCAAAGAAGTACATGAACGAAGATCAACATCACTTGTAAAAGCAACACTAGGAAGATAACTATTTATAGTCGTTATTTTATTACAACTAGATAATTTTTTAAATAATGTATCATTTCCTAAATATAATCCATCACTTAAATTGTTCCAACCTTGCCAACCATCGCTCATAAAATGCAATCTCGAAATCGTACCTTGAATATTAGTCAAATCCATTTCAATATTATCTAACCTAAGATTTACCAAACTTAATCCATATTCTTTTAAATTACTCAAATCAATAACATTAGTTCCCACTAAATCAAGTTGTTGTAATTTTTCTACTTTATCTTTTCCAACGAAATTCAAGCTTGTCAAAGTAGTACAATATCTTAAATCTAAATAAACTAAATTTTTCATCGAAGATAATATAGTATTGAATTCATCGTTTGTTAAACATTTTACATTACGTAAACTCAACTTTAAAATATAACTATTATTGTATAAATCACTATGCAACTCATCATAACTAACTGTTGCAGGATCGTAATATTGAGACACATCATAAACACTACCAGTAAGAACTTTAACACCATTAGGTAACGAATATTTTGTACCACATTTTGCTATTAATTTCAAAATTCCACCAGCAGAAATCGAATTACTACAGCCTTCTAAATATAATTCTTCAAGAGCAATATAATTATCTCCATTTGTTTCTATTAAATCATTTAATTCTTCCAAAGCATCAATATTAGATAAATTCTTATTTAATGTTAATGATAAAAATGACAACTTAACCTTATCTGACAACGAACTAATATTGGTAATTTTGTTACCATCGAAATATAAACGAATTAACTCATTACAGTTTTCCAAACCATTCAAATTCTCTAAAGAACAATATTGCATACCTATGATATTCAATTCGCTCTCACTCATAAATTTAGGTAAAGCTGTAATTTTCGAATTATAATAAGCATAAATTTGCTTTAAATTTTTCAAATTCTCAATACCATCTAACGAACTCAAATCATTATTTTCAACTCTCAACAATCGTATATTTTTAAATTCTTTTATACTTTCTAAATTCCCACCTATATTATTATTCTGTAAAGAAAGATAAAAAACAGCTTGCTTTGTAGGAGTACTCAAGTTTTCAAGAGAAGAAAGTGTAGTTATTACATTAGTACTCTTACTTTTATAAGCTTCAGCTTGATAAACACCTGCGAACCTGTCCGCAGATTCCGATAAAAATCTAGTATTTCCTACTATACCCAAATACTGTAGTTTTTCCAAATCATAACTACCTATTCCAGTGCTATCTTTGCTACACATCTTCGCAATTTCACCATCAGTGATATTATATAAATACAAGTAATTCAATCTATTACCAAGCTTTCCAATTGCACTATAATTGTCTATTTTACAATTTTCTATATAAATATAATTTAATTTTGTACAATTCTCTATTCCATTCAAATTATTAAGTGTTACATTTTTTAAATTTAATTCTTGTAAATTTATTAAATTATAAAAATTTGAAAAATCACTTACCATATTTGTACTATCTACTGTTAAACTTTTTATCGCTCTCGACTCTTTTATGCTTATCTCTCCATCTCCATCTGTATCATAACCACTTAAAAAATTGCTCATTGCATCTGATTTATTATATAATACTTTATCCATATCTTCTGCATCTAAATTACTTACTTGAACACCTTTTATGCTACTCAATCCAGATTTGCAATAGTATACCTTTAAATTTGAAGTTACTCCATAAACATCATTTAAAGTTGCATAATCTGTATAAGTACCTTCTCCTGCATCTCCTCCTAATAAACTTGTTCTTATTTCTTCAGGCAAGCCTGATTTATTAATTAAATATAATGAATATGAACCTGTTTCATCACTTACTGGCATATATCCTAATGTCACTTTAAAAAAAAATTCTGGATATTTATTCTTTAAAAAAATAACTTTCGAATCATTTGAAACATTTGCTTCATAATTTTCTGTATATTTTAACTGCAAATATTCTTCTAACATAGCTATACTATTTTGAACGTTTGCTTCCTGTGCCTTCGTTATTATTCCATTATCTCCTATTATCGCATTCAAAGATACTCCGTGCTAAAATAAGCATACTGATTATCGTGGTTTTGTTACGTTATGACGAAAAATGTTTCATTTTAATTAATCAACGTATTCATCCCAATTTAAAGACTTAAGTTCAGAAGTGTCATTAAAGCTATTATTCGAAATATTTAATTTTTTTAACCCATTATCATTTAATTTTTTCAAAATATTAACGTTATTAGTACCAATCAAAGAAGTATTTTCTAATAAATTATTATCAATTTTTAATGTAGTTAAGGCTCTTCCACCATTAGTTATAAAACTATCAAAAGGACCGTAAATCTGTTATTAGATTGTGTGAAAGCACAATTGTTTGTAAATTATTTAATTTTTCTATACCAGATAAATCTGAAATATTACAATTCGTTAATGATAATGTCGTCAAACTTGGACATTTAACCATATTAGCCAAAGATGAAAAAGTAATACCGTCAAACTGAATACTATTAACATTTTTTAGTCTAGATAAATCAATAAAATTACTATATGAACCCTTCGATGAAATATAAACTGATTTCAAATTAGTAAATCTCGAAAGCACATCTAAATTCCCAAGATTTATGTTAGCAACACTAGCTCCTTCTTGGTGAGCAATCAATAAATTTTCTAAACTATCCTCTCCTAAATTTGATAAACAATTCAAATCTTTCATAGAAATATTACCAATACTTAAATTTTTCAAAGTAGTATTATCCTTCAAAGAAGCACACATCTCATTAATCCTGCACAATTCGAAGGACTCTGTAATAGATCCACTCGAATTTAGAATAGAAATCTTACTTTTTGAATTAAATAATGGAAAATACGGTACGTGTCTAAGATCTACCCTTGTAACTGAAGATGGCAGCAAAGTTTTCACTGAAGCATATTTCAAAGAAAAATTCTCTAATAATGTTAAATTAGATAAATTTAATTCTCCATATGAACAATTACATAAATGCAAGCTGGTTAAGCTCGTACATGATTCCAAAGACTTATAATTCGCAGGACTCAAACTCAAACCATTAATCAAAGTATTTGAATAAACTTTATCCCAATAATTTTCAGCTTCATCGGTAGCACGCTTTAATTTAGAAATAACTGTTTGGCAACCAGTTAAGTCCGCATCCGCATAATCAATAAACAAAACCTTCAAATTAGATAACCCTGCATTATCAAGAGGAGATAAATTCGAAACTTTTGTACCTCTTAAATCTAATTCTATTAAATTTGGCATGTTAGATACAAAATTTATATCCACTAAATTACTACAACCATATAACCTTAAATACTTCATACTTGTAAGAGTACTTAATACATCATTTAATTTATCGTTACTTAGCTTAGAACAATTATGTAAAGATAGATGCGTAACTTTATTCTTTCCTTTTAAAGCCAAAAATTCTGTAGATGAATCTGTAAGATCTTGATCTCTATAATCATAAATTGTTAAATCAGAAAAACATGCTAAATATTTTGAAGGAATGGTATAATCTCCGTTGCAATTTTTTATTACATCCGCAAGCTCTGAAACTTGTGCAACCTCCATATTTTCATTATTTGCTAAATATAGGCTCCTTATACTACTACACTTTGAAATAACATTAACATTTCTTAAATTTACATTATTTTTTAAATCTAAAATCGTTAGTGATGATAAACCAGAACCATTACTTCCTGCCAATGCTGAAATATCAACTAAACCGGCAATCGTTCGCTAACAATTTGAATAAACTATTTGAACCACCCAATCCCCCTAAACTCTGCAAATTTTTATTATTCCATATAATCAAATAATACAATTTATTACTATTTTCTAAATCTTCTATACTTGTAAGATTACAATTCTGAGCAAATACAAATGTTAAATTGGTTTTTCCTTTCAAACCACTCAAAGTAGTTAAATTCGCATCTCCAATAAGCAATATTTGATAAATATTGGAAAATCCACTTAAACTCGAAATACTCGATATTCCATTATGATTACAAAAAACATATTTAACAGTTTCTTTTATATTTAATGGAAATAAATCTAAACTATCAATGTTAGTTAATTGATTCATCCCAACACCATCCCATGTATCAAAACCTAACTTATTATTTTGATTCGTAACATCATAATTTGAACTTAAAGCAGTTTCATTTCCAAATATCCCAAAATATTCTAATTTATGTAAATCTGTTGCTTTTTTCAATCCATTTCCCAAATTAATTACTTGACTATTAGCGATTTCTTCACTCATACTGCTTGGTATATAAAAGTATAAATATTTTAAATCTAAAATTTGAGATAATTTATTATAATCTGCTACATCACTATTATAAAAATAAATATAATTTAATAAGCTACAACCTTCAAGTCCATTTAAATTATTTAATTTTACATTTTTCAATGTTAAAGATTTTAATGCTTTCAACTCTGATATTGCCTCTATATTATTAAAACTATGTTTACTACCATCTAAAACCAATTCTTTCAATGAAGACACATTTCCATTTGTTATTCCTATCTCTTCATTGACAGTTACACCTATATTGCCCAATGCTTCCATTAGTGCTTCTTTCATATTATTATCACTATTGGCTTTTGCTAAAGGTGTATTTGGATCTACTTCTTGTATATCAGCATTTCCATAAGTTGTACCACTCGTTGTATCAATATAATATACTTTTAAATTTGATGTTATTCCGTATACATCTTGAAGTCTTATATATTTAGCATACTCTGTAGTATCACCTTTATATAATCCTTGTCGAATTTCTTCTGGTAAGCTATTTTTATTCAATAAATAATATATTTTTCCTTCATAAGTTACATAATTTTTTGTTCCATCTTTTAATAAAAGATTACTTATTTTATCTGCTAATAAATCTATTTTATTAGAATAATTATTTGCCTCTTCACAATATTCTGTATATTTTAATTGCAAATACTCTTCTACCGTTGCTATTCCACTTTGAACATTTGCTTCTTGTGCTTTCGTTATTATTCCATTATCTCCTATTATCGCATTCAAAGATACTCCTGCTAAAATAAGCATACTAATTATCGTGTTTTTCTTACGTTATGACGAAAAAAGCTAGCATTACTGCTAACTTTTTTCTAACTTTATCCTATATATTTATCTAAAATTTATTATAATACTAAATTTTTAAAATCCTACTCTTGATTCCCACATTAATGAAGCATCTTTTAATAAATCAAAACTTGCAACATTTGTACATCCTGAAACATTTAATTTTCTTAATGCACCATTTTTGTTTAAATCCACCAAAACCTGTAAATTATTAATACTTTGACTACCTTCAAGAATAGTATCAAAAAATGTATTATTCTGTAAATTAATTTCCTTACATAATTTTAAATTTCTTAAAGCATATAAATTCGCAATTTTATTATTATCCAACAACAATGACGTTATACTATTAACGTTCGCCAAAGCACTTATATCTGAAATTTTATTATTACTTAATACCACTGTAGTCAATTTCGTCAATTCATCCATATTAGGCACTACCGTCAATTCTTGATCTAAAACTTGAAAATCTGATAAATTTTTTAAATGATTTAGGCCAGTTATACTCCCAATAACTCCATTCACACCGCTCTTTTCGCTGTAAACCTTCAATCGAGACAAATTCAAATCATTACTAAAATTTAAAACTGTAGTTTCTTTTGCACCAGAGTAAAAATTTAACGTCAAAGTTTCAAGATTTCGAGATATATTCAGTCCATCTAAAAAAGCGTTTGTTGTATTTTGGTCCCATCTAAGCCAAGCACTATTAATATTTTTTAAGCCCGAACCACACGTAATATCAGGTTTTTTACATTGATCAACGATTAACGATGTACATGAAGCTGGTATCTTCAAAAATCCATCATATTCCGAAATTGCAACGGTAGCAAGTTTGTTGCATGCAGTTAAATCTAACTCACAATTAAAAACGGGAGCAATCATATATCTGCAATAATATTCCAAATCCGTACAAGCTTCTAATTTCTTATACAAAGCTTCATTACATATACCAATTCCAATCCAATGTCCAAGCCATCCTTTGCTTACTCCATATTGACACCTCAACTTCGAAAGCATTCCCTGTACACTAACTAAATCAATATCAGGATTATCCATCGCTAAACTTCTTAAACCTAAAGCATAAGTTTGCAAATTTTTCAAATCACTAACCTTTGTTCCACGTAAATCTAATTCTATTAATTTCGTTGTACCACTCACAAAATCTAAACTCGTTAAATTAACTAAACCATTTAAACTCAAATATTCTAAATTTGTCATAGTTAATAAAATTTCATTTAGCTTTTGATTACTTAAAGAAAAATTTCCAGCCAAATTTAATTCTGTACATGTAGTATTAGATTTTAATGCCAAAATTTCATCTGATGTATCTGTTAAATTCTTATTAGAATAATCTATTCTATTTGCAGAATTAAATACACTTAAATATTTGTCAGGAATAGATCTTTGTACTAGAATACACTTTAAATAAATATCCTTAATTAATATAACATCATCAAATACTAAGCCTTCGCAACCTCTTAAATGAATTGTACTTATTAATGAACTATCTTTCAAATATCCAACCCATTTTAAATTTTTATTTCTTTCTAAAACAACTGTAGTTAAATTCATTTTTTCAGATAATTCAGCCAAACTGTCTTCATATAAGTTCTTTCCTTTTCCTTCTATACTATCTTCATAAATTTCATTCCTCCCTAAATCACAATCACTTGCATAAAGAAGCGTTAAGCTTCTCATATTGCCTACACCTTTTAAAGAAGTTAAATTACTATCATTATTCACTCTTAAATCTAATACATTTTCAAAACCCTTCACATAATTTATACTGTTTATCCCAATATGATATAAATATAAATATTTTACTGCTTTTTTGGTTGTATCAGTTAATTCACTCAAAATCGAAATATCTGTTACTTTTGCATCACCATTAAAAATTCCTAAATACTGTAATTTTGGAAAATCAACATTTTTTATTGCTGTAAACACTTTACTAACTTGTGTATTATTAGAAGAATTTAAATATAAATATGTTAAATAACCAGTTTTAGAAAGTGCCGTATAATCTCCTATTGTAGCACCACCATTCCCATAATTTAAAAATTCTAAGTACTGCAATTTCGAACAATTTTCCAATCCTGCCAAACTATTCAAATTTATAGCATCTAATTTTAACTCTTGTAATCCTGCTAAATTGTATAAATCAGACAAAGAATTAATTCCTGAAGCACTATTTAATTCTAATTCTGTTATATATTTAGTTTCGTCTGCATTTATTATACCATCTCCATCTCTATCATATTCACTTAATAAATTAGACATGGTAGAATCAGATTCAAATACTATTCTTTCTGGATTATCATTATCTAAATTTTCTTTTGCTAAACCTTTTATACTGTCTACTCCACCTGAACAATAATACACTTTTAAATTAGAAGTTATTCCATATACATCATTTAAATTTTGATAATCTGTATAACTTCCTTCTCCCGCATCTCCTCCTAATAAACTATCTCTTATTTCTTCTGGTAAACCAATTTTTTTTATTAAATAAAGTGCATGCCCATCACTATCTATTACATATCTTAAACTACCTATTCCTTCATTTGCTGGTATATAAAAATAGCTTGAGCATACATTTGTCAATCCTTCTATTTTACTTTTATATTTTGCCATTTCTTCATAATTTTCTGTATATTTTAATTGCAAAAATTCTTCCAAACTCGCAATTGAACTCTGAACATTTGCTTCCTGTGCCCTTGTTATTATTCCATTATCTCCTATTATCGCATTCAAAGATACCCCTGCTAAAATAAGCATACTGATTATCGTGTTTTTCTTACGTTATGACGAAAAATTAGCATCATAACTGATTAAATCAATTATAATGCTAATTCACTTTTATTCTATAGCCAAAAATATTCCTTAAAATCCTGACTTTCCTTCCCAATTTAAACTTCTAAGTTCCTGCAAATCAGCAAACATATTCCCTTCTATATATAAAGATTTCAAGTTGGAATTGTTTCTCAAACTAGCCAAAATTTGTACACTACGAATTGAATTTCCACTATCATCATAACTAAGTTCTTGCAATGGATTTTGATTTAAATTTAAATACTCTAGTAAAGTACAATTCTGCAAATAATATATCGAACTTATACCACAATTTATTAAACTCAATCTTTTTATATTTGTTAATGGTAAATTCTGTAAATTGGTTATAGTTATGCTATAAAATTCAATATCCGTTAAAGAATTTAAAGAACTAATGTCACCCATAAAGATAGTTTTCGTAGAATCAGAAATGTGTAAAAATACTAAATTAACATATTCGCTTAAATCACCTAAATTCAAATTTTTAACAGGCACACTACCTTGCGAATATAAACCTGTAACACTTGTTTTAAACCTAGATTCTGCATTTTTCATCCATGACAAATCACCAGTTATACAATCAAAATAAATATTATTAAAGTTAGTCCATTTGCTAAAAAAACTCGTATCATAACACCCATCTATGTACACTTTAACAAAATTTCCCGAACCTTGAAATTCCAGAGTATCTCCTTTTATCATCACATAAGATAGCTTATTCGCATTTATACGCAGCTTATTACCATCATAATTGTTCACTTCTTTGATATTCGTACAGTCAGACAAATCAATTATGTCACCATCACTCGACAAATTTCCCATACATGAAAAATATTCTAAATCTTCAGGCCAAGTTATGTTATCAAAACAACCTTTTGAATTTAGACTTATACCCATTGATCTAACCCAAGCATCTTTGTTATTCCATAAAGGCCAATCTCGTGCCTTCAAACCAACGCAACGTTTTATTGTTGATGCAGTTAAAGTAGAAGATGAATTTAAGTAATTAATTGAAATATGTTTTATTTTTTCACACTTTTCTAACGCCGACAAATCATTTATATGCGTTCCATCTAATAAAATTTGAATTAATTCTGCTTGTTTATCAACAAAATTAATTGAAGTAAGAGCACTTATGTTTTTTAAACTCAAATACTGCATCTTATTCAAAGAACTTAAACATTCTACCAATTTTTCATTAATAGTTTCAGCTCCAACTGACTGACCAACGTTATCAACATAAGTTGTATTATCTAAATTTAACCTATATATATTCGTGCATTTTTTTATAGACTCTAAATTTGATAAAGTTAATTCTTTTGATCTTAAATCAAGACTAGTAGTTAATTTTTCATCAAGTAAATCTAACTCGTATTTACTATCTAACGTAAAATTAGGAGAACTGATATTTTTTATATAAATCAAATTATTTGCATCTGCAATTTTTAATAGACCTAGACCATAAAAATATCTTACGGTAGACAGATTTGACAAATATTTTACATATTTTATTTCTGGATTATCCATGATATTTAAATAATTTAAGTTTTTATTGTTTTCTAGTGCTTTTAATGCATCTTTATCAGAATATTGGTTATTTATATCAACATCACCTTTAAAACTTTCATTAATTCCTAACTTATTATTTGCAACATGCAAGTAAGTCAAATTAATATTTTCCAGATTTGCTAAACTCTCCAAACAATTAGTTTCTACTCTCAACAAATACAAATTAGTAAAGCCTTCTATACCTTCTAAATTAACTATTTTATTATTATTTAAATATAAATATTTCACTTTCTCTTTTGTTAAAATTGATAAGTTCTTTAATTTAACAATATTTGTGATACTTTTTGACGAAGTACCTTTTGAATAATTTGATTCATAAATACCACGAACAGAAAGATTCAAAAAATCTTTATTTCCAAAAAAACCAAGATATTCTAAATTATAAAAATCAACTTCTCCAATTCCTGTATTATTAGCACATATTTTTTCTAACTCAGCATCATCTATATTATAAAAATATAATTTATTTAATTTTTTATTCAAATTTCCAATAGAACTATAATCTTTAAAAACACAATTCTGCAAATATAAAGATGTCAAATTACCACAATTTCTAATACCATTAAAATCATCTAAAATAAAATCTTTCAAAATTAAATTTCTCAAAGAAGTAAACCTATATAAATTATCTATATTATTAGAATCCATTGTAGAATCTAACTCTAAATCAGTAATACTTAATACCTCAGAACTAGAAAGTTCGCCATCACCATTTTTATCAAATTTTTTCAAATTTTCAAATATATCTTCATCGCCATCTATAACTTTTCTACTAGGATTATCCTTATCTAAATTTTCTTTTGCTAATCCATCTATACTATCTACTCCTCCAGAACAATAATAAACTTTTAAATTTGAAGTTACTCCATACACATCATTCAAGTTTTGATAATCTGTATATGTTCCTTCTCCTGCCTCTCCTCCTATTAAACTTTCTTTTATCTCCTCTGGTAATCCTGATTTCTTGATTAAATATAATGCATGTTCCTCACTATCTATTACATATCTTAAACCTCCTACCCCCTCTTGAGATGGTATATAAAAATAATCTGAAAATACATTTGTTAGTCCTTCTATTTTACTTTGATATTGTGCCATTCTCTCATAATTTTCTGTATATTTTAACTGCAAATATTCTTCTAACATAGCTATGCTATTTTGAACATTTGCTTCCTGTGCCCTTGTTATTATTCCATTATCTCCTATTATTGCATTCAAAGATACTCCTGCTAAAATAAGCATACTGATTATCGTGTTTTTCTTACGTTATGACGAAAAAATGAGATCAAAAGCATTGTTACTTTTAACCTCATTTTCAAAATCAATTTTTATAATTCAAGTTCAGGACATTCTACCCATTCAAATGCTGTTTTAAATCTACTGTTTGGACTCATCCTATCTGCTCCAAACCAACGTCCTAATATCCCATTTTGATTTGAACCTGTTCCAAAAACTTTACCATCTGTAGTTATTGCAATAGCAAAATCACCAGCAGCGACTATTTGAGAAACTTTTTCACCATCACCAATATTTAATTTTTGTATCTGATCTGTAACCTCTTTGCTAGTTTCATTTATACCTAACAAATTCTTATAGCCATAACCATACAAATTTCCTGTTTCTGATGCGAAAAAAGCAGTAGATAAACTCGCCGAAAAATCAACAATTTTTTGATTACTAAAATTAGAAGATATATTTTTTAAAGCGTTATTTCCTGTTCCAATACCAGTAAAAGCTCGATCTTTACCATATAATCCCCCATCAAGCCAAATTTCACCACTATTCATTAAAAAAATAGTCGCTGGTCTTGAAATAAACATTTTCTTTATTTCAGAACCATTTATAAAGTTATTAAATTCTGAGCTTAATGGGATTAAACTTTCTTTATAATATGAATTATAATAGTTTACTCCCCATGTATAAATACTCTCATTTGATATAGCAATTTGATCTCGCTCATTTGAATTAACCATTTTAACATTAGAAATTCCTAACTTAACTAAATTATAATGTTCCTCTATTTCACTCCAACCAGGATAAGTTCCATGAGGCCATCCAAGATCGACACCGTTATCGCTAAATACTCCCGAAGCATATAAATCACCATTATCTAATAAAACATTCATAGCACCTACAGTAAAATTTACATCAACCACATGACCATCAATTAAAGAATTATCCAATTTTTTTAGATTTGGAACTTTTTTCTTAGAATCAATACCCAAACCAAGAATACGAGCATCATCACCACAAACATACAAATCCCCATCCTCATCTATTATACCTAGAGAATTATTTTCTCCAACCGATATTTCTTTCACTTTCAAATCTGTTATTTTTTCCCAATTAGATTGTAATAAAGAATCACCAAACATAATACCACCTTCACCAATCGTATATAAGGAACCATCTTTTCCTAAAACAATAAGCGTACTTTCAAATCCATTAACATCTTCAATTCCTGTTTTTACAAATTTTTCGGCAATAGGAGCACTTTTAATTTTTATTATTTTTTCTGAATTGTTTTCACTTTCAAAATAAGAACTATCGCTTACTAAACCATATACATCTCCAGAATAACTCAATAAATATACTGTATCTCGTCCACTAAAAAAATCTTTAATTTCGTTTTCATCAAACTCTGAAGGCACATATAACTTATTTTCACTAATCACTTTGCAATAATCAGCTTCTAACAGAATAAGTTCATAAACATTTCCATCACTTGACAAGCATACAATAGAATCGTCAGTATAACAAATCTTCTGTATCTTATCTGTTATTAATCCACTCTCTATTTCTTTAAATCCAGAAAGATCAAGAGACCACAAACTACCATCATTCTTCAATATACATACCCAATTATGGAGTGGAATAACATCTTTTATATCTTTTCCAACATTATCCGCTTCTACATAATCTCCCTTTACATATTTCTTTTCGGAAGAATTAAAAGAATATTTATACCCATCAAAAATAGGCGTAAATATCTTATACTCACCTGGAGTATCCCCACCTATGTTTAATTCTTCAGAATTTTTTCCTAAACCGTAATACTCATGATTCTTACATACTGCAATCACCTTACCTCTCATTTGACCACTCCAAGTCTTTATAAAATAATTTATTTTGTTTGGATCGTCAAATATCACTTGAGTAAATGATTTCACCTCTTTATTATCGCCATTTTCTAAAAGATATGAAGTAATAATTGCATTCATTTGACTCATTGCATACAAACAATTATCTGTAGTTCTAACATACAATAAACTACCTACATCCCAGCACATATCTACTTTTTTATCTGCCACATTTAATTTTACTATTTCTCTACCTGTAAAACTAGTCTGTTGCTCTTGAGTCAATCCTAATTTATTATTATCATTATTTCCAATTGCCCATAAATTATCATCCTTGTCTATAAAATAGATTGTTCCAAAACCAGCAATTATTTTTTTATAACCATTTACTTCATTTGGAATTTTTAATTTAGCAAATTTTGAAGCATCTATTTTATTCATTTCTTCAACTGATGTATTTAACTGTGTACCCTTTACACCTTTTCCATAAAGTTCACCATTATTATATAACTTATATATGTTTTTACTTCTCATATCTGCATAAATTTTAAATCCATTAGGGTTTTTCACCTTATGATCTTCATCTACTACATTTCCATTTTCATCTACATAATTTCCTTGTTTATCTTTTAAATATTCTTGTCCTGCATATGCTAAATTATCTCCACTTCCTGACACTTCTGCTTGTGCAAATTTTGGGGCTGTTGTTACTCCGTTTGCTACTGCTTTATACATTGGTAAACTATGTACATCTACGTTTT
>CANRQI010000035.1 GCA_947632835.1 uncultured Clostridia bacterium
CATGCATTATATTTAATAAAAAAATCAGGTTTACCAGAAGAAATAAGAGATAGTTTGATTGGAGGGGATGCAGGAGAGGGAACATATACAGATTATCAAAATTTGAATGATGTGTATGGAGTAACTTCAAACTTAAAAGTTTATTATTGTTCTGGTGGAGTAGATAGTGTAAGAGGATTAGCAAAGGAGAACTTAGATAATGATAATCCTAATAGGGTTGTTTTTGAAGAAAAAACAGAAATGGCAGGACTTTTACAGGAATATGATACGGATGGTGATGGAATAATTACTGCGCAAGAAACCAAAAGTATAACAGAATTTAAAATAACTGAAAATTCAGGAGTAACTTCATTAAAAGATTTATTTAATTTAACAAATTTAAAAGAATTGACTTTAGATAATGTAAATTTAAATAATTTGTCTGGATTAGAGAATTGTGCTAGGCTTTATTATCTTTGTTTCGAGAATTATGCAAATGGTAATAATATATCAGATTATATGGTGCTTCAAAAATTACATAATTTACAAAATCTATATTTAATAAATTCAAAAGATTTGCAGGTTAAGGATGTATTTACAAGTATGCAAAATGTTAATTTTACAAACTTAAAGTATTTAGGCGTATATGATTCGAAAGAAAATGTAACAGATGTATCTAGCATTTCGAAATTATCAGAAGCTACGAAATTATCTGTAAAATATATGTATTTTTATAACAATAATTTGAGTAATATAGATAGTTTTTTAGGTTTTTCTAGTGTTGTAGAAGTTCAATTGAATTCAAATGCAAACTTAACAACTCTTAGTCGGTTTAAAGAACATGCAGGGGTTAATTTCATTATATGCTAGAGATTGCAATTTAGGATTGGCTGAAGTGTATGATGAAACTCTGGATAGTAATGGTAGAAATCCTGAAATTGATAGTTTGTCGTGTTTGCAAGGAAAGAGAAAACTAAGTGTTTTAGATTTAAGATCTAATAGTCAATTGAAATGGATAGATTATATTTCTGATTTAGATTCTGATATGAAAACATTTGAGATAGGTGGATGTGAGAACTTAGTTGTGTCAGCTATTATTAATATTAGGGATATTATATTGTCTTCTATGTATAGAGGTGTACCATCGAAATATGAAGTATATTTATCTACGCCAGAACGTGCGGATTTTATTAATAAAGGGTTGAATGACTCAAGTAATGAATTTTTAGCATTAAAAAATAATCAGGAATTGAAGGCTTTGAGACTTGACCGGAAATTCGAATTTATCAAATGCAAAATTAAATGAAATTTTAAGTACGTGTAATAATATAGAGATTTTGAGTTTGAGAAATTTAAAAAACTTAATTAGTATTGAATTTGTTGAAAATATGTTGAATTTAAAAGAATTAGATTTGTTTGGATGTTCTAATTTAACTGATTTAAAAATTTTGGAAAATTTAAGTACTAAAGATGGATTTCTTTTAAAAACTTTAAGGATTGATAATCCTTTAATTGATTTGTCAACTATTCAGAATACTATCTCTAACTTGGATTCAAAATATGCACCAGGTTCTCTTGGTTTTTTTAATTCTGCAAATGTTGATTCTGGTTTTTATGCTTCTGCTGCTGTTTGGAAAAATTTAAACAATTGTGATAAAATAACCCAAATAACAGGTCATTATAGAGAAGATCGAAATGTTCTTTCTGGTGAAGTGATTGATTTGACAGGATGCTCTTCTTTGAAAACGTTTAAAATTGCTTATGCACAGACTGGAAAAATAATTTTTCCTAAAAGTATAATTTATCTGGAATTATTAACAAATTCTTATTCGTTAGATATTGATTTTGATGATGAATGTAGACTACAAACTTTTAGGTTATCAGGTATAGAGGGTGATGTTACAAATGAGAATTTTTCGAAAATTATTTCATCATTAACAAAATGTTTAAATTTAGAGGAATTTAGCGCTTATTGTAATGGTGGTTTTACTAATACATTAAATTCTTTAAATTGTATGGAAAATTTAAATAACAATATAACGTCTATTAGTATTTTTGGTTTCAAAATGTTGACAGATATAGGAGGTTTGAGTAATTTTAGAAATCTTGAGACATTAGATTTACATGATTGTAATATTTCGGATGTAACTGCTTTGAAAAATTGTACAAATTTAAAAACATTATCTTTAAATTCTAATAGAATAACAAATTTATTTTTCTTACATGATATGTTACAATTGAATGAATTGAATTTACAAAATAATTTAATTGAAGATGTTGTTCAAAATGGTGAGAATAGATTAGATAATTTAAATATTATTACTGATTTATATGAAAATGGAAATTTAAGAAAATTAAGAATTTCTAATAATCCAATAATTAATTGGGATAATATTAAGAACTTAGAATGGGATGTGAAGGATTTTTAATAAAATGAAAAAAGCTGACATTTGTATAATAATGTCGACTTTTTTCGTCATAACGTAACAAAAACACGATAATCAGTATGCTTATTTTAGCAGGAGTATCTTTGAATGCGATAATAGGGGATAATGGGATAATAACGAAAGCGCAGGAGGCGAAAAAATTATCAGAAAAAGCAAGTGATGAAGAAACATTGAAATTGATGTTTATAGAAAATATGATGAATGATGATGGAAAAATGAGTGTAGGGCAAGAACTGTTTGATAGAACAGTAGAAAATGGAAATAAATGGAATATAATAGTAGAAAAAGCAACAGGAGAGGTATATGGAACAGGATATTATTATATTCCAAAAGGAACAAAATTACAAAATGGACAAGAAGCAACAACGAATTGGCTTGTTGACAAAGATGGAAAAATGAAAGAATTAAAAGATGATACATTTACAAAATTAGATTTTGAGTCCACAATAGGAGTAAAAGATGGATTAATATTTAATATGGACGCAACCAATATTGGTGAAGGTCAAAATAGTTGGGGAGATAATATAACATTAAGATATTTTGATAAAGATAAGTATAATAGTATTGAAAGTCGACAACAGGCTTATGAGGAGCAAAAGAAAAAAAATTCTGTTCAAGAAAAAGATGAAGGTTATGATAGGCAAATATCATCAAATGCAAATGAATATATTGATTTAAAAGAACAGAAATTTATTTTTGGAGGAAATAATTATATTGAAATAAAAAATGAAAATGGTTTTGACTTTTCTAATGGTTTGACGTTTGAGTTTAGTGGAATGATAAGTGGTGGTTACGGTGCTCTTTTGAATGAAGATACTAGTGCATTACTTTCGCTATGGAGTGGACATTATAGCGAATTCAGTATGACGAGGTTTTTGCTTAATAGAGAGACTTTTGTGGTATAGTTTAAGTTCTTATGGTGGGTCAGATGCAGGGAGTTTCTCAGACCTTCCTGATTTGCCTAGAAATCAGAAAGGTCCGAAGGAGCGGAGTTAAAATGGGACATTGTTATTTAACTTTATCAATCAGTGCTAGGGATAATACTGTTAAGCAATCCTGGTATTTAAATGGTGAGCCTTGGCAAGAAGGCATCTTGTCAAGATCTTACTATGATGACTTTTTAGAATATAGTTCGGATTTGAAATTCATTGAATTTGGTAGGGCCGTATCGGGTATTTGTGGTAACTGGGTGTACCTTATTGGGGATTGCGAGTGCGCGAGATTATATAATACACGGTATCAGTCCTGGGGAAGTAAAAAAGAATTATGATTTTTCTACTGCATATAGGGATTCTTTAAAAGCAATTCAATCTAATTAGCATATATTAAATGCTAGAACTTCAAAAATTTCTGGCTTGATTTAATAAAGATAATAATGTATAATAAAAAAGAAGTAAACAAAATAGTCGCTGGTAAAAATCGAAAGGTTTTACGAGAGGAAAGTCCGGGCTCCATAGAGCAAAGATACTTGATAACGTCAAGCGAGGGTAACCTTAGGGAAAGTGCAACAGAAAATAACAGCTAAGTGAAAGTTAATTTCATTTCAGCAAAGGTGAAAAGGTAAGGTAAGAGCTTACCGGTGATGTAGTGATACATTGCGTCAATGTAAACCCTATCTGGAGCAACACCTTGTATGTGTAAACTGTAAAAACTGCTCGTTTAGTTTATTTAATACATGAGTGGCTTGAGGTATATAGCAATATATATCCTAGATAAATGACTATTTTATACAGAACCCGGCTTATTGTTTGCTTTTTATTTTATGAATTAATAAAAACAGAATTGACCAATGGTGGTTTTCCATTGGTCAATTCTTGGTTTTCCAGCGCTGAATAAAACTATAATGAGTTAATAATTCTGTCGATATTTTCAAAGAGGACTTCTTTAATTAGGTTAATTTGCTTTATATATACACCGTAATTAAAGCGTAGCCCTTTGCCAGATATACTTCTGACTCTTTTATTTTTCCACATTGAAATCGGCGTCATACTTACAACTATTTTGTATTTTTTTCCGTCAATTTCTTTGATGAAATTACTAACTTTACTTTTGGAGCTTACTTCGGTAGCATCTCCAATAAGTAAATTTTTATCTGTTACGCGCTCATGTGGTTCAGAAATATTTTTATATCCAAAAATAGCTTTTTCTCTTCTTACGATATTTTTTACAATAATATTAAATTTCTTAATATCTACCGTATTTCGAGGAAAAAATTGGATTTTACCATTATCAAAAAATGTAGTGACAATATTTATAATCTCTACAAATTTGTCTAATGTTTCGTCCACAGAAGCATTTGGACCGATTGAAATTGTATCAAGATCTTCATGAAATTTTAATAATCTCATTACTTGTGCTTGATTACTCTTTTCTTTCTTTTTTTGCCATCTTTTTTCCCAATAATTCATATTACGGTTGTGCTTTTGAGTAAACCGTTTTTTCATTACTTGGGTAAAATGCGCTGGAACTGTTGGAACTTTTCTAGAGTGCATTAATACACCTCCTAGCATAAGGTGTAAGGGAATTCCCTTACTATTGTTAACAGTTACATTTGCAATATTGTATCACAGATTATATTGGATTTCAACTAATATTTATGTTTAAGTTTCGGTGTTTTTACAATATTAAGTTATAAATTTTCAATAAGTTTTAATATATTTTTTAAGTTATTCTCCCCATTTAAGAAAATGTAATTCACTAACGTTTATAACATTTTCTAAAACGGTCCCCACAAACCATAACTAAAAAAATATATTAAAACTTTTTTGCTATTGCTATATTGAAAATATAAAAAAATATATGTTTTATGAAGTTATTTCGTGGGGACCGGCTAGCTACAGTCTGTTAAATTTTATGTTTTACAGAATTTTAAAATTTTACAGACTGTGCGTATGTTGGGAAAACGAATAAAACATATATTTTTTAATTTATAATTTGTAACTTAATATTAAAAAAACACCGAAACTTAAAACATTTAGGTACTTGTTGATAAATTTAAGATTATATAATATAATAAAAAATATGTTTAATAAAATTTTATAAAAAAATTTGAACCTTTTAAAAATAAAATACGTCTAATATATAGGAGGAAGAAATGGAGGATTTTTATAATTTAGCAGAAGGCAGTCCGGAAACCTTTGAAGTATTAATTAATAAAGTAAAATTAAAGATGTATAAAACTGGAATGGCAATATTAAAAAATGATGATGATACATGTGATGCAATACAAGAAACTTTGATTAGTGCATATAAAAATTTTGATTCATTAAAAGATAAAAGTTTATTTTCAACATGGATTATTAGAATTCTTATTAATAAATGTTATGACATTTTAAAAAAGAACAAGAAAATATCATATTTGAATAAGAAAATGGAAGAAACTGAAAATGTTAGTTATTATGATATTTATAGTGATGAATCTAATGTTGAAAGAATTTTAAATTTAATAAATCCAGAATTAAAAGTAGTTACAGTTTTATATTATTATGATGAATTCTCTGTTAAAGAAATCTCCGAAACTCTTAACATTCCAGAAGGAACTGTTAAATCAAGATTGGCAAGAGCAAGAGATAAAATATATGAGATATTGAAAAAGGAAGAAGGTGAAGACATTGGATAACGAAAAAGATTCTTATATAAAAAATAAATTTAAAAAAGATGAACTAATTTCAAAAAAAGCAGATGACGTATTTAATAAATTTTTAAAAGGGGAAGTTAATAATATGGAACAAAAAGTAGTAGATTTTAATACTACAAAAGATAAAAAAAGCAAAAAGGGAAAGAAATTACTAGCAATAGCAGCAAGTTTGATGATAGTTTTTATATCTGCAAATGTATATGCTGTAACACAAGGTTATGATAATGTATTTTTTATGATAAAAAATATAGGTAAAAAAGAAGAAGTTAATGATAAATCAGCTATTTTATCAGATAGAGATTTAACAATTTCATATCAATATATTGAAATAGCAGATGGTTTAAAATTACAAATTAGAAGTTTAATTTCAAAAAATAATGAAGCAGAATTAGTTTTAGATGTTCAATTTTCAGAAGATGCAAAGATACATCCAGAACAATATGTTGTTTATGATATAACAAATGGTAAGAAAGAAGTTGGAAACCAAAAAGCAAGTAAAATAGATAAAGAAACTTATCAATATATAGAAAAAGTAAAATTAAATTCAATTACAGATGATACAACAAAATTGCAATTAGAAATAAACAATGATAGTAATATAGCTACTTTGGAAATAGATTTGAACAAAAAGGAAATACAAGTAGTATCTAGTTTAAGTAATTCAAAACTAGAAAAACTTTCAGAAGTTGAACTAAAAAAAGTTTTAGGCAGATATATAAATTTCAATATGTGTAAAGATTATCCAGAAATTATAGAATCAAGTTTGGAAAATAAAATAAATGAACTTAAAGTTGGAGTTGCAATGGGATTTATATATGATAAATATTATGAAGAATATCCTAATGCTCAAGATATGCCTTATTATGAGGCTGATGAAGTTCATAAAGTTATAAAAGAAATGTTTGGCGAAGAGATAAAAGAACCAATTACAAATTTTGATGGAAATTTTGTATATAATTCAGAAAATAATGAATATGAACAAGTTCATACTGAACCAACTTATTCTATAAGTAAATTATGTTTAGAAATATCTGACATAAAATATAAAGATGGAATTTATACAATAACTTATGTTTATTGTTATGATGATGAAAGTTATATAGAAAATCCAGACAATGACTTTGAAGATATTGAACAATATAGAACAACTATAAAAATAAAATTAAATGATGATTATGAATATACTAAATATTGTATAGTTGATATGGATTGGGAAGAAGCAAATACTGAAAAGCTTAATGAAACTATTATTACAAATATTACTGATGTTAATGATACTACAGACATTACTGAAATATATGAAGAACCTGGTGCACCAACTAAAGAACCAGAATATGATTCTTTAATTACTGAATTGGAAGGTATGATAATATCATATCCAAAATCATTAGAATTAGAAAAAGCAAATGAAGATGAATTAGGTGATGATTACTATAAAGAAATAGTTATGGCTACATTAAAGGGTAAGCTTTCTGACAATGATATGTTTGTTAATACTGAGGTAGAAATATATAGACCATTATTTACAGATATGACAAAAGAAGAGTATATTGATTATATTGTAAATGCTACAAACTGTGAGATGGCAACTAATTTCGAGTCATCAGTTGGTGAATGGACTGTACTTACAGATTATCCTGAAGATGAAATGAAAAATGAGGTATACATACATTTTGAAGAATTAGATGATGGTAGTTTATTATGTTATAGAATAGATGCTTCACATGTTGGAAAAAGTTATAATGATTTGTCAGTTTATATAGAACAAGTAATGAATAATATGATTGATTGTATAGAGCTTAAATCATTTTAATATGACGAGTTAAAGGAGAATATGAGTTGGAAAAATATCAGGAAATAGAAAGAAGTATTATAAAGAATTTTAGAAAATCAATTTGGTCTAAATTTGTTAGAGGAATCCAAGAATTTGAAATGATACAGGAGAATGATAAAATTGCTGTTTGTATATCTGGTGGGAAGGATTCTATGCTTATGGCTAAATGTTTTCAAGAAATACAGAGACATGGGAAAATGAAATTCGATTTAGTATTTCTTTCTATGAATCCTGGATATAATGAAATGAACAGAAAAAAAGTTATTTCAAATGCTGAATTACTAAATATTCCTTTGGTAACTTTTGAAACTAAGATATTTGATTCAGTAGCAAATATAGATGATCATCCATGTTATATTTGTGCTAGAATGAGAAGAGGATATTTATATGAAAAAGCAAAAGAATATGGATGTAATAAAATTGCTTTGGGGCATCATTTTGATGATGTTATTGAAACAATTTTAATGGGTATGTTTTATGGAGCTCAAATGCAAACTATGATGCCTAAGGTTCAGAGTACATCACATCCAGGAATGGAATTGATTAGACCATTATATTATGTAAAAGAAGCAGATATTATAAGTTGGAAAAATAAAAATAAATTAGATTTTATACAATGTGCATGTAGATTTACGGAGCATTATACAAAATGTAATAATAATGATGGAAATTCTAAAAGACAGGAAATGAAAATGCTTATAAAAGATTTAAGAAAAGTTTATGATAATATTGATATAAATATTTTTAGAAGTGCTCAGAATGTAAATTTAGATACATTAATATCTTATAGAAAAAATGGCAAAATTTATCATTTTTTAGATGAGTATAATAAAAAGAAGTTTGAAGAATAAATTTTATGCTTTTAAGGAAAGGAATATTAATGAAAAATTTACAATTTTTAACTGAAAACTTAATAGCTCATAGAGGCTATCATAATATGAAAGCTGGCATTCCAGAAAATTCAGTTGGTGCATTTGAAAAAGCTATAGAAAATCATTATATGATAGAGCTTGATGTACATATATTGAAGGATAATAAAATTATTGTTTTTCATGATGATAATTTAGAAAGAATGACAGGTGTAAAAAAACAGCTTAAAAATTGTACTTATGAGGAAATAAAAGATTTAAAATTAAATAAAACAAATTACACTATTCCATTATTTGAAGAAGTTTTAAAATTAATTGATGGTAAAGTTCCAATTTTAATAGAGTTAAAAACTGATGTTAAAGTTCGGAAGATTAGAAGAAGGTTTAATTAATATTTTGAAAAAATATAAAGGAAATTATGCAATACAAAGTTTCAATCCATTCTCAATATATTGGTTTAAAAGAAAATATCCAGAAATTGTTAGAGGTCAATTATCTAAAAGTTTTGAAAAAGATAAAATGTTTATAATAAAAAAATTTTTTTTAAAAAGCATGTTTATGAACTTTTTTACTAAACCTAAATTTATATCTTATGATATTAATTCTTTACCAAATAAAAAAATCGAGAAATATAGAAATTCTGGGGTTTTAATTTTAGGTTGGACTGTAAGAGATGAAAAAAATTATGAAAATGGAATAAAATATTGTGATAATTTGATTTGTGAAAATTTTGAAAAATTACTATATAAGTCAAAAATAATTGCAAAATAATGTACACAATACTTGCATTTTTGAAAATAGTGTTGTATAATATATATAATTCTAAATATATTTTAATATTTATCAATTTGTTTGTTATATTCAAAATTTTTATTATGTCTAAAAGTGTGGTTGTTTAAATTTTTAAAGTAGAAGCTAATGAACTAAAGTTTGTAAAAACTTGTGTTTATAATTGCTTCTTTTTTTAATTCTCTTAATTTCCAGAATATATTAATATTATCCTGCCAACTAATTACATAGATATTTTTATATTCTGCTTGGAATCTATTTAAATGTTAAATATTTTAGAATTAAAAATTAATTATTTAGGGGGGATGCGTATAGGAATTGCTATATTAATTTGTAATCGAATAATAAATAAATAGAATATTTAGTCATTAGCAAATAGACTGTCTTTTAGAAGATGGTCTATTTTTTTTATATATTTTATAAAAAATACTACAACTTTTTTATTTTTATGTTATAATTGAGGAGTAAAAATGAGAAAAGAGAGAAATAGATTTTATTCATTAAATAATATAAAAAAGAAAGGAATGTAATTTATTATGATTAAATTAAATTTAAAAAATTCAAGTATAAAAGAAAAAACTATTATGGAATATGCAGATGAAGTTGCAGAAATTCATAAATCTATGAACGATAGAGCTAGTGATGAAAAGGAATTTTTAGGTTGGTTAGAACTTCCTACAAAATATGATAAACAAGAATTTAAAAGAATAAAAAAAGCAGCTGAAAAAATTAAAAAAGATTCAGATGTTTTAGTTGTAATAGGAATTGGAGGTTCTTATTTAGGTGCAAGAGCAGTTATAGATAGTTTAACACATTCTTTTTATAATGCTATATCAGATAGCCATAGAAAAACACCTCAAATAGTATATGTAGGTTGTAATTTAAGTCCAGTATATATGAATGATATTTTAGAATTTGTTGCAGATAAAGATATTTCTATAAATGTAATTTCTAAATCAGGAACTACAACAGAACCTGCAATTGCATTTAGAATTTTTAGAGAAGTATTAGAAACAAAATACGGAGTTGAGGAAGCTAGAAAAAGAATTTATGTAACAACAGATAAGCAAAAAGGTGCTTTAAAAACTCTTGCAAATGAAGAAAAATACGAAACATTTGTAATTCCAGATAATGTTGGGGGTAGATATTCAGTTTTAACAGCTGTTGGGCTTCTACCAATTGCTACTGCTGGAATTGATATAGATAAATTAATGAAGGGTGCAAAAGAGGCACAAGAAAAATATTCAGATAATAATTTAAAATATAATGACTGTTATAAATATGCAGTAGTTAGAAATTTACTTTATAATTCAAATAAAAAGATTGAAGTATTAGCTAATTATGAGCCAAAATTACATTATTTTACAGAATGGTGGAAGCAATTATTTGCTGAAAGTGAAGGAAAAGATTTTAAAGGTATTTTTCCAACAGGTGTTGATTTAACTACAGATTTACATTCTATGGGACAATATATACAACAAGGAGAGCGTTCATTATTTGAAACAGTTATTAGTGTAAAGAAAAATAGTTCAGATATTGTTATACAGCCAGATGACCAGAATTTAGATGGTTTAAATTATTTAGCTGGTAAAAAAATGGGATATGTAAATGCTAAAGCAATGGAAGGAACAATTTTAGCACATGTTAGTGGAAATGTTCCAAATATTTTAGTAGAAATTGATGAATTAAAAGAAGAAACTATTGGTGAATTAATATATTTCTTTGAGAAAGCTTGTGCTATGTCAGGAAATTTGCTAGGAGTAAATCCTTTTAATCAACCAGGAGTTGAGGAGTATAAAAAGAATATGTTCCATTTGTTAGAAAAACCAGGATATTAATAAAAGTAGGATAAATTATGGAAAGAATAGATAAAATAAATTATTATTTAGACATAGCAGAAACAGTGGCTTCTAGGTCTACGTGTTTGAGAAAAAAATATGGTACAGTAATTGTAAATAATGATCAAATTATTTCTACAGGTTATTCAGGAGCTCCTAGAGGAAGAAAGAATTGCTGTGATTTAGGATATTGTACAAAAAAGAAATTATTGCCAGATGAAAGGCATGGTGGATATGATGCTTGTCGTTCTGTTCATAGTGAGCAGAATGCAATAATAAATGCTTCTAGGCAAGAAATGCTAGGAGGTAGTTTATATTTAGTTGGATATAGAACAGAGAATAATGAGTATGAAGAGGGGGCAGCTCCATGCTTGATGTGTAGGAAAATGATAATAAATTCTGGAATTAAACTTGTTTATGTTAGAGAATCAAAAACTGTATATAAAGTTTTTAATGTTGAGGACTGGATTAAAGATGATGAATTTTTAAAAGGTCAATTGGAATATTAATTATTATAAAAATTATACTGATAGAGGAATTATGAAAAAAATATTAGAAAAATATAAATATGGAATAGTAATTTTAATAGCAACAATGGTTTTATCAATACCATTGTTATGGAAAAATTTAGATGTATATTTTGATGATGGGGTACAACATATTTGTAGAGCGTATTCAACGTATTTATCAATGAAAGCTGGTGAGAGTACTCAAGTACTCTCCAATTTAGCCAATGGATATGGTTATAGTTGGAATATGTTTTATGGTGCATTTTCAACTGTTTTTATTATATTATGTAAATTTATTGTAGGAAATTTTGTAAATGCTTATAAATTAACTTTGTTTTTAGGATTATTATTTTCTGGATTTACAATGTATAAATTAGTTCAGAAATTAACAGGAAATAAAATTACAGGAACACTTGCAGGAGTTTTATATATATCAATGCCATATCATTTAACTGATATGTATATAAGAAATGCGTTAGGGGAATTTTTATCATATATGTTTATTCCTTTAGTGTTTTTGGGAATGTATAACTTATTTCATAAAGAAAAAGCAAGTTATTTAATAACAATTGGAGCAGTTGGATTAATAATTACACATAATTTAATGTCAATTATAACTGCAATTTTAGCATTTTGCTACTTATGTGCTAATTTAGTAGAACTTAAAGATAAAGAAGTATTAAAAAAATTAGGATTGAATGTATTATTTATTGTTGGTTTAAGTGCATTTTATATTTTACCACTTTTTCAAACTATTACTGCTTCTGAATATGCAGTTTATCAGTCAGGTATGATGGCAACTAAAGAATCAGTAGCAAACCAAGCATTAAAGCTAAAAGAGTTATTTGTTACGCCCAAAAAATTAATTCGTGTTTATGAACTTGGCCCACATATATTAGTAATGTTAGGATTTTCAATAGCAGCTTTTAGACAAATTGAAAAAAGATACAAGAAAGAATATATATTTTTGCTATTTGTTGGAATATTGACAAGCTTGATGGCAACAAATATTTTTCCTTGGAAAATATTTGGAGAAGCATTATCAATAGTGCAATTTCCATGGAGATTTTTAACTATTTCAAATTTTTGCTTTGCAATAGTTTGTGCGATAAATATGAGTGTTGTAATAAAAAAATTTAATTTTTTTGACATATTAGTTATATCAACTATTTCGATTGTATATGTTTGTGCTTTAAAATCTTTTATACCTGTTACAGAAAATGTGAAAAAAGTTGAAGAATGGGATATAGGTTATATGTCAGGAGAACAAGATCAAATAATTGTTGCAATGGGTAAAGGAGAATATTTACCAAAAATGGTAAATAATAATAGATTTTATATAGCAGCAAGAGAAGATACTGTTGTAGTTTTAGAAGGACAAGGAGTTGTAGAAGATGTTGATAAAAAAGGTTCTACTCTTACTTGTAAAGTAGAATCACTTGAAACTCCTACTATTTTTGAATTTCCTTATGTTTATTATCCAGGATATGAGGTTACTGTTGATGGAAGTAGAGTTAATGTTTATGAGAGTCAAAATGGGTTAGTTGCAATTGCACTTTCAGAAATACCAAAATCTGATATTTTGCTTGAATATAAAGGAACAAAAGCTATGTGGATTGGAAAATTGATTTCTGTAATAAGCTTAGTTGCTTTTGGAGTGTATATTTTTCGAGAATACCGAAACTCGAATTATTGAAATTTCGAAAAAAATGTTATATAATATTTAAACTTGAAAAATAATATATAAATTAAGGGGAGATAAAATGAAACCAATAGTTGCAATTGTTGGTAGGCCTAATGTAGGAAAATCAAGATTTTTTAATTATATTGTTGGTCAAAGAATATCAATAGTAGAGGACACTCCAGGAGTTACTCGTGATAGAGTTTATGCAGATGCTACTTGGAGAGATAAAGAATTTACATTAATTGATACAGGAGGAATTGAAGAAAAAACAGATGATGTAATATCATCTGGAATGCGTGAGCAAGCTCAAATTGCTATTGATTTAGCTGATGTTATTATATTTATGACAGATATTAAACAAGGTTTAACAAGTGCTGATAAAGAAATTAGTATTATGCTAAAAAAATCTAAAAAACCAGTTATAGTTGTTTGTAATAAATCAGATAATATAGGAGAAACACCAGTTGAAATTTATGAATTTTATAATTTAGGTTTAGGTGAACCTTTCCCAGTTTCATCTACTAATGCTCTTGGAATAGGAGATGTTTTAGATGAAATTTATAATAAATTACCTGAAAAGAAAGAAAATGAGGAAAATGAAGATATTATTAAAATAGCAATTATTGGAAAGCCTAATGCAGGAAAATCATCATTATTAAATAAAATTTTAGGTGAACCTAGAGCAATAGTTAGTGATGTAGCTGGAACTACTAGAGATGCAATAGATTCAGAATTTCAAAATGAACATGGAAAATATATTTTTATTGATACAGCTGGAATTAGAAAGAAAAGTAAAGTTAATGAGAGTATAGAAAAATTTAGTATTATGAGAACATTACTTGCTATTGAAAGAGCTGATGTAGCGATTGTTATGATAGATGCTAAAGATGGAGTAACAGATCAAGATGCTAAAATTTTAGGTGAAGCTCATGAAGCAGGAAAAGGAATAATTATTGCAGTAAATAAATGGGATGAGATAGAAAAAGAAACGGGAACATTAGAAAAATATAAAAAAGAAGTTTATAATAAATTAAGTTATGCTTCTTATGCACCTGTTATATTTATCTCAGCAAAAACAGGTCAAAGGGTTAATAATTTATTTGAAATGATAAATAATGTGGCTAGTCAAAATGCACTTAGAATATCAACATCAGTTGTAAATGAAGTTATAAATGAGGCGATTTCTGTAGTTCAACCACCTAGTGATAAAGGAAAAAGACTTAAAATTTTATATGGAACTCAAGCTAGTACAAAGCCTCCTACATTTGTTATATTTGTTAATGATAAGAATTTATTTCATTTTTCTTATCAAAGGTACTTAATAAATTGTTTTAGAGATAATTTTGGATTAGAAGGTACTCCTGTTAGATTAATAATAAAAGAAAAAGGTTTGAAGTAATTTTTAGAAAGGATGTTAAAATATGGGAATTTATGTAGCAGTTGGCATTATTGCTTATTTTATAGGTAGTATTAATTTTTCTGTAATAATAAGCAAAAAAATGGCAGGGTTTGATTTGAGAGAAAAGGGAAGTAAAAATGCAGGAACTACTAATATGCTTAGAACAGTTGGAAAAAAGGCAGCTTTAATAGTTTTAATTTGTGATATTCTAAAAGGAATAGTTGCAATTATTTTAGCTAAGTTATTAAGCTCAAGTTATAATGAAGCAATTGCGGTTCAAATAGCAGCCTTTTTTGTAGTTTTTGGACATACTTTTCCAGTATTTTTTGGATTTAAAGGTGGTAAAGGAGTTGCAACAAGTATAGGAATTTTATTAGTGCTTAATTGGCAAATAGGATTGATTTGTATAGTATATGGTGTTACTATGCTTGCATTAACTAGAATGGTATCTTTAGGTTCAATTACAGCTGCAATATTGTTTCCAGTTTTAACAATTTTTATTGAAGAAAATTATATAGCAGAGGGAGCAGGATATACGATATTTGGAATTATTATGGCTGTATTCATTTTATTTAATCATAGAGCAAATATAAAAAGATTAAATGAAGGTACAGAAAATAGAATAAGTTTTAAAAAATAAATAATTATTAAATGAAAGGAAAATAAAAAAATATGAAAAAAATAGCAATAATAGGAAGTCGGAAGTTGGGGTTCTGCTTTAGCAATTTACTTAGGAAACAAAAAGGAAAATGTTTGTGTTTGGTCTTTTAATGTAGATGAGAAAAACGAAATAAACAATGAACATAAATGTAGATTCTTACCAAAAGTTAAAATACCAGATGGAGTTAAAGCAACTAATAGTTATGAAGAAGCTATTGATGGAGCAGAAGTTATTTTACATGTTACTCCTTCAAAATTTGTAAGAAGTACTGTACAGGGGTATAAAGAATTTGTCAAACCAAATCAAATGCTTATAATGTGTGCGAAAGGATTTGAGTCAGATACATTAAAAACTTTAGATGAAATTATAGAAGAAGAATTGCCAGGAATAAAATATGGTGTTCTTTCAGGCCCAAGTCATGCTGAAGAAGTTTCAATTGGAATTCCAACAGCTTTAGTTATTGCTTCAAAACATGATGATGTAAAAGAAAAAATTTCTAATTTGTTTAGAAGTAATTTAATGAGAATTTATAGTTCAAATGACGTTAAAGGAGTAGAACTAGGAGGAGCATTAAAAAATATAATAGCATTTTGTGCAGGAATTTCAGTAGGTTTAAATTTGGGAGATAATACTTTTGCAGCTTTAGCAACACGAGGATTAGTTGAAATTGTTAGATTGGGAACTGCGTTAGGTGCTGAAGAAAAAACTTTTTATGGTTTAACTGGATTAGGAGATTTAATTGTAACTTGTGGAAGTTTGCATAGTAGAAATAGAAGAGCTGGTGAAATGATAGGCAAAGGTTATACAATTGAAGAAGCTAGAAAAGAAATTGGAATGGTAATAGAAAGTGTTGATAATATTGAAGTAGCATATCAGTTATCAAGAAAATATAATATTGAAATGCCAATTGTTGAGAGCGTATATAATATATTATATAATAACTTGGAACCAAAGAATGCTGTTGATTTATTAATGAATAGAGAATTAAAATCAGAATAAGTTTTAATATGGGTATCTTTCAAATAGATACCTTATTATTTTGTCTAAATTATAATCTGTGATATTTATATAAATATTTTTATCTAAACTTATCCAAACAGCAGTATTAAATTTTTCATTATTATCAATTAAAGTACTTATTAATTCAATCATATCAATTGGATTTTCAAAATTTTTTTCAAAAAAATATTCATCTTCTAATTTTATATCATTTTGGTAAAATGATTTTAAAAAATTTTTAAGATTGTTAGAATTTTCTGAAAATAAATTTACTGTATAATTAATTTTTATCACCTCAGAAATAGTATGTACATAAAAAAATTTTTTATGTACATACTAATTTTTGTAATATAAAAAGAGAGGATAAAATTTTATGAAAAAATTTTCTAAAATATTATATGTTATTATTTTTGCATTTATTTTAATCTTACTTACAGGGTGTGAATCTAAACCAAAAGAAGAATTAATAGCAAATAAAACATTTTCTGAAATAGAATATATAGAGAGTAAAGTTTTAGTAATAGTAAAAAAATATTTTTTGAGTGAGTATTCGAATGATAACAATGAAGTGCAATGGAATTTGATTGAAAATGATTTTGCAGGAGTTGTCCAAAATAGCAATGTGATGATTATTGATTTAGCTGATTTATCTGCTGATAATACTTTAATTATGGATTTAGAAAATAAAATTAGTAATGTTTCTTCTGCTATTAAAAGTCAAACTGAAAGTAATTTTTTAGGTAGTTTAAGAGAAATCTATATGACAACATTGCAGTTGATAGACAAATATTATGATGATAAAAATGTAGTGAGAGAAAAATTTGTCAAAGGAGATTTATTAGATTCGTTATATTTTTATATAATAGGTGATTATGAAAGTGCTAAGAATTCTATAAATAATGCAGACACTAGATATTTGGAATTAGTGAATGATAAGGAATATTTAGAAAATAATTCATATAAAGTTAATAGAAATTATGTTGCAATTCAAGAATTAAAACTCGCAATTGAAAAGCAAGAATTAACAACAGTAATTCAGAAATATATGAATACGTTGAATATTTAAGTGGAATTTTCGTCATAACGTAAGAAAAACACGATAATCAGTATGCTTATTTTAGCAGGGGTATCTTTGAATGCGATAATAGGAGATAATGGAATAATAACGAAAGCACAGGAAGCAAAAAGGCTTTCAGA
>CANRQI010000036.1 GCA_947632835.1 uncultured Clostridia bacterium
TCCTAATTTATGGACTTTTCTCTCATACAATCATTTTTTTCACTAAGTGGATTTTACTTTTTTAACTAACCAAATTTAAGAAAATTATTTTTTGGAAAAAAACTTTAATTTTTTAAATTATCTTTTGTTTTTAAAATTCGCTATATATCAATACTTTCCAGCTTTTTGCATATATATAATACAATCCAATTTTAGTATATAAAAAAAGAGCACCAATGCCCTTTTTTCGTTTATTATAATTGTTCTTTATTCTTCTTACCAAAGAATGTAATCTCTTGAAATAAGAAATCATGTAATTCAGGAAATTTGACTTCTTGAAATAAGAAATCATGAACTTCATTTAATACTTTTTCTTCTTTTGGTGTTAACTCAAGAACTATTGGTTTATTTAAATCTATTTCTTGAAATAAGAAACCTTTAATTTTTGACCACACACCTATTTTAGTTGGTAAATTTTTTCCTGCTTGTTCATTTTCACTCAAATTAAATTCTTTCATTTGGTTTCCTCCTTAGTAATGGAACTTTATTTACTTTTATATTATTTATACTATATAACTAAATTAAAATCAATATGTATTTCGAAAATATATATTAAGTTTTCGTTACCATTTTTTTACAAAAAAGTAACGTTTGAATTTTTTTCTTAATATATCAAGTCCCCTATCAATTCCAATTTATCTACACTCTTAATTTTTACTGGTAATATTTTTCCACATTGATTATCTTCAGAATTACTTTTTTTAACCTTTACAGATAAATAATTAGCAGTATGACCTTTACAATAATTCCCTTCATTTTCCTCAAATAAAACATCAATATTCTTTTCTAAATACTGCTCTAAATATTCTTTTTCATTTTTTTCTGATAATTCTATTAATTTATTACTACGTTCTTCTTTCTTCTCTGGAGTTATTTGATTTTTCATTTCAGCAGCTTTCGTTCCTTTTCTTATAGAATATTTAAAAACATGCATTTTATAAAATTTTATTTTTTTTAAAAAATCATACGTTTTTAAAAATTCCTCTTCTGTTTCACCAGGAAAGCCTACAATTATATCTGTTGTTAAAATACTATCATCATATATATTTCTAATTCGATTTACAATTTCTTCAAATTCTTCTGTAGTATATCTTCTATTCATTCTCTTTAATGTATCATTACAGCCACTTTGTAAAGATAAATGAAAATGATGACACATTTTGTCTAATTTTGAAAACCTTTTGATAAAATCATCTGTAATTAATAAGGGTTCAATTGAACCGTAATCTAACTCTTTTCAATCCTTCAATTTTATTTATTTCTTCTAATAAATCTATTAATTTATAATTATTATCAAAATCTTTTCCATAAGAAGCTATATGTATTCCAGTAAGTACTACTTCTTTTATTCCAATTGTTACTATTTCTGAAATTTCCTTAATAATACTTTCTGGATTCCTACTTCTTACTCTTCCTCTTGCATAAGGAATTATACAATATGAACAAAATCTATCACAACCATCTTGAATTTTTACAACTGCTCTAGTTTTTTCTGTATAAGTTACTACGCCAAAATCAGCAAATTCTGCTGTTTTAAATACATCATCAAGTTCATCTTTTTTTCTATTATTTAAAAATTTTTCTACTGAATTTACAATTTGGGATTTTTCATTTGTTCCCAAACACAAATCAATTTCAGAAATTTTTTGTACTTCATCTTTTGCAACTTGAACATAACATCCAACTGCAACAATAATTCCTTCTGGATTATTTTTCTTAGCTTGTCTTAAAAACTGTCTTGACTTTTTATCAGAAATACTTGTTACTGTACAAGTATTAACAATATAAATGTCTGCTTTTGACGAAAACTCAACAATTTCATATCCAGCATTTTTAAATTTTTGTATCATACCATTTGTTTCATACTGGTTAGTTTTACATCCCAAAGTAAAAAAAGCAACTTTATTTTTTTCTTTTTTCATATCATCCATTTCTTTCATTTTAAAAATATTTAATTATAATATTCAAAATGCCAATCAAGAATCTTTACCGTGTCTCCCTCATGAACACCTTTCTCTTTTAAAGCATCTTCTATTCCCAATTTTTTTAACATTTTTTGTAAATATGCAAATGATTCATTATCCCCAATATTAACTCTTCCCATTAACCTTTCAACAGCTGGACCATAAACATAAAATTCTCCTTCAGCAGTTTTTTCAATTGTAAAATCATCTTTATCTTCTTCTAATGTGTAAATAACTTTATCTTCGCCTTCAAATATATCTTCCTTTGGAACAATTTTAACAATTTCTGCTACATAATTAATTAATTTTTCTAATCCTTCTCCTGTAACAGCTGAAATTCTAAAAAATTCTAAGCCTTTATCCTTAGCAATTTTTTCTAAATCAGTGCAATTTTGCTCATCTTGCATTACATCAATTTTATTTGCCACAACAATTTGTTTTTTATTAATTAATTTATCATTATATTTTTCTAATTCTATATTTATTTTATTAAAATCTTCAACTGCATTTCGACCATTTAAACCTGAAACATCTACTAAATGTAGTAATACTTTAGTTCTCTCAATGTGTCTTAAGAATTGATGCCCCAATCCTACACCTTCACTAGCTCCTTCTATAAGACCTGGTATATCAGCCATAACAAAACTATCACCATGAGATGTTTTTACTACTCCAAGATTTGGATTAATTGTCGTAAAAGGATAATCAGCAATTTTAGGAGTTGCAGAAGTTATTCTTGATAAAAGAGTTGATTTACCTGCATTTGGAAACCCAACTAAACCTACGTCTGCAATTGATTTTAATTCAAGTACTATTTCTATTTCTTTTCCTTTTTCACCATCAATTGCAAAATCTGGTACTTGTCTTGTAGAAGTAGCAAAATGCACATTTCCCTTTCCACCTCTTCCACCTTTTAAAACAAGTTCTTTTTGATTTTCTTCAGATAAATCAGCTATTACCTTTCCTGTTTGTGCATCTTTAATTACAGTTCCCTTTGGAACTTTTATAACTAAATCTTCACCACTTTTTCCATAACAACGATTTCCAGAACCATTTTCTCCATTTTTAGCTTTATATTTTTTATTATATCTAAAGTCAATTAGAGTATTAGCATCCTTATCTACTTCAAAATAGATACTTCCACCATTTCCTCCATCTCCTCCATCTGGTCCACCTGCTGCAACATATTTTTCTCTTCTAAAAGATTTTGAGCCATTTCCTCCATCACCAGATTTAATTATTATTTTTACATAATCTACAAACATTTTATATTATGATATATAAATATCATATCCTCCTTTATAAATTTTTATTGATTTTCGTTTCAGCATTTTTTGTAATACATTCAAGTTACGAAAATATATGTTTTATTCATTATCCCAACAACGCACAGTCTGTAAAATTTAAAAATTTAACAGACTGTAACTAGTCGGTCCCCACGAAGCTCATTCATAAAACATATATCTTTCGTAACTTAACAGATTTTAATTTAAACTGCTGAAACTAAAATCAATATTATATAAAATAATCAAGTTTCATTGCTTTTTTCACTTTTTCCATTGTTTCTTTAGCTTTCTTTCTAGCTTTTTCAGTTCCTTCTATTAAAATTTTATCAACTTCTTCTGGACGTGCTTCAAAATAAGCTCTTTTTTCTCTCATTGGTTTTAAAAATTCTGATATATTATGAGCAAGCTCTTTTTTACAAGCTACACAACCTCTTTTTCCTTCTTTACATTCTTTACATACATTTTCACATTTTTCATTTTCTGTAAATAATTTATGATAATAATAAACCATACATACATCTGGATTTCCTAAATCATCCTTTTTTATTCTATTAGTATCTGTAACTGCACTCATTACTTTTCTATTTATTTCCTCTTCAGAATCCGAAATATAAATTGCATTTCCCAAAGATTTTCCCATTTTTTCATTTCCATCTAATCCTTTTATTCTTTTAGAACTTGACAAAACTGCTTCTGGTTCAACTAAAACTTCTCCATAAATACTATTAAATTTTCTAACTATTTCTCTACATTGCTCAATAAGAGGAAGCTGATCTTCACCAACTGGAATTAACTTTGCTCCAAAAGCCGTTATATCAGCTGCTTGACTAACAGGATAACCGTAAAAATCCATAAGTTACACTTTCACCAAATAATTCTCTTTTTTGTGCTATTTCTGTTTTTACCGTAGGATTTCTTTCAAGTCTAGCTATTGTAACTAAATTAGAATAAAAAACAGTAAGTTCAGCAATCTCTGGAATTAATGATTGAATAAAAATAGTAGTCTTTGCAGGATCAATTCCTACTGATAAATAATCTAAAACTACTTCTCTAACATTCTTTCTAACCTTTTCTGGATTGTTAAAATTATCAGTTAAAGCTTGAACATCAGCAATTTCAACATAAGTTTCATAATCATTTTGAAGTTTTACTCTATTTTGTAAAGAACCAAAATAATGCCCAATATGTAATCTTCCAGTAGGTCTATCTCCTGTTAATATAATTTTTCCTTCCATTCTAAATCCTCCTCTATATATCAATATTAAAATATTTACTCTTTAATAATTTAATATTATAACACAAATTTTCGCATTTGTGTAGCCTTTAATAATTGAGTTTTAGCAATTTTTTATTAAAGCATACTAAATTACGAAAAATATATGTTTTATTCATTATCCCAACTACGCACAGTCTGTAAAATTTTAAAATTCTGTGGAACATAAAATTTAACAGACTGTAGCTAGCCGGTCCCCACGAAACTCATTCATAAAACATATATTTTTTCGTAAATTAAATTGTATTATAAAAAATTGCTAAAACTCAATTATTAATAAGCTCCTCTAAAAAGAGGAGCTGTATTTATTCTAATATATTTGATGTATTTATATATTCTATAATTCTTGAAATTTCCTTAGCTGTAGTATCTACATATGTAATTTCTTCTGGCTCTTGGATATTTCCAATATCATATCCATACTTATTAAGAAATCTATATGTTTCAATTTCTATAAGTTCTTTCTTAGTAATTCTATTTTGAACTGGCAAATTTTTGCTTTCTTTTTCATTTATAATATCTTGAACTTTACTATCAATAATAACAAAATTTTGAGAAATTTCTTTTTCCAATTCTCGAAGTTCATTAACATCTTCTGTAACTAATTCATCATCTTCATTATCTTTTATAAACATTCTTATTTCGGCTACAAACTCATGAACACTATAATTATAATCTAGTCTCAACTTCTTAGATAAAGTTTTTTTAATTGAATTTTGTCTAAGCTCTATTTGAGTAAGTATAAATTCATCTAATTTGTTTTGACCAGTAAATATTCCAAAAAATTTTCTAATTGGACTTTTATCCTCTATAATTTGTGTATCATCTCTCAATTTTTTTAATTCTGCCTCACCTCTAATGTTTAAAATAGCTTTTGCAATGCCTCTTTTTAGCTCATTTTCTTCAACAACAAGCATTTCATCAAAACGATTCATTTTTGTTTTTGCAATTAAAGTTTTAGGATTATTCAAATAATTTAACAATATAGCAACTTGATTATTTACTTCATCAATTTTTAATAATTTCTTAGAGCCACTAGGATTATTTTGATTTTCTTTTATATCTGTAATTTTTAGCAAAATTGTATTTACTAAATTTTCTAAAATTTCTGCATTTTTTTTCATTTCAAAAGCATTATTCAAAGCAGAATAATTGGCTCCAAGATTTCCAGCAATTTTTGCAAAATTTTGCTGTTTACTAATCAAATTATTAATATTATCAATTAATTTTTTTACTGTTTCTAAATTCTCTTTACACTCTGTTTTTACTTGTTCAGATATAGTTGCAAAACTTGATTTCTCTAACAACCCTCTATTTAATTTTACTTTTGGAGTTTTTACATTTTCATTTTTTTCATCTTGTAAATCTTCCTTTTCTTCATTTTTCACACTATTGTTAATATTATTTACTTCACTATTATTACTATTAATATTATTTATTTCATCTCTAATCATTTTTTGAATATGATTACATTCCGCCATTAAATAAACTGTTATATCCTTCTTCCATTCAGTAATAAAACGATTATTTCCTTTTATTGTATCAAATATCTCAGCTGAATGATTTTTAAAAATTTCCAATTTTTCTTTTAATTCATTAAAATCTGTATTATCTGCATTTCTTTCACTTTCAGTATAGTTACCATTCATTTCTTTTCTGTTTATTTCCATTTCAAAATCAGAAACCTGTTTTTCTAATTCTCTAATACTTTCATAATTAGAAACATTTTCTTTTTCTAAGCTGATTGTATCATTAAGCATATTATTTACTACATCACTATTTTCTAAAATATTCTCATACAAATTATTTTTCTCTTCTTCACTTAATTCTTGTAATTCCTGTTTTACTAAATTAATTTTATATTCATGAGAACCTGATACTTTAGAAATATCATTTATTTCTTTAATTTCAGTAAATAATGAAATTAAAACTTCATTACTTCCTTCAAATATCTTTTCTAAACTCATATAAGGAATTTCTATATCACCATAAATATACAAAACTGCATTTTCTTTGCCTGCAATATTATCTACATCTTTTTCTAAATTTGCAAGTATAAAATTATCAATATAAGGTTCATTTTTATATTTTTGGATTTCAGTAAAAGTACCAATTTTGCTAAAATACCAATCTTTTCTAAAAGGATTACTATAATATGTTTTTATCATTGCACTATAAACCAATTTTATTGTTTCTATATAAGTCATTACACTCATTCTGTCATATTTTATTTCTATTTCTCCATTCTGTTCATCACTTAAAAGGGCAATATCAGACCTGCTATCAGCAATTAATAATTGATTAACATTATTAAATATATTTTCTTTATAATATTTAATTGCTTCCACTTCTTCATTTGTTAATTCTATTTTCATTAATAATCCCTACCTTAATTTTATTTTATTTTTCTAATCCCCTAAACAAATTCCTATATTTCTTGCTACATTTATTAATGGATCATCCATTTTTATTGTTCTAATATTACTTGAAGCTGCTCCAACTTTTGCATTTTCTCCAACAACCTCTTCTAAAGTTGCATAACTCATCTCACCATTTTTATATGTTACTAAAACATTAAATATTCCTTGTAACGCAAGTTCAACTGCTTTAACTCCGTATTTTGTAGATAATATTCTATCAAATGAAGTAGGAGTTCCACCTCTTTGTGTATATCCAAGTACAGTAGTTCTAGATGTTAAACCTGTTAATTCTTCTAATTCTAAAGCTACTTTTTCTCCTGCACCACCAAGTCTAATATTGTCTAAACCTTGCCCATCATTCAAAGTTCTTTTTACAGTAATTGTTCCATCTTTTGGTCTAGCACCTTCTGAAACAACAACAATACTAAATTGTTTTCCTTGAGCTTTTCTATTTTCAATTTTCTCAACAACTTTGTTTATATCATAAGGAATTTCTGGAATCAATGCAACATCTCCTCCACCAGCTATAGCAGATTCTAAAGTAATCCAACCAGCATATCTTCCCATAACTTCCAATACCATTATTCTATGATGTGCTTCAGCAGTTGTGTGTAATCTATCTAACGCTTCTGTTGCAACTGAAACTGCTGTATTATACCCAAATGTAACATCTGTTGCAACAACATCATTATCTATTGTTTTTGGAATTCCAATACATTTTATTCCTTTCAAAGAAAAATCTCTACTTGATTTTTGAGTTCCATCTCCACCTAAAGTAAATAAACAATCAAATCCATCATCTTTTATATTTTGAACACATACATCTGATAAATCTTTATATTCAACTTCTCCTTTTTCATTAACAACTTTTAAATTAAATACATTTGTACTATTTGATGTACCAATTATTGTTCCACCTCTATTTAAAATTCCAGAAGCATTTCCTTTTGAATCTAATTTTACAAAATTATTATCTAATAATCCTTTATATCCTTCAATAAAACCATAACATTCAACATTATTTTTCTCAGCTGTCTTTACAATAGCTCTAATTACTGCATTTAATCCTGGTGCATCTCCACCATTTGTTAATATTGCTATTTTTTTCATTCTTCAAATCCTCCTAACTGTTTGTTCTTAACTTATTAAAGTTTCGATTTTATTATATATTTTATATACTCAAATTTCAAGAGAAAATTTATTTTTTTAGTTTCAGTATTTTTTATATACAAAAGTTACGAAAAATATATGTTTTATTCATTATCCCAACTGCGCACAGTCTGTAAAATTTAAAAATTTAACAGACTGTAGCTAGCTGGTCCCCACGAAACTCATTCATAAAACATATATTTTTGTAACTATTTTTGTAAATTAATGTATTTCTAAAAAAATACTGAAACCAAAAAAATATTTAAACTCTAAAATTTTTTAATATATTAACAATATCATCTATTAAAAAGTTTACTTTATATTCTTCACCAGTTTTCATATTTTTTATTTTTACTATTTTTGAATTTAATTCATCTTCTCCGATTACTAAAAGATGTTTAGCCTTTATTTTATCTGCATATTTCATTTGTGCTTTAAAACTTCTTGAACATATATCCTTTTCAACAACAAATCCAAAATCTCTAAGTTGTTCAGCAATTTTAATTGCTTCTTCATTCTCCTTTTCACCTATAGATAAAATATATAAATCTGGTTCAGAGTCTTGCACTTCTCCTTTATTAGCTTCTTCAAACATTTCCATTAGTCTTTCTACTCCAGTAGCAAAGCCTACTGCAGGAGTTGGTATTCCTCCTAATTCCTCTACTAATCCATCATATCTTCCACCACCTAAAACTGTAAGACCTGTTTTCTCATCAATAAATTCGAAAACTGTTTTTGTGTAATAATCTAATCCTCTAACAATACTACTATCAATAGAAAAATCTATATTATTAGATTTTAAAACTCTTTTTACATTTTCAAAGTGTGTTTTACATTCATCACATAAATAGTCTATCATCATTGGTGCACCAATATTCATTTTTTTACATTTTTCTTCTTTACAATCTAAAATTCTCATAGGATTTTTTTCAAATCTACTTTTACAAGTATTACAATAATTATCAAGTTTTTTTCCTATAAATTCTTTTAAAATCTTTTGATATTCACTCCTACATTTAGGACACCCTATACTATTCAAATTAATTTTTATATTATCAATTCCTAATTGTTTAAAAATTCTTCTTCCTATTAAAATAACTTCAACATCAGCTAAATAACTCTCTGTACCTATAACCTCCGTACCTATTTGATGAAACTCTCTTAATCTTCCCTTTTGAACATTTTCATATCTATACATAGCCATATTATACCAAATTTTAGTAGGATTTATTGTACTATTCAATCCATTTTCAATATAAGCCCTTACTGCTCCAGCAGTTCCTTCAGGTCTTAAAGTTATACTTCTTCCACCTTTATCTTCAAATGTATACATTTCTTTCTGAACAACATCTGTAGTTTCTCCTACGCCTCTTTGAAATAATTCTGTATGTTCAAAAACTGGAACACGAATTTCCTTAAATCCGTATTCTTCTAATATGTTTGATATTTTACTTTCAACATATTGCCATTTATATATATCTTTAGGTAAAATATCACGTGTTCCTTTTGGTTTTTGTATCATAAAAATTCTCCTTCCATATCTATACTTTTAAATCCAACTCATCTTCTATTTTTGTTGTATCACCATGACCTGGATATACTATTGTTTCCTTTGGTAATGTATGCAATTTATAAACAATTGATTTTGCAATAGCATCAAAACTTCCTGAAGGCAAATCTATTCTACCATAAGCATTTTTAAATAAAGTATCTCCAGAAAAAACAACTCCTTCTTTTTCACAATATACACTTATTGAACCTTTTGTATGACCTGGTGTTGCAAGGATTTTAAATTCTAAATCTCCTAACTTAAATATATCATTTTCTTTTACAATAATATCTGGTTCAATTTCAGGCATCTTTACACCTAAAAAAGGTGCTAAATTCATTATTGGATTTTTCAATCCATCACCATCAATTTGACTAATCAATACTTTTCCATTATTTTTTTCTTTCACGTCTAATGTTGCATACACATGATCTACATGGCAATGAGTCAATAAAATATACTTAACTTTTACATTCAATTCTTCTAATGTTTTATTAATTTTTTCTGCTTCACCACCTGGATCTATTACCATAGCTTCTCCACCATTACATACAATATATGTATTTGTAATTATACCTTGACATGTTTCTACTTTTAATTGTTTTAAAATCATTTGTTACATTACTCCTTTTTAATTAACCTCTTTTTCTTTTTACTTCATACACACTTTCTACTCTATTAATAAGTGAAATAAGTTTTTTAAGTTCAGCTGTATTTTCTGTTTGAAGTGATAAATCAATTATAGCAATTTTTTCTTTAGTAGTTCTTGAATTAACTCCCATTAAATGTATTTTTGTACTTTCAATTTGCTTTAAAATGTCTTTTAATAATCCATTTCTATCAGTTGCAAAGATTTCTATTTCAACAACATAAGAGCCTTTTACTTCATCATACCAATATACATCAATAATTCTGTTTTTATCCTCTAATAATTCATTAATATTAGGACAATCTGTTCTATGTATTGAAACTCCTCTTCCTTTAGTTATATATCCTATAATGCTATCGCCAGGTAATGGACTACAACACTTAGATAATTTAACTAAACAATTATCTATTCCTTTTACAATAACACCATTCTTTGATGGTTTATAAGAAGGTTTAGAAAGTGCTAATTCCTCGATTTTTTTAGTCAAATTTTCTTCTTCATGTTCATCATTATATTTTTCAAGCAACCTTGCTAAAACTTTTGTAGCTGAAATTCCTCCAAATCCAATACTAGCATACATATCATCAATGCTTCCAAAGTGATATTTATCCAAAACTACTTTTAACCATTCCTGTTTAAATAACTCAGACTGTTTAATAGGAAGTTTTTTTATTTCTTTATCAATTATATCCTTGCCTTTTTCTATATTTTCAGCTCTCTGAGCTTTTTTAAACCATTGATTTATTCTATTTCTAGCACATGAACTTTTAACAAATTTTAACCAATCTCTACTTGGTCCTTTAGCCTGATCAGATGTTAAGATTTCTACAATATCTCCATTTTTTAAAGGAGTTATAATAGGCATAATTTTGCTATTAATCTTACAACCAATCATTTTATGTCCAATTTGCTCATGAATCATATAAGCAAAATCTATTGGAGTTCCCCCTCTTGGTAAAACCTTTATTAAGCCTTTAGGTGTAAATACATATAATTCATCTTCATAAAGTTCAGTTTTTAAAGTATTTAAAAACTCATTTGGATTTTCAGTATTTTTTTGCCATTCTAATGTTTCTCTAAGCCATGAAAGTTTATCATCAGTAACAATAATATTACTTTTTTGACCTTTATTACTTGCCTCTTTATAAGCCCAATGTGCAGCAATTCCATACTCAGCTGTTCTATGCATATCATAAGTACGAATTTGTACTTCAAAAGGTGTTCCCTTTAACCCTAACACTGTAGTATGTATTGATTGATACATATTATTTTTTGGAACTGCTATATAATCTTTAAATCTACCCGGCATTGGTGTATACATTTCATGAACAACACCTAATGCTGCATAACAATCTCTAACATTGTGTACCAAAATTCTTAATGCAAATAAATCATAAATTTGATCTAATGTTTTATTATCTCTCTGCATTTTTCTATATATACTATATAAATGCTTAGCACGACCTGTAATTTCTGCTTTTATTTTTTGAGTTGCAAGTGCCTTTCTTAAATCACCTTTTATAGTTTCTAAAAATGTTAATCTTTCTTCTCTTTTTCTATCTAATCCTAAAACAATTTCTCTATATTCATCTGGATATAAATATTTGAAAGATAAATCTTCTAACTCCCATTTTAAAGAATAAATACCTAATCTATTAGCTAATGGAGCATATAAATCCATTGTTTCTTTAGCATTTGCAATTTGTCTATCTCTCGATAAAAATTTAAGTGTTCTCATATTATGCAATCTATCTGCAAGTTTTATTAATATAACACGAATATCTTTACCCATTGCTAAAAACATTTTTCTATAATTTTCAACTTGCTCTTCCTCTGCTGTTGTATATTGAATTTTGCTAAGCTTAGTTACCCCTGAAACCATATCAGCCACTGCTTGTCCAAACTCATTTATTAAATCTTCGTTAGTAGCAGGTGTATCTTCAACAACATCATGTAAAAGAGCTGCACAAATTGTTTCGTCATCTAATTCTAAAGTAGATAAAATATATGCAACATTTATTGGATGTATCAAATATGGTTCTCCTGATTTTCTAACTTGATTTCCATGTTTTTCTTTAGCAAACTCATACGCTTTTTTTATTAGCTTAATATTAGCTTTAGAATAGTTTTCTTTTTGAAGTTTTAATATATCTTCTATAGTTACTTCATTTTCATTATTCATAAACATTCCCTCTCTAAATAAAATTATAAGCTACGTCTAATATCCTTAATATTAAGTTGTACTGTTCTTTCTCCATTAAAATTATTAATTTCCAAATTTGCAACAATATCAACTTTATTTCCTAATTGATAATCATCAACTAAATACCCCATATTAAATCCAATAGCCTGTAATATAAGCCCTTCATCTCTTAATGTAAGTTTTAAATGTTTTCCTTCACACAATGCTCTTATAGAATCTATTTTCAAGTTTTTATATAAAAATACTGGTGTTTTATTAGCTTCACCGATATGGTTCTAATAATTTTAAATTTTCAACATTTTCTATTGTAATTTCATTCATGTTAAGTTCTTTATCTATTTTTATAATTGGCACTAAATTTTCCTCATAATTTTCCTTAGCAATTTCCTCAATTTTATTTCTAAAATCTTCAAAATATTCTCTTTTTAAGCTTAAACCTACTGCCATTTCATGACCACCATATTTTTCAAGATATTCACCGAGATTTACACAAAGCATCATGCAAATCAAATCCTTGAATACTTCTACCTGAACCTTTTGCAATATCGCCTTCAAAGCATACTAATATACTCGGTTTATAATAAAGCTCTGTAATTTTTGAAGAAACAATACCAATAACACCATGATGCCAATTTTCAGCACCTACAACAATAATATTTTTTTTATCTAAATGTTCTTTTTCAATTTGTTTTACAGCTTCATCAAAAATTTTCTTTTCAATCTCCTGCCTCACTTTATTATATTCATTCAAATTATATGTAATTTTTTTTGCTTCTTCTACATCATTAGATAAAAATAACTGCAATGCTTCATTTTCATGTCCCATTCTTCCACAAGCATTAATTCTAGGAGCTATTCCAAATGAAATCATATTTGAATTTATTTCTTTATTTCCTATACTTCCGCAATAAATAATTTAACCCTAAGTTCTTAGTTTGAGAAACTAATTTTAATCCTAATTTAGCAATAACTCTATTTTCATCTACCAATGGAACTATATCAGAAATAGTTCCTATGCAAACAATATCTAAAAATTTTAAATACTCTTTTTCTTTTAAACCTAATTTTTTTGCAAGTGCTTGAATTAATTTAAAAACTACTCCTACTCCTGCTAAATTTTTAAAAGGATATGTATTATCTTTTCTTTTACAATCCACAACTGCTACTGCATCTGGAATAACATCTAATGGCTCATGATGGTCAGTAATTACTACTTCCATTCCCAATTCTTCAGCATACTGAATTTCTTTTATTCCAGATATTCCACAATCCACTGTTATTATTAATTTATACCCACTATCAGCAATTTCTTTAATTGCTTTCATGTTTAAACCATATCCTTCTTCTAACCTATTTGGAATCCTGTACCCGACATTCCAAACCGTTTTCATTTAAGAAAGTTTTTAAAACCATTGTACTAGTAATTCCATCAACATCATAATCACCATAAATTAATACTTTTTCTTGAGCTTCCATTGCCTGTAAAATTCTATTAACAGCCTTTTCCATATCTGGCATTAAATATGGATCATGAAAATCATTTCTTGTAGGATTTAAAAATATCTTTATTGATTCATCATCAACGATTTTTCTATTTACCAATACAGAAGCAAGAATTTTAGATATATTAAATTTTTCAGCAATTTCGTTTACTAAATTTTCATTTAAATTATAAGTTTCCCATTTTTTATTCATTTTTTCTCCTATTTTAATTACAATTTGAAAATATTATATAACAATAATTTAATTTTATCAATACTTTCAACTTTTTAAGTTTAGGTGTTTTTTCAAGACATAACTTAATATAATAAATATAAAAAAAATACCGAAATTAAATTTCAGTATTTTTCTAAAAATTATTTTAATAATTCTTGTGCTTTTTCTAATTGAGAATCTTTTTCTTTTTCAGCATCTTCATCAGATATTTTAACTTCATAATCAGGTTTAATACCTACTTTATTTATTTTTGTTCTATTTGGTGTAAAATATTCTTGAGTTGTTAATTTTAATACACTACCATCTAATAATTGATATACGTTTTGAATAACCCCTTTTCCATAAGTTAACTCACCAACTGTTACAGCTTCTTTATTATCTTCTAATGCTCCAGTTAAAATTTCTGATGCACTTGCAGTATATTTATTTACTAATATTACAATATCCATATCATAATTTTTATCTGTTCTTGCTTTATTTACCTGTTCTGTTCCATCTGCTGATTTCGTAATTAATATTGTTTTATCTTTATCTAAAAATAAATCTGCTATTGCTAAAGATTCATCAACTAATCCACCTGTATTATATCTTAAATCTATAATAACCTTCTTAGCACCTTGTTCAACTAATTTATCCATTTCTGCTTTAAATTCTTCTGCACATCCTTCGTCAAAAGTTAATAAAGATATGTAACCAACATTATTTTCTAACATTTTTGATTCTGCATGATAAACCTTTATAGCTTCTCTTTTCATTTTAAAATCTAATCTTTCGCCTTTTCTATTTATGTTTAAAGTTACTTCTGTGCCTTCAACACCTTTTACTTTTTTAGACACTTCATCTGTATTCATTCCAACTACACTTTCATCATCAACACCTATAATTATATCTTCTGGTTGCAAACCTGCTTTTTCTGCTGGTGTATCTTTAATAGTTGAAACAATAACAACATTGTCATCAGAATCTAATGTCATATAAACTCCTACTCCAACGAAATTACCTAAACCATCTGCCTGATAATCCTCCCATTCTGAAGCTGTCATATATTCAGAATATTCATCACCAATACCTTTTACAAAGCCTTTAACGGTTTCATCTATTAATGTATTTTTATCTATTTCTCCTATATACTCTTTATCAATAACATCTGCAAAAGTAGTAAGCACTTCTGAAATATCGTCAATAGTTTCACCAGAAGCTACAGTTTCCTTTTTATTTTTATCACTTTTTACTTTTGAAGTTATATCATAAAAACTACTATAATTTTTTCCAATAGTTACATAATAAGTAACTGAAGCAGACGCAATACCTATTATTGTAGCTATTATTACAACAGCCGCAATAGTTTTATATAACCATTGCTTTTTTGCATATTTTAAATCACCTTCTGTTATAACAACAGTTTTCTTTTCTTCTTTATTCTCTTCGTTTCCTTCCATTTCTCTATATCCCTTCTTTATTGATATTAATAAAATCCCTATATAAAATTATATACTATGGTAAATATTGACTAGGTTCAACACATTTTCCGATTAACTCTAACTTCAAAATGTAAATGTGGACCAGTAGAATTGCCTGTAGAACCACTAAGCATTATAACTTGCCCGGCTACTAACTTCATCTCCCTCTTGAACTTTTCTAGAATTTGGTAATCCATGTGCATATAAAGTTATTGTTCCATCGTGGTGATCTATTGCAACATATTCTCCATAACTTCTATAATTTCCATTTGCATATTTTAATGACCTCGATATAGCAACAGTTCCTGCTTTTACAGCTAATACTTCTGTTCCTTTAGGTATAGCAAAATCTACTCCAGTATGACCACTATAACCATAATATCCTGTCGTAATATCTGCTCTAGTTTTTCCTAATAAAGGTGAAATATATCCACTTTTACTTGGATTTAAAGAATATTTTATTACATTTTTTTTAGCAATTTCTTTAAGTTCTTCTTCAATTTGTTTTTTATCTTGTTCAAATTGCTCAAGTTCATTTTGTATTTTTATTTCTTCTGAATTTAAAGTTCCAATTAAATTATTTTTATCTTTAATTAAAACCTCCATTGCTCCTCGTTTTGCCTCTAGCCTCTCTTGAACACCTTCAGTTTCTTTTTGTTTCTCTTCTAATTTTGAATTTTCATTTTCTACATTTTTTTCTGCTTTATGTAATTCTCCAATAAGCTCTTTATCATATTTTGCAATTTCTTCTAATAAGTAATACTTAGATAAAAAATCTGATAAATCATTTGAGCCAACTAATATATCTAAATAAGTTGTTTTACTTGATTCATACATTGCAACAAGTCTTTTTTCTAATATTTTTTTTTGTTTATTATAATTTTCCTTAGCTTTTTCAACTTCTAATTTTTTACTTTCTACTTCTTTTTTTATTTCTTCAAGTTCTGTTGCATTTTCTTCAATGTTATCTTCTTGTTCTTTTATTTGTACATTTAACCTAGTTATCTGTTCTAATGTTTGAGTCATTTCTTCTTTTATTCCAGCAATTTCTGTGTTAGCTTGATTTATTTTGTTTTCAACATCAGCTTTTTGTTCTTGTAATTCTTGTTCAGTTACTGCATAAACATTTTTTAAACCAAATACTATCAAAAAAATTATAATAAAAATATATGTAATTTTTTTTAAGTTATTCCTCATTCTAAATTACATTCCTTTCTTGATTAGCTTTGAAATATTATTAATGTTCTCCTGTTAAATCAACAACTATTTCATCTGTGTCATCACTTTTTATTCCATTATCTGGAGAAACATAATCTGCTGGATTAACATATTGTCCATTTATTCTAATTTCAAAATGAGCATGTGGACCAGTTGAATATCCAGTTGAACCAACTTTTAAAACTGCTTGTCCGTTGAGAAACCACATCTCCAGCATTTACTAATATTTCAGAGCCATGTGCATATAATGTAGTAACT